>CAXHFF010000001.1:0-54036 GCA_964016255.1 uncultured Acidimicrobiaceae bacterium
CACGTGTGTTCTCGTCGGCAGCGTCAGATGTGTATAAGAGACAGAACAATAATAAGTAAATAAAAAGGAATATATTTTATGAATAAGAAATCAATTTCCCTTCTTGTTGCTTGCTTAATGGTCTTTACTGCATGTGCAGGTGGAGATGCCGGAGAAGCAGGCCCTCAAGGAGAACAAGGTGAAAAGGGTGAGGCTGGCGAGATAAGCCAAGCTGCTTTGGATGCTGCAGTAGAAGCTGCTTTAGCTGAAGAAGAAGCTGCAGTCGAAGGATCTCTAGTCATTTATAGTGGTAGAAAAGAAAGCTTAGTCGCCGACGTTATAGCTGCTTTCGCAGCTGAAACTGGAGTGGCAGTTGAAGTTCGTTATGACAAGAGTGCTGCGTTAGCAGGTACTTTAGCTCTTGAGGGCGCAATTAGCCCAGCTGACGTTTTCTTATCACAAGATCCAGTAAGTCTTGGTGTAGTAGCCAAGGAAGGACTTTTTGATGTCTTACCTGCTGACGTTTTAGACAACGTTCCAGCATGGGCAGTAGACCAAAGAGGATACTGGGTTGGAACTTCTGGAAGATCACGTTCACTTGTTGTTGACACCAGAGATACAACTGATGCAGAAATGCCTTCAGATATTTATGGTTTAAATGATGAAAAATTTAGAGGAAGACTTGGTCTTGCACCTGGTAACTCATCTTTCATAGCTATGGTTGCTTGCATGATTGAGTCAGATGGTGAAGAAAAAGTCGCCGAATGGTTAACAGCCATCAATGGTCTTGGATATACAGAATATCCAAAGAACTCCCCTCAAGTTGCTGCGGCAGATGCAGGCGAGTTAGACATTGGAATGATTAATCACTACTACACATTAAGAGTATTAGCTGAAAATGGCGATAGCCCAGTTAAAAACGTATATCTCGATGGTGGTTGTGGTGCAATGGTCATGCCAGCTGGAGCAGGAGTTTTATCTTCTAGCCAAAATAAACCAGCAGCTATGGCATTTATTGAGTATCTACACTCAACTAGTGCACAAGAGCATTTCACAAATACTGTATTCGAGTTCCCACTCGTTCCAGGTATTACACCAAATGCCCTATTACCAGACATCGATAGTTTGAACTCCCCTGAGGATTTGAACTGGTCTGCATTAGCTTTATGGCAAGAAAAAGCAGTAGAACTTATAGCGCAGGCAGGTTTCTAACAGTCATTAGATACTAATGCTATATACAAAAGAAAAAAATCTGGTCAAATCAACCTGGCCAGATTTTTTCTTTATATAACTCTTTAACATAGATATTCTTGTAGTGTGAAAACTCCAAAATCACTTATAATCACTAACTTCATTATTCTTATTACGTTCTTATTGCCAACATTTTATTTAATCTGGAGATTTCTAACTTTTAATAGATCTTATATAAGTTTTTTCAGATCTTGGAATGTTTTTGACTTACTTTTAAACACCATGCTTTTATTTATTTTTGTTGTTATATCCAGTCTGATAGTAGGCCTATTGATATCAATTATTCTGGTACGTTTTAATATACCTGGTTCCAAAATCTTATTTACCCTGTCTGTGCTTCCATTAGTCATCCCTTCTTATATTGGAGCATTAACATATGTTTCAGCTTTTTCTCCTAAAGGTTTATTTGTACAATTATTTTCCAGTTTTGGCATAAATGAAATAGTGGGGATTGAAGGTTTTTTTGGTAGCTGGATAGTTTTAACTTTATTTACATATCCTTACGTCGTATTGATTTGTAGTAGCGCACTTCGCAATCTTGATTCCACAGTAGAAGATGCAGCACGATCATTAGGTAAAAACAGATTTAACGTATACACACAAGTTGTAATTCCAAGATTAAAAAAACCAATTATTTTCTCTGGTCTTCTAGTTGGCTTGTATGTGATATCAGATTTTGGTGCAGTTTCACTGATGAGATACTCAACTCTCACAAAAGCTATATATAGTTATTATGAATTCAACATAAATGGCGATCCAGTTATTTTTTACTCAAGTATCTTGATAGTTTTAGCATTGCTTATTAGTTTTATTCAAAGAGGTTCTGAGGAGTCGAGATCAGCAAAAGTCAGCGGAACTCCAAAAATATCTGAAAAAACTAATCTAACCCCAAGATCTAAAATATTAATTTATTCCTTTATGAGTTTAATTATTTTTTCGGGACTCGTTTTGCCAATATCAGTCTTGAGCTATTGGCTCATTAGGGGACTTTCAGCTGGAAATAGTGTTAGAGCTGTATTTGGAGGAGTTGTTGGGTCCCTAAGTGTATCTCTATTGGCAGCACTTTTTTCGGTCGTTGTTTCGACACCCATTATTATTATGGTCTCACAATATCGTTCAAAATTTGGAAATATTGTAGAGAGAATCATGTTGGCACTTTATGGACTACCTCACATATCCGTCGGGGTAGCAATTTTATTTATAACAATTAAAATTTTCCCATCAATATATCAAAGCTTTACAGCTTTAATTATCTCCTACCTAATAGTTTTTTTACCTCAAGCAATTGGAGCGGGTCAAGCCTCCATGGAACAGGTAAAATCAAATTACTTAGATGCAAGTTCTGGGTTGGGCATGTCAAAGTTAAAAAGCTTTTATAGGATTACCCTTCCCTTAATATACAGAGGCTTATTTGCGGGTGGAGCACTTGTCTTCTTATCGACTATGAAAGAATTACCACAAACTCTGTTACTCAGGCCTACAGGTTTAAATACTATGGCTATCGATATTTGGTCATATGCATCTGAAGGATTATTCACTCAAGCAGCATTTTCTTCCTTTATTTTGTTGGCAATAAGCGCAATTCCTACTTATATATTAAGTACAAGGAATTTAACAACATAATGGTATTTAACAGTCTTATTTTAAGAGCTAGAAGCCTATCTAAGTCATATGGGGCTGAATCTGTTCTAAAAAATTTTAATATTGATATATGGGAAGGTTCAATTTTCGGAATACTAGGTACCTCCGGATCAGGAAAAACTACGGCTTTAAGAATGCTTGCAGGTTTTGAATTACCAGATTCGGGAAGTATTGAAATGTATGACAAAGTAATTTTTGATCAGGAGACAAACATACCACCTGAAAATAGAAATATAGGAATGGTTTTTCAAGATTACGCATTATTCCCGCACTTAAACGTTGAAAAAAATATAGCTTTTGGACTCAGCAAAGAAGAGCAAAATAGTGGGCGATTGCAAGAAGTAATAGATATGTGTAATTTGACTCAGTATAAAAATAAATTTCCTCAAAAACTTTCAGGAGGTCAGCAACAAAGAGTGGCTTTAGCTAGGGCACTTGCACCAAAACCAGAAATGATTCTTCTTGATGAACCTTTTACAAGTTTAGATGCCCAAATGGCCAGAGTCCTTAGAGATGAGGTTGTATCTCTTTTAAGAGAGACTCAAACTACTGCAATAATCGTTACACATGATCAAGAAGAAGCATTATCAGTTTGTGATATTGTCAGTGTTTTGGAAAGTGGTAATGTTATACAAAGTGCAACCCCTCAGGAGATTTACTTAAACCCAATCAGTCAATCTGTAGCAAATTCTGTTGGGGATCCAAATATTCTCAAGGGATTTTCAGTAGATGGAAGAGTTGAAACATCCCTTGGAAGTTTTACTTCAGCATATGAAGGTGCATTAGATGTATCGATCCGTCCAGAATGTATTGAAATCAATCTAGATTCCATGGGGCCTTATACCGTTAAGGAGTGTACTTTTTATGGTCACGATCAAGTTATATCTTTTGAGAATAACAAAGGTGAGATATTCAGATCCAGATCTCTCCCGTCTGTTATTTATGAACCGGGTGACAAGATTTGCATTGAAATTTCGGAAGTAACTACTTTTCCTTCAAATAAGTAGTTTAATCTTTGACACTTTTCCTGCGATGGCTTGAAGTGCTATTTCAGTTTCAGAAAGATAATTTGTAGCTCTTTTAAAGTTATTCTCTGCAATAAGTTCTCTTGAATTTGCTAGTGACTTTACTAAACTGTTCAATTCATGAATCAAGTTATCTATTTCTTTATTAATTTCATTAATATCCATATCTGTAATAATAAGGTTAATACTATTTAAAAAAAGGTAAGAAATAATGGAAGCAAAAATTCAGAAACTTAAGAAATTTAATTTAAGGATGGGATTAGTTCATCTTATTCAAGGAGCAGGTTTATTTTATTTGGGAACCGTAGTCAACACAGGTTTTACAGTACCTTTAACAATTACTCAACTTATAGGAGTTGGAACTCCTGAGGATCCATCTAGCTTCGCTTTAGTTCCAGAACTACAAATCTGGAGAGAGGTATCAAACTTTGGACCTGCAGTTGCAACATTTTTGCTAGCTTCAGCAGTCGCACACTTTCTCATATCAGGACCTTTTTATAACAGATATAAAGAAGATTTAATGAAAGGTATTAATAAAGTTCGCTGGATAGAGTATTCCATAAGTGCATCAGTAATGATTGTATTAATTGCTTTACTTGTCGGGATCTATGATATCTGGGCATTAGCAGGTATATTTGTAATGAATGCTGCCATGTGTTGGTTTGGTTGGATGATGGAAGTACACAATCAATATACGGACAAAGTTGATTGGACCGCTTATATTATGGGATGTTTAGCTGGAATCGCACCTTGGATATTTATCTTCATTAACCTAATAGGTGATGGTGTTGCTACGGATGCAAACCCACAAGGCGTTCCTCAGTTTGTGGTATGGATATTTGTTAGTATCTTTTTCTTTTTTAATACTTTCTCAATCAATATGATTTTGCAATATAAAGGTGTAGGTAAATGGAAAGATTATCTCTATGGAGAGAGAGCTTATATATGGCTAAGTTTATTAGCTAAGACTTGTCTTGCATGGCAAGTATTTGCGGGAACTTATCAGCCAAACTAATTTGGGGTTACTTAATCCTCTTTCCAAAAAAGATTACTAATAAGATTATTAATAAGAGGCCAATATAAGAAAAAGCCACTATTCTTTTTTTCTGATTTTCTTAAACAATATAAATAAAAGATAAACTGGGATTAATAACACGCTAAGAGAAACTGTGACTCCAACAATTCCTTCAATCCAATTTAAGCTTCTTTGAAAATAATAGTTCCAAGAGAATAGCGATATTCCAGATCCTTCTCTGATATTTAAAGTTAGTGTTGAATATGAAGTTGCATTTTCGTAATATTCTTTTTGTCCTTTAAGCCTTTCAATATCCTGATTTACATATCGCAGTTGATTCTGCACCTCTAATCGCTCAGATGTTGTTTTAGCCTCTAATTTAATCTCCTCAAGAGCTGTTTTCTCATTAAGTAACGAAAGTAACCGCGAGTCAATGTCTAGTACATAAGTTGTTACATCATTGGAATTGATACTAATATCTGAAAACTTTTTTATATTTTCTACTTCAGCTAAGAATTCATCAAAATCTTCAGCAGGAATATTTGACGTGATACTAAAATTTTTAAGACCTTGATAGTTACTAGAAAGATAGGTATCTGAAATATTCCCATTATATTTTTCAACAAGTTTTTTAAACTGATCAACTTTTTTATCAAAGTTTGAAGTACTGACATCTACACTCCCATATGCAGATTTTATAACATAATCCCCCTGGGAAATAGAAGTACTTTCTATAGAGTCAGACCCCATTTTAAATGATCCAGGTTCTGTCATTCCAAAAGAAACGCTATCTTCAGTAATGTTTGTTGAAAATAATCCACTACAGGCAGTTATAAGTGAGGCAAATAAAAATAATCTTATAAATTTCATTTGATAAGTATATCTATTAGTAATTCATAATTTCGATAACGGGCACATACATTTCCTCCGGAGTTGTACCCCCGTGGTAGCCAACCAAGCTTCCTCTCAAATGCTTTGGAAAAATTATATATCCATCTTCTAATAAAAAGCAATGGTCGGGATAAAGCCTTTTACTTAAATCTGTTTCTGGATTACCTAACAATTTTCTAATCTCTTCAGAAGTAAGAAATCGTCCTGGCACATCTTTAAATATTTTCTTAACCTTATGAAAATCTCCATTGATATATACACTTCTTTGATCTCCAAAAATCTTAATATCATCTGTGTAATCTAAATAAACTCTATTTTTCTCTGAAATATTTGTAAGGCCATGGTCAGCGGTGATGACAGTATACATTTTTCTTGAGTGTGAATTGTTTAAATTTTTTATAAATTTTTCAAAGATATCAATTTCTTTATGCCACTCCTCGCTACCAACACCAAATACATGAGCTGAAATATCAATGTTTGGATAATAAATAAAGTTAAAACGATTATCTAAAACAGAAGAATCACTAATTATTTCATTTAATTCATCAGTATCTTTGTATCCAACTTGATGAGAGTCTTTATAAATGTATTCAGACAATGCACTCTTTATAAGGTCTTTAGGTTGAATGTTATTAGATGTAATGCCTTTAGATTTAAGAATTGTCCATATCGTTTTATTATCTTTGATATCGATGTCTTTCAATATTGATTTATTGTCTTGATTCCAGTTCAGGGCATTAATCAGACCATGCTCATTTCTATCAAAAAGGTAGTAACCAAGAATGGCTGTATCTACAGGTTTAGAAACGTAATTAATAGTGCTTAAAGCGACATTTGTAGAACTCGGAAAGGTTGAGTTCACGGAAAATGAATTTGTATTATTTAAAAAATCAGACCTCGAAATTTTTAAATTTTCAGTACCTAGACCATCAGCTAAAACAAAGTTTATTGTCTCTGCCTTTAATATTTCAGAATTAAGTTTTACTTCGTATTCTTCAGAAAATATATCCTCATTTAGTACGATATTAAAAATTTTTTTAGATAAGTCTAGTAAGTTGCTTTTTCCAAAAATATTGTTTAAATGATCCATAAAAAAAGTTTACAAACAATTACGCTCAACTTTCAAATAAAACTAAAATTTCCTAAGGGTTGGTTAAAATCAAATTATGAATTCTTATTTTCAGGAGTACGCAACAGTAGCAGTATTGCTAGCAGTGGGCATTATATTTATGCTTATTTTGACATCGATTGCAGCCATTCTCAGACCTAATAATCCCTCTCCTGAAAAGCTAACAACCTATGAGTCAGGTGTTGACCCAGTGGGAACTGGTTGGAGCCAGACATACATCCGGTACTATATTTTTGGCTTACTATTTGTAATTTTTGACGTTGAAGCAGTATTCATATTCCCATGGGCAATTAATCTTGAGAAGTTAGGTTATTTCGGTTTAATTGAAATGTTGGTATTTATTTTTATTTTGTTGATTGGTTTAATTTACGCAATTAGAAAGGACGTCTTGAAATGGGAGTAGTTGATAAATTTGGATTACCAAAACCTATATCATCAGTTTTAAACTGGGCAAGGTCATACTCACTGTGGTATTTTCAATTCGGCCTGGCCTGTTGCGCTATAGAAGTTATGGCTGTAAGTGGACCTAGGCATGATTTTATGAGACTAGGAATTATTCCATTGCCAGCTTCACCAAGGCAAGCTGATCTTATGGTTGTAGCAGGAACAGTTACCGACAAAATGGCACCGGCAGTAAAAAGACTTTATGATCAAATGCCAGAACCAAAATATGTAATTTCTATGGGTTCATGTTCGAATAGTGGTGGCCCATATTGGGATTCTTATTCCGTTACCAAAGGTGTAGATCAACTTATACCCGTCGACGTGTATGTACCTGGATGTCCACCAAGACCCGAAGCTTTACAAGAAGGAATAATTCTCCTGCAAGAAAAAATTAGAGGAGAAGATATGAAAGAAAAATGGAAAGCAGATCAAAATGAACCTGTCTAACAATGCAGAGTTTATAGAATCCCTCTCCTCAAAATTTCCAAATTTAGAAAACAATTTTGACACACTAAAAATAAAAGTCAAGACATCTGATTGGACAAGTACAGCCTCGCAGCTTAAAGATGAATTCAATCTCACATACTTTTCTTGGCTTAGTGCTATTGACTGGGAAAATGAAGTTTCCGTAGGGGACCCTCCAAAAGAACCTATATCACCTTGTTTTGAAGTAATATTTTGTTTATCGGATTCAATTGATGGAAATGTTGTTCTCGTCTCTACAGATATTGAGAAAGACAATGCAACTATTCCTTCCTTGGTCGAGGTCTTTGCAGGTTCTAATTGGCATGAACGTGAGGCATATGAAATGTTTGGTATTGAATTCAGTGATCATCCAAATCTTGAAAAAATGTATCTTCCAGACGATTATGAAGGAAATCCCATGCTTAAATCATTTGAATTAATTAGTAGAGAGGTAAAACCCTGGCCTGGGGAAGTTGATGTGGAGGGAATGCCAGAAGACGGATCAGAGGGAGGTAGTTAAGATGGATGATATTTTAAACGCTGGTAATATCCCTTATGTCTCAGAGGCATCAGTTTCAGTTGAAATAGAAACTGAAGATATGACTTTAAACATAGGCCCGCAGCACCCCTCAACACATGGTGTTTTAAGGTTAGTAGCAAAAGTAGATGGAGAAAAAATTTCAAGTGTTGAGCCGGTATTGGGTTATATGCATAGAGGGTATGAAAAACTTGCAGAGGTTAGGACGTACCCACAAATAACAACACTGGTAAATAGAATTGACTGGGTTTCAGGTTTTGCCAATGAGATACCTTTTATTGCTGCAACAGAAAAATTAATGGAAATAGAAGCACCAGAAAGAGCAAAGCACATTAGATTAATCCTCACTGAAATGGCAAGAATAGCATCCCATTTTGTATTCAACGGTGCTTATGCACTTGAAATAGGTGCATTGACTCCAATATTTCTTGCAATGGAAGATAGGGAGAGAATTCTCGACCTAATTGAATCAGTGACAGGTGGTAGATTTCATCCAAACTTTAATAGGATTGGTGGCATAAAACCAGCTGCAGGTGCAGGGCCAACAACTAAGAAAAATATACAAGATTTACCAGCTGGATTTTATCAAGAAACTAGAGACGCAATGGAGAAAGTTCTTGAAGCTGTTGAAAGAATGGAAGATTTAGTTGGAGGTAATGAGGTCTTTAAAGTCAGAACTAAGGGAGTGGGAATTATATCTAAAGAACTTGCTGAAGAGTACGGAGTTTCTGGTCCAATACTAAGAGCCTCAGGTGTAAAGTTTGACTTAAGAACACAGACTGATTTCTTACCTTATGACAAATTTGACTATGAAATTCCTGTAGGAGAAAATGGCGATTGTTATGATCGTTGGTATGTTCGATTAATGGAGATGAAAGAGTCGGCAAAAATCATACTCCAGGCAATTGACTCTATGCCAAGTGGACCTCTACAAACAAAAGTTCCTAAGGTCATAAAAGTTCCAAAGGGTCAGTCTTATGTAAGAACTGAAAATCCAAAAGGTGAAATGGGATTCTATGTTATTTCTGAAGGTGGACTTGGACCTTATAGGCTTAAAATTAGGACACCGTCCTTTAGTAACATATCAATCCTTCCTGTATTACTTGAAGATCAGTTGTTACCCGATTTAATTGCCATTATGGGAAGTTTAGATTTTGTTTTAGGAGATGTTGATAGATGATTGATGTATCTCAAGTAATGGTAACAGCAGGTATTGTCCTAGCTTTTGCTTTAAATGGGGCAGTCATATTTACAATTCTTGATGTTAAAGGCGCTTCATGGATGCAAAGACGACCTGGACCTCTTCATGTTGGCCTAAGAGGATTTATTTTTCCATTAGCTGAAATAATTAAATTTTTTCAGAAAGAAGACATAACACCTACAAATGTTGATTCAGCAGTATTTAAGTGGGCACCGGCATATGTCCTTGCTTCTGTTTTCGGCTTATTTGTTGTTGTGCCAATCAGTCCAACTTTGGTTGGTAGTGATTTAGACTTAGGAGTTTTTTACTTATTGGCTATAAGTTCCTTATCAACACTAGGCGTTCTTACTGCCGGATGGTCATCTGCAAACAAATACTCATTAATGGGTGGGATACGTGCTGCAGGACAGTTAATTGCCTATGAACTTCCATTAATTCTTGCAGTTGTTGGCGTTGTAATCCAAGCTGAAACAATGTCTCTTGTGGGAATAGTGGAAAAACAGATAGAGTTTGGACTTCCATTTGTACTTTCTGGACAGGGTTTAGCTTTCTTAATATTTATGATTGCTGCGACAGCTGAAATGATGAGAGTTCCATTTGATATGCCAATAGGTGAATCTGAACTTGTTAGTGGATTTTTAACAGAGTATTCCGGAGTAAGATTCCTAATTTTTTATATAGCCGAATACATGAACATGTTTATTCTATGTGCTGTAGCTTCTACATTGTTTTTAGGTGGATATCATGTGCCTCTCTTGCCGGTAGAGTGGGTTAATTTTTATGGACCAGTTGTATTAATAACTAAAACAGTTTTTCTTGGTTTTATTCTAGTTTTAGTCAGGTGGTCTTTCCCAAGATTTAGAGAAGATCAACTTCAAAATTTAGCATGGAAAGTATTAATTCCTCTTGCTCTCCTTAATATATTGATAACATCCATAATGAAAGTTGTATTTTAAATGAAAAAATTTAGACCTAAATTACCTGGTTTTTTGACAGGAATGAAAATTCTTCTATTTAATATGATCAAGACGCTTTCCCCCCTAAGTCCAAATCCAAATGTTAACTATCCATTTGAAAAAGAAATTGTCGCCCCAAGAGCAAGGGGAGTTATTGCCCTTGATCAGGACGCCTGTACTAGTTGTATGCTTTGTGCAAGACAGTGCCCAGACTGGTGTATTTACATAGAAGGCCATAAAGAATTACAACCTCCTACAAAACCTGGAGGTAGACAACGAAGTAGAGCGGTTCTCGATAGGTTTGATATAGACTACGCTTTATGCATGTATTGTGGGATTTGCGTTGAAGTTTGTCCTTTTGATGCATTGTTTTGGACACCGGAATATGAATATTCAGAATACAATATGGGAGACATGCTTCATGATAAAACAAGACTTGATCAATGGTTAAATACAGTACCTGAAGTCGAAGGTTTAGAGAGTTAAAATGGAAGCACTTGACATCATCAGTTATTTTTTACTATTGGGTCTCTTACTGGTTGCTGTCAAAGTTGTAACAACCTCTAATGTAATTCATGCCGCAATTTCACTAGTTTTTACTCTAGCCATAACAGCAGGTACATTTTTATTACTATCTGCTGAATTTGTTGCACTCGTGATTGTCCTTGTATACATAGGTGCTGTAATTGTTCTTTTTCTATTTGGAATAATGATTACAAGAGCACCATTAGGACAAAATGCTGAGTTGGACAATGAAAAAAATAAAACCATGGCATTCATAGTATCCTTGTCAATTTTTGGAATTTTCTCTTACGTCATGTTGAACACCTTTGATGCTCAAATAACGGTAACATCTGGAACTTCAACTGAATTATTAGGAGAAATTTTGTTGAGTAGATTTGTGTTTCCTTTTGAAGTTGTTTCTTTCGTTCTGTTAGCGGCTCTAATTGGAGGTATCACTCTAGCAAGACAAGATAATGCCCTCATGGATGAGAACCAAATATGAGTGTTCAACCTTTCTTAATTGCTGCAGCTGGTTTGTTCTCTATTGGGATATATGGAATTTTAGTTAGAAGAAATGTTGTAATGGTTCTTTTATCTATTGAGTTAATCTTAAATGCAGTAAATATCAACTTTGTTGTTTTTGATGCCATGCTTGGAGATGCTTTATTACAGGGTCAAATTTTTACCATTTTCATAATCACTATTGCTGCAGCTGAAGTAGGTATTGGCTTAGCTATTGTTCTGATGTTGTTCAGGAACAGAAAAACTGCAAACATAAATGAATTTGATTTATTGAAATGGTAAGCAGTAATTTAACCTTTTTTTTAGCTGAAGGAAAGCCCACATATACAGATGGTGGTGTCGCTGCTGAATATACTTGGATAATTGTTGTACTACCATTTTTAGCGGCTCTTTTAATTACTTTTTTAGGAAAATATCTTCCACTTCAAGGAGCTGAAATTGCTCTTGGCACTATCGGTTTTATTTTTGCTTTTAGTTCCTACCTTCTTTATCTAAATGTTACTGAAGGAGTAGCCTCTGAATTTTTTATTAATGTTGGAAGCATCGGCTCATTCGATCTTGAATTCGGATGGGTTGTAGACGGTCTTTCAATAATGATGTATTTTGTGGTCGGCACTGTAGCTACTTTAGTCTTTATATACGCAACAAATTATATGAAAGGGGAGGTTAGATATACTTTTTTCTTTACATCCCTTACTTTATTTGCTGGGAGTATGTTGGTACTCGTTTCCTCACCAACGTTATTACAACTCTTAATTGGGTGGGAGCTCGTAGGTGTTTGTTCTTATTTATTAATTGGGCACTACTGGGAAAAGAAAGAGAATTCATCTGCAGCAATGAAAGCATTTATAACTAATAAAATTGCAGATGTCGGCTTAATGATCGGAATAATCGTACTAGCTCTTTCTACGGGTACATTGAGAATAAGTGAAATTCTTTATCAATCTACTCATGATTACGAATCCCTTAAGTCAGTCGCATATCTAGCTGGAGTTCTTTTATTTATTGGGGCAATGGGAAAAAGTGCACAGTTTCCTCTCCATGTTTGGTTACCTGACGCAATGGCAGGTCCAACACCAGTATCTGCATTAATGCATGCTGCAACAATGGTTACAGCGGGTGTGTATTTACTTGCAAGAATGTTTCCTTTTTATGAAGGTATGGCAAGTCAAGCGTTAGACGTAGTTTTACTTTTTGGTGTTATAACTCTCTTTACTGCGGGATTAATAGCTATAGTCCAAGATGATTTAAAAAAAGTACTTGCATATTCAACCGTTAGTCAGCTTGGATACATGGTTGCAGCTATAGGTTCCGGAGCATACACTGCTGCATTATTTCACCTCTGGACACATGCATTTTTTAAAGCATTACTTTTTCTAGGTGCCGGCTCAGTTATTCATGCTGTACACACCAATAGCATGAGGGAAATGGGTGGCCTCAGAAAAGAAATGCCTAGAACATATATAACATTTATATTAGGAACAGTTGCTCTTGCCGGACTCCCACCTCTTGCCGGTTTTTTCTCAAAAGATGAAATACTCGCATCTTTAAACCATGGAGGGTACAGCACTTATTTCGCTATAGCTGTTGCTGGGGCATTTATAACTGCTTTCTATATGACTAGAGCTGTAGTCCTAACCTTCTTTGGGGAGTACAGGGGTAATGGACATCCACATGAGTCTGATTCTATGATGACCACTCCTCTTGTTGTACTTGCTGGTTTTGCTGTAGTTGCAGGTTGGGTAAATATTCCAGGAATATATACAGGTTTTACAGACTGGGTAACAACAAGGAAAAATCCTATAGTAGAGTATCACCCAGAGTCATTTGACTACTTTGCTTTGAGCAGCGGGTTGCTTGCAGGTTTAGCCGGTATTGGTTTGGCCTATTATGTGTACCAAATATTGGGTAGACCTGAAGATGGCGATCAAAAGATTAAAGTTGAGCCGATATGGAATATTTTAGAAAATAAATATTACCTAGATGACTTTTATTTCAAGTTCATTATAAATCCAACAAAATCAACACTTTCAAATATAGTCGACAGGTTCAATACAAACATTTTGGATAGGACAGTAAATATGTTTGGAGTAGCGGCTACATTTTTAGGAAAAATTGTGTACGAAAAATTTGACCAGGGTGGAATTGATAGAGCATTAAATGTATCCTCGTCTTCAACTGATGCATTGGGTGCTAGAGTAAAGCTTCTTCAAACTGGAAAAGCTCAACAGTATATTATGTACTTTTTAAGCGGAGTAATAGTAATTAGCTTATTAATTTTGTTAGTGTTATAGGAGGAAAAGTGGAAATAGTAACTAATAGTTTTGAATTCTTAGAGAATGGATTGGGCATAACCTTAGTCGTATTTTTCCCGCTAGTAAGTGCTTTAATAGTTGCATTATTGCCTAAAAAACAAGAATTACTAATTAAACTAACTGCACTTGGTTCTTCAGTAATCACATTCATCCTAAGTGCAATTATTGCTATTCAGTTTGACTATTCTAAAGCAGAACAATTTCAGTTGGGAAGCAAACTTTCTTGGATTGAAGCTATAAATTCTAATTATGAAATTGGTATTGATGGAATATCCTTACCCCTGTTACTTCTTTCAACTTTTATAACTGTATTAGCAATAATTTATTCTTTTGAGCACCTCCCAGAACCTAAGAGTCCAAAAGGAATGATGGCTTTAATCTTAATTCTAGAAACAGGAATGAATGGCACGTTTGTGGCATTAGATCTAATACTATTCTTTGTATTCTTTGAGCTTGTCCTACTACCTATGTACTTCATGATTGGAATTTGGGGAGACAGAACAATGAGAACCGTTGCGGGTCTTAAAAATGAGGTTGAGACTCGTTTATATGCAAGTATTAAGTTTTTTGTTTTTACACTCTTTGGGTCAGCATTTATGTTGCTTGGCTTTTTAGGGCTTTATTTCCGGGGAGCCAAAACTTTCAGCATTCCTGAGTTAATTGAATTGGGTACAAACGGTGCTTTCACAGGTACTTTTGCAACATTAGTGTTTGCTGTATTATTTTTAGGTTTTGCAGTTAAGGTTCCAATGTGGCCTCTGCACACCTGGCTACCTGATGCACACACAGCAGCACCAACGGTTGGATCGGTGTTACTAGCTGCAATACTTTTAAAATTGGGATCATACGGATTTGTTAGAATTGCCTTACCGATTCTTCCTGAGCAAGCTAAAGTTTGGGCACCTGCGATCGCAATATTATCAGCTATTGGTATTATTTACGGTTCTCTGGCTTGTCTTGCACAAACTGACCTAAAGAGATTGATAGCCTTTTCCTCAGTTGGGCATATGGGTTTCGTAATGCTTGGAATATCTTCATTAACTTCTATTGGGATAAATGCTGCAATGATAGGGATGGTTGCTCACGGAGTCATTACTGGATTACTCTTCTTCTTATCAGGCTCAATGGCACATACTTATCACACCCGAGACATGGGAAGACTTGGTGGAAATATGAAACTTCTTCCAAAGACAGGAGCACTATTAGCTTTTACAGCAATGGCATCACTAGGGCTACCTGGATTAGCAGGTTTCTGGGGTGAATTTATGGCACTATTAGGAGCATATAATCCACTGCCAGGCCTTAATGTTACAATTTTTAGAACATCTATGGTTGCTGGCGCAATAGGTACAGTTTTAACAGCTGGATATCTTCTCTGGATGCTTCAAAGAGTAAATTTAGGAGAGCCAAGTGATGAATGGAAAGATAAAGAACTTCACGATGCAGATGCGTATGAATTAGCCGCATGGATACCTCTTGTTATTTTAACAATACTTATTGGAGTTTTTCCTAAGTTAATTTTCGGATCTACAAATGATGCTGTAATCAGTTTGGTTACTAAAGCATTCGGAGGCTAATATTTCCATTAATTACTTTGCAATCTCCAGTGAATTAATTGTTGTTTTCACTATTGTAGCAACCATATTTTTTGATCTTCTTTTACCTAGGAAGTCAAAATTTTATGTAGCATTAGTTGCTCTTTTAGGCTCGCTAGTTTCATTTATACCCCTAATTTTTCAATGGGTTAATTATGAAAATCCCTTAATCCTTTTTGAAGGAAGCTATGTTGTTGATAAATTTTCCATAATTTTAAAAGGACTTTTTATTCTAGTAACCTACCTTACATTCTTACTTTCAATTAATTTTATAGAGAGTGACAGATACTACCAAGGTGAGTATTACTATCTCCTATTAAGCTCACTACTCGGAGCATTAGTTGTTACTTCGTCAAGAGACATGCTGACACTATTTATTGGAATTGAATTAGCATCTGCCCCGATGTTTCTATTATCAGGTTGGAAAAAAGGTGATCAAAAATCTAATGAGGGAGCTATTAAATTCTTCTTATTAGGAGTATTGTCCGCTTCGCTTATTTTATATGGCTTCTCCTTGCTTTATGGACTAACAGGAGAGCTAATCTTTTCTGAGATCTCCAAAATATTATTAGTAACTAATCTCTCAAACTCACCTGCGGCACTGTTAAGTGTTATGTTAATATTGGCCGGTATAGGGTTTAAAATTTCTGTTGTACCTTTCCATTCGTGGGCACCGGATACATATGAAGGTTCACCACTTCCTGTAACTGCATACTTGTCAGTAAGCTCAAAAGCAACGGGATTCGTAGCTTTAATGATTATTCTTACAAAAGTATTCCCTGATTCAGGTTCGAGCTGGGGAATTATTTTAGTAATAATTTCAGCACTAACAATGTTTATAGGTAATTTATCTGCACTCCAACAATCCAATCCCGTTAGGCTCTTGGCATACTCCTCAATTGCTCAAGCTGGATTCATTTTAGCTCCACTTGCTGTAGCTGGAATAACGGGAGATTATGCGGATGGTATTTATGCTAGTGTTACATATTTAATCATTTATGCATTTATGAATCTTGGAGCTTTCCTTGTTGTAAATGTCCTTATCAATACCAGTGGTAGCAATAATATTTATGAGTGGGGAGGACTTGCAAAGCACCAACCCTTAACTTCTGTTTTCGCAACAGTATTTTTCTTTTCACTTGCTGGTATACCACCATTAGGTGGCTGGTTTGCAAAGTTTGTAGTTTTTAGGAGTTTATTAAGTACGGGTGAAGTTTATGGGGTAGCGCTAGCAATTATTGGAGCAATCAATGCGGTAATAGGACTTGTTTTCTATGCAAGGATTTCAAAAATAATATGGATGGATTCTCCATCTGAAAATATTACAGTTAACACTAAACCTACGCTACTAGGCCCCTTAAAAGTTGTAGGCTTTATAAGTCTCGTCATCACATTTTTAGCCGGAATTTTTCCAAACATATTTTCAAATCTTGGCAATGCTTCTGCATTATTTTTTAATAGTTAATAAGGTTGTCGAACTCTAACTTCATAAATCATCTCCAAGAAAAGTATCAACGTGACTATGTATTTTTTGATGAGTATATGGAGGTGTGCCTGTATTGAGAATATGGCTTTGTTAATACCACAAAAATTATATCTAGTAAGGATGGTGATTTCTTAACGTCACCTGAAGTCTCGAATCACTTTGGTTTGTTTATTTCAAATTGGATAGATAGTAATAAAATCAAAAATAATATAGTAGAAATAGGTCCGGGTACTGGTTCACTAGCTTCTCAAATTATAAATTATTCCAAAAAGAATCTCTTTCTTATTGAAAAATCTGAAACAGCATTTCTGACTTTGAAAGACAAAGAGTTCAATGTTTTTAAAACTTTAGACAAGGTTCCAGCTGAGGACATTGATCTTATTTACATGAATGAAGTACTTGATAATATCTCTTGTTCTATTGGTGTGTATAAGGAACATAACTGGTTTGAAAAAGTAATCCAATTAGATTCTGAGTCATTAAGTTACAACCTTGCTCCTATACGCGCGGATAGTTTATCTTGGATAAAACAAAATAACATCGAACCTTTGGATGATTTTGAAGTTGAGATACAAACAAATATAACAACTTATCTTTCCAAGATTGTTGAACAATTTAACCCAAAATTTTTACTCATAATCGACTACGGATACGAGAATCATGAAAGGTCGGGCAAACCCTACAAATCCCTCATAAGAACATATAAGAACCACCACCTAGCAGGGGAGACAATACTGCAACCAACCTCTACTGATATAACTTATGATGTAAATTTTTCTAGTGTTAAAACATCTTTATCTGATCTAGGTTTTGCTGTTGAGTTATTGTCCCAGAAAGAATTCTTAGAACGCCATGGTTTCATGAGTTTTTATAAAAAAATGCAAAGTGAATTTCATAATGCTGATGGTTTAGATAAATTGAAAATAAAATCTGATCTTGTTGGGCTGGAGGCAATTTGCAACGAACGCGGACTAGGTGGCTTCAAGATTCTTTCAGCCAAAAAAATATAAACTACATCATTTATAATTAAAAATATGAATCAAGTAAAAACTACTGTACTTTTAACCCTGATGAGTCTAGTTGTACTCTTTACTGCCCAAACACTTGGTTATAATCTGATTTTTTCAATAACCTTTGCTGCTATTTTTAACTTTTTAATATATTTCTATTCAGGAAAGATTGCACTATCTTCAACCAAAGCTAAAGAAATTACTGAGGGCGAATATGAAGATGTAAGAGGCATTGTTAAATATTTAACTCAAAAAGAGAAAATGCCTATGCCAAGCTTATATATCATTGAAAACGATCAACCTAATGCCTTTGCTACAGGTAGAAATCCTAAAAATGCAAGTATCGCAGTTACAACTGGAATCTTAAAAGTATTAAATAATGATGAGCTCGAAGGTGTTTTGGCACATGAAATTTCACATATAAAGAACAGAGACATTTTAGTGTCAAGTATTGCAGCAATGCTCGCCTCAACAATATCTTTTATGTCAAGAAGTGTTTTATGGGGTGGAGGCAACAGAAATCGAAATACTCACCCTTTATTTTTTATAATTGCTCTGATAGCAGCCCCATTAGCATCAGTAATAATACGAATGGCAATATCCAGAACGCGCGAATATGGTGCGGATAGGACTGGATCAGATATTTCTGGAAATCCTTTAGCACTTGCTTCAGCGCTAGAAAAGATTGAAGCGTACTCAAAACTCCCGATGAATGTAAACCCTGCTGTAAGTCAGCTGTTTATATCGGATCCTTTAAAAGCATTATCTGGGGGAGGTATGAGAAAACTTTTTTCAACACACCCACCAACAGCTGAAAGAGTCAGAAGATTAAGGGAGGACGCAAGTGGTATTCGGTACGGATAATAATGAAACAATTGCACCAGAAAATCTAGAGAGCTATCTCAGTAATGGTTATAAATTAATCGATGTTCGTGAACAGGATGAATGGGATGCCGGTCATCATCCTGAAGCTATACATATTCCAATGGGAACAATTCCTCAAAAGATCGATGATTTTAAAACAAGTGATAATTACATTATCATTTGTCGTTCTGGAGCGAGATCTGGAAGAGTTAGTTCTTTTATGAAAAATGAGGGTTTCGATTCTCTCAATCTGACTGGAGGCATGAAAGAGTTGTCTTTGAGCTCAAAAAAAATAGTTGATTTAAATGGCAATAATGGGACAGTCATCTAAAATCATTTTGTGATAATTTGTATTGGAAATGCAATGGTAGATTCTCTTCAAAAAATTGAAGAAGAGGTAATTGATAAATTAAGTTTAAACAAAGCCAGAATGACCCTAGTTGATAAAGATAGGTCGAACATTTTATTAGATTCGATGACTAATCCTACGAGAGCTGCAGGTGGTTCAGCTGCAAATACAGCGTATTGGGCCGCACAATTAGGTGGAGATGTTGGCTTTATAGGGAAAATCTCAAATGATGAACTTGGAGAACAATTCAAAGCTAGTGTCATTGATTCTGGACTCAAAGACTTTACTGTATTTGAGTCAGAGGATAATCAAACTGGACATTGCGCAATATTCATAACTCCAGATGGGGAACGTACAATGAATACCTATCTAGGAGCCGGCGCATTTCTCTCAATTGAAGATTTAGATGATAAAGCAATAGAGTCAGCCGAAATCCTCTACATGGAGGGATATCTTTGGGATAGGCCTACCAGTAAGGAAGCATTTTTGCACGCTGCTAAATTAAATAAATTATCTGGTGGGAAAAATGCTATTACTTTATCAGATGTTTTTTGTGTTGAGATGCACAGAGATAGTTTTATTGAATTCATCAAAGAAAGCATTGATTTTGTATTCTGTAATGAGGAAGAAATTATGGCATTGTCTCTGAAGGAGACTAATGAAGATGCTTTTGAATACTTTGAAAAAGAGTTTCCAAACTTAGAAGAATTAGTATGCACGCTTGGTCCAAACGGTGCTGTAGTAATTAGCAAAGGAGAAAAAGTCCATTATGAAGCAACTGAAGCAGAAG
The DNA here is from genome assembly GCA_964016255.1 of uncultured Acidimicrobiaceae bacterium. Lineage (GTDB taxonomy): Bacteria > Actinomycetota > Acidimicrobiia > Actinomarinales > Actinomarinaceae > Actinomarina. Next base: position 19,971 of record CAXHFF010000001.1, read on the forward strand.
TTGTTGATAAAACAGGTGCGGGAGATTATTTTGCTGCAGGATATCTATACGGCTTGCAAAAAAAACTAACTATAGAAGAATCTGCTGATATTGCTAATAGAAGTGCAGCTCACGTCATCAGTGAAGTTGGCGTCAGGCCTACTAAAAACTTTTCTTAGTTATTCCAACCAATTAATTGATAAATAACTTTTTCATCCCCTTCAAATTGTGGCGAATAAGAGCTACTAAGATCCAACTTTATTGGTTCATGAATTTTATTTTTAGAAAAAATAATTATCTCATTTTCAGTATCTAATGCAACAATACTGTTTCCATCTGGAGACCACCTCAAAGATTCAAAGTAATAGTTTGTTGGTGCTTCAACATTAAAGACTTCAATTATATTTGAATTTTTTTGGTAGTAAATGCCAGCTGATCTTGCACTCATTTCCCTCATGTCCCAGGAGCTAAGAAGCTTTTCCCCTAAGGAGTTAACTTCATAGGCACTTCTACCTATCGAGACATCTTCATTGTTTACTTTTTTAATCTCACTATTTTTAGGGTTTATCACCAGTGTCATTTCAGAATTAGAGGAGTTGTCCCAATAACGTAAGACTAGATTCTGATTTTCATCTATTTCTGTATTGTTCAAGTAGATGTCATACGAATATTGATATAAATCACTGGTACAGATTACTTTTTCTTCATCAGTAATCGCTGTTGAGATATCAACTTTAAAGATACATTGATCTACGATATCTGGAGCAGGTGGAAGAATATTTGAACTTTGTATTTCAACATGATAAAAAATTTCTCCGTTAAGCTCCTGATTTATCTCTGTACTGTATTCAGGCAGAGGAATTATTCCAAATGATGCAACAATACCGATAGAAAGGAACAAAATTATAAGTGATTGAATTAAAAATGACTTTTTCTTCACGAGATCTTCTTTATATTTTCTCTAAGGGTATTTAAATATAGACCAACAGTTACTAAGACTCCTCCAACAACGAATAATATAAGAGGAGGCCAGATGTTGTCTGGGAGTAACTCTGTAATTAATCTAGGAAGGTTTATAATCAATCCCAGACCGCCGATATAAAAAATTACTTGTTCAGAAAGCTTGATGCTTATCCAGATATAAAGACTGGAACCGATAATTAATATTACAATACTTGCTATTTCTGCATTTGAAAGCAAGTCTTCAACTATTGCAACTACTCCAATCGCAATATTTATTGATGATAAAAAATATCCAAGCCAACTTGGTTGCAATAGCTTAGAGTATGTATTGAGGCCCCATATTATTCCTACACTTGATATGAACAAACCAATTCCCCATGGTTCTACATTTCTTAAGAATAAATTTCCAACGCTTCCTAAAAAGAAAATTAGCGTATAAAACAGTGCAATATGTTGAAATATTTCAAAAGTCTTTTTATACAAGTATGAGGAATAGATTAAAACTGTTGTTGAGGTGATTAATATTGCAAGATCTTCTGAAAGGTTGAATGTAGTAGTGTTTTCCAATATGTTCAATGCAAATACCACTACAGCTGCAAATGAGACTGTAGAAGTCAGGTATAAAAATGAAGACACTCTTTCATTAGACTTAAATATTAAAAGTCTCTGATTATCAAGTTTTTGGCTGTAGCCAGCTGCATAGAATAGAAACGAAGTTGTTACAATCAGTAATAATAGTTGGGCCCAGTAAGATAGGTTTTCCCAAATTAAAGGTAAAGTTCCAAGCAAACCAGATAACACAAAGAAACCACCAATTAGAGTTAGTGCTTTGGCTACTTTTGATTTTTGCGAAATAGTATTATTTTCTTGATACTTAAGAATATTCTCGTACGTTTGTTGATCTAAAATATTATTTTCAAGTAGATTATCGATAAAATTTTTAATTTTCTTATCCATAAGATTATGTTAATGATTTAAAATTTCATCTCACTAATTTTTCTATATAATCTAAACTTTAGAGAGACTTTATTGTTACGCCGAGATGCCCGAGCGGCCAAAGGGAGCAGACTGTAAATCTGCCGGTTATGCCTTCGTAGGTTCGAATCCTACTCTCGGCACTGGCCCTCTTAGCTCAGTAGGTAGAGCACTTCCATGGTAAGGAAGAGGTCTCCGGTTCAAATCCGGAAGAGGGCTCATAAGGTAAAATAAGTCTTAAGGCGGCGTAGCTCAGTTGGTAAGAGCGCACGACTCATAATCGTGAGGTCGGCAGTTCGAGTCTGCCCGCCGCTACAAGTTAAAAAAGGAGAAGAAATGGCTTCAGATAAACGACCACCAATTATATTGGTCTGCACTGAAACTGGTGATCATAACTATGTGACTACAAAAAATAAAACTAATACTCCAGATAGACTGGAATTAATGAAATATAGTCCCCGGTTAAGAAAACACACATTACATAGAGAAAAAAGGTAGATATATCTTAATTTCTATTTATTCTTAGTTATATAGATGAATAATGTAACCAAAATTAATAATTTTAATGAAGATACTTCTAATTCGGAATTAGTGCAGAGGTCACAAGCAGGTGACAAAGTCGCGTTCGAAATGTTGGTCTACCGTCATCAAGACTTAGTTTTTTCACTTGCGTTTAAACTTACAGGTAATAAAGAGCTTGCAAACGATGTTGGTCAGGAAGCTTTTATAAGAGCATGGAAAGCAATTGATAAGTTTAGAGGAGACTCAACTTTTAGCACATGGATATACAGAATTACTGTCAACACAGCTTGGACACTTCGTAAAAAAGCCAAAAAACACTACTCCTTAAACATTGAAGATACACAAGAACCAGTAGTTGTTGATGAAAAAAATGATCCTGAATTGATAGCTATTAATTCAGATTTATCCTCAGTACTTAGAAAAGCGTTGGACCAGATTCCTTTAGAGCAGCGAATTATTGTAGAATTGAAAAATATTGAAGGTAGGTCCCATAAGGAGATAGCTGAATATTTAGGTATAAGCGTCACAGCTGCAAAAGTAAGACTACATAGAGCTCATCAAAAATTGAGATCTATTTTGGAGGATGTAGAAGCATGAAAGAGATTTTTTCAAATCTAAAATACCAATCTATTTGTAGGAGAAAAAGAAACCAAATGATTAAGACCTATCTTAATGGCGTTTACTTTCAGTTTGATTCTGACAACCACGTACAGTTCTGTTTAAAATGTCAAACAGCTGGAAAGAGATATAGAGCTTTTAGAGAAGAACTTGAAAATGATGTTCAAATTAATGTTGAGGTACCATCAGATTTTGCATCTAAGGTTATGTCTTCTCTGGATAAAAAAGTAAAAACTACTACTAATAAAGGTACAAAAATAATATTATTGACACTACTTGGATTAATGTCTTTAGTAATATTGGTCTTTGGACTAAAGCGCTCATCTAACGAGTTAGATAAAGAGTAAACTTAGGGGTGTAGCTCTAATTGGCAGAGCGCGGGTCTCCAAAACCTGAGGTTGTGAGTTCGAGTCTCACCGCCCCTGCTAAGAGGTAAATTATGAATGAAATGAATAGAGAAATGAGAAGGATGTCAGAGCGTGAAGAACGCCTGGCAAAAAAAGCTGATAGAAATGTTGGCAAGTTTAATAACGAGGAAAAGGTTTCTAGATTTAAAAGAATCTCTAATTACCTTGGTGAAGTTAGAACTGAATTAAAAAGAGTTAATTGGCCAACCGTTGACACTTTGACAACATTTACGGTTGTTACAATAGTAACTATTATTTCAATGACGCTATTAATTTTTGGAATGGACTTTGGTTTTAAAAATACTTTGATTAGCCTGTTATCTTCTGGAGGATAGAAATAATGAATGATGAAATTTTAGTAGAAGAGACTGAAGAAGTCTTAGAAGATTTTAATGCAAATTCGCATCCTTATGATCTTCCTGGTGAATGGTTTGTATTGAACGCTCAATCAGGGCATGAAAAAAAAGTTAGGACAAATATTCTTACCCGTATCAAAAATTTACATCTAGACGATAAAGTATACGATGTGGTTATTCCAACTGATGAAGTTGTAGAAATAAGAAATGGAAAGAAAGTTAACGTAGAAAAGAAGACTTTTCCTGGATATGTACTAGTAAGAATGGAACTAGATGATACTACATGGTATGAAATTCGAAACACACCTTCAATAATAGGTTTTGTGGGATCTGGTAAGTTGCCTGTCTCATTATCTAGGCGAGAGATAGAAAGAATTCTTGGAACGAACGAAGAAGTTGAAGTTAAAAAAGAGTCTCCAAAATTTAAACCAGATTTTGAAGTTGCAGAAACTGTAAGAGTTACAACAGGACCTTTTGCAGATTTCAATGGAATAATTGAAGAAATTAATTTAGATCAATCAAAAGTTACAGTACTAGTTAATATATTTGGACGAGAGACTCCTGTCGAACTGGGTTTCACGGATATCGTCAAAAATTAAGGAATAAAAAAATGGCCAAAGAAGTAAAAGCAAAATTAAAATTACAAATTCCTGGTGGTGGAGCAACACCAGCACCACCTGTTGGTTCAGCATTAGGACAATATGGTGTAAACATTATGGATTTTGTTCAAGCATTTAATAATGACACTTCAAGTCGACAGGGAGAAACGGTTCCAGTTGAAATTACTATATTTGAGGACAATTCATTTACGTTCGAAACAAAAACAGCTCCGGCATCATATTTGATTAAGAAGGCAATTGGACTTGATTCTGGTTCAGCTGAACCGCACAAAGTAAAAGTTGCCTCAATTACAAGAGATCAACTAAAAAATATTGCTGAAGCAAAAATGGAAGATCTAAATGCTAATGATATAGACATGGCGATAAATATTATCGCTGGTACAGCTAGATCAATGGGCGTTACAGTAGAAGGTTAAAATATATATTTGGGAGACTGAGGTCGTTTGAACCAAAAGGAGAAACATGAAGAAATACGGTAAAAAATACAACGAAGTTAAGAAAAATATGCCCGACTCTAAACAAAGTCTTACAGATGCTTTAACTATTTGTAAAGAAAACTCAAAGGCAAATTTTGATGAGTCTATTGATGTAGTTTTTTCTCTGGGTATTGATACAAAAGCTGCAGAAGAAAATATAAGGACTACAGTTTCACTTCCCAACGGAAACGGCAAGACAATTACAATAGCAGTATTTGCTGGAGGAGAAGCTTTAACTGAAGCTGAGAATGCTGGAGCAGATATTGTTGGAGGTAAAGAATTAGCTACAAAGGTTGCATCTGAAGAAAAACTTGATGTAGATTTAGTTATTTCGACTCCAGAAATGATGGCTGATGTTGGTCAGCTTGGAAAAATTTTAGGTCCAAAGGGCTTAATGCCAAATCCAAAAACTGGGACAGTTACTCCTAATGTTGCCAAAGCAGTCGAAGATTTTAAAAAAGGAAAAGTAGAAATTAAAAATGATAAATTAGGCAATGTTCATTTATCTATTGGAAAAGTTTCCTTTAGTGTAGAAAACTTAAAAACAAATCTTGAAGAGGTTATAGCTGTAATTACAAGAGCTAAACCGGCATCTTCAAAAGGGGAGTACATAAAGAGTGTATTTATGTCTTCAACAATGGGGCCTTCTGTAAGCGTAGATATTAATTTATAAATATATTTGCTGATAAATCCAATTCGAGTATATTGTTTAGATACAACTTAAACCAAAGACCGATAGTGGGAAACCTTAAAAATCTATCGTAGGTAAATCGCCTTGTCCTTGGTTTGCAAGGATTTTTTTATGGTTAGACAAGATAAAGCAGATAAAGTAAAACAGCTAGAAGAGCTATTCAGTTCTGCAAACGCTTTAGTTTTAGCTGAGTATAGAGGTTTAACAGTAACCCAACAGACCAAACTTAGAAGAGAACTAAAAAATGCAGGAGCAACTTTTAATGTTGTAAAGATGTCTCTAGCAAAAAGAGCTGCAGAAAATATAGGGTATGAATCAATTCTTGAACATTTTTCTGGCCCGACTGGAGTGGCTGTTATAGAATCAGACCCTGTAGAGGCTGCTAAAGTATTAAAACAATTCTCCAAAGACAACGATTCATTTATTGTCAAGGGTGGATTAATGGAATCAGAACCACTTACTTTAGATCAAATAAACATTCTTGCATCCATAGAAACAAGAGACGTTCTCTTAGCGAAGATTGCAGGAGGCTTTAATGCACCACTGACAAAAATGGCTGTGGGGCTGAAAGCAGTATTAAATAAATCTGGATATGCATTTAAGGCACTACTTGATGTAAAAGAAGCGAATCCAGAAATAAGTTCAGAAACGATAGAATCTGATTCTTCCAACGAAGATTCAGAGGATAAAATTAAAGAGGAGGAATAACAATGGCAAAAATGACAACCGAAGAGTTGCTATCTGTCTTTGAAGAAATGTCAGTTCTAGAATTGAAAGAATTCTTAGACTCATTTGACGAGAAATTTGATGTTACTGCAGCAGCTCCAGTGGCTGTAGCAGCAGCTCCAGCTGGTGGAGATGGCGGATCAGAAGAAGTTAAAGATTCTTTTGATGTTGTTCTCACAGAAGCTGGTGGACAGAAAATACAGGTTATTAAAGAAGTAAGAGGACTAACTAGTCTTGGTTTGAAAGAAGCCAAAGAACTTGTCGATGGTGCTCCTTCTGACATACTTAAAGGTGCTTCCAAAGAAGATGCTGACAAAGCAAAAGAAGCTCTTGAAGGTGCCGGTGGGACTGTAGAACTCAAATAATTTAATATTATTTGTTTGCTTAAATATTAAGTACTAATATACTTTACCCTTCGGGTTATTGTATTTTATTTTTTTTGAGGAGGCTTGTTGTCCGCTGTTCAGAATTCTAGACTTTCGTTTGCAAGAACTAAGGGTTTGGAGATTCCAGATTTACTAAATATACAAAAAGATTCATTTAAAAAGTTTCTAGACGAAGGGCTGTCTGAGATTCTTAATGAGATATCACCTATAAAAGATTTTTCAGGGCGTTTTAAATTAGAATTCCTAGAACATTTTTTTGAACCACCTATGAAAAGTTTAGAAGAATGCAAAATAACTGACTCAACCTATTCACAACCTTTATATGTTATTGCTGAATTTACTGATGCAGAAACATATCAACAAAAAAGAGAAACAGTATTTCTTGGTGATTTCCCAATCATGACAGATACTGGTTCCTTTGTTATAAATGGGACTGAAAGAGTTATCGTCAGCCAACTTGTTCGCTCACCTGGTGTATATTTTTCAAAAGAAATTGATAAAACCTCCGACAAAGATATTTATATTGGAAAAATGATTCCTGGTAGGGGAGCATGGTTAGAATTTGATACCGATAAAAGGGATACAATTGGTGTACGTGTTGACAGAAAAAGAAGACAACACATAACAGCATTTCTAAGAGCTCTTTATGCAGTTGATCCGACACAGTGGGAAAAATATAAAATTGAGACAAAGGAAGATGCCATAAATATTTTTGGAGATTTTCCATCAATTCAAAATACAATCGAAAGAGATCCTGATCCTTCACCAGAATCAGCATTAATAGACTTATACAGAAAATTACGACCTGGTGAGCCAGCAACTGTTGAATCAGCTAGAAATTTGATTAAGCAAATGTTCTATACCGAAAAGAGATACGACTTATCTAAGGTCGGTAGATATAAAGTAGAACAAAAATTGGGTAGAGACTACTCAGAAAAAGATCAAAAACAATACACAACAGAAGTTGATGGAATGTTGAGAATTGATGACATGATTGATTCAATAAAATATGTTATTGCTCTTCACGCTAAAGAAGAAACCATGATCAACAATCTTGGCAAAGAGCTAAAAGTGAGACTTGATGATATTGACCATTTTTCTAACAGAAGAATAAGAACAGTTGGAGAACTTGTGCAGAATCAAGTACGAGTTGGTTTGAGTAGACTTGAAAGAGTTGTAAGGGAAAGAATGACAACTCAAGAACCTGACGCAATAAAACCACAATCCCTTATAAATATAAGACCAATCCAAGCAGCTTTAAAAGAATTCTTTGGTACAAGTCAGTTGAGCCAGTTTATGGATCAACCTAACCCAATTGCTGCATTAACCCACAGAAGAAGACTTTCAGCCTTAGGGCCTGGGGGACTTTCAAGGGAAAGAGCTGGTTTCGAAGTCAGAGACGTTCACCCTTCTCATTACGGTAGAATGTGTCCAATTGAAACTCCAGAAGGTCCTAACATCGGTCTTATCGGGACCTTGGCAACATATGGGCGAATTAATGATTTTGGATTCATTGAAACCCCTTATTGGAAAGTTGAAAATGGTACTGTAAAAACAAGCAAAGAAGTTTACCTAACCGCTCACGATGAGAATGACGTGACTATTGCTCAAGCAAATGCACCTTTAAATGATGATGGCACATTCAAAAATAAAAGAGTTTTATGTAGAAAAACTGATGGCGAAGTAGCATTCGTTTCAGATAAAGAAATAGATTACATGGACGTTAGTCCAAAACAAATTTGTTCAGTAACGACTGCCTTAATTCCTTTCTTAGAACATGATGATGCCAACAGAGCTCTTATGGGTTCAAACATGCAACGACAAGCTGTTCCTCTCGTAAAGACTGAGGCACCATACGTCGGTACAGGCATGGAAGAAAATGTTGCACGAGATTCTGGTGAGGCTCTTATCTCACCTGTAGCTGGAGAAATAGTTAATGTTTCTGGTGATGAAATAATCCTCAAAGAAAAAGAAACTAACAAAAAGCATACATTTGAAGTTCAAAAGTTTAAGAGATCAAACCAGGCAACTTCTGCCAATCAAAAACCACTTGTAAAGGTTGGCACTAAAGTCAAACCAGGTGATGTTTTGGCTGATGGACCAAGTACTCAAGGTGGAGAGTTAGCTTTAGGTAAAAACTTGTTAGTTGCATACATGCCTTGGGATGGATATAACTTTGAAGATTCAATAGTCATATCAGAAAGATTAGTTAAAGAAGATGTTCTCACTTCCGTACATATTGCTGAACATGAAGTGGAAGCCAGAGACACAAAGCTTGGAGAAGAGGAGATAACAAGAGATATCCCTAATGTTGCTGAAGAAGTTTTGATGGATTTAGATGAAATGGGAATAGTTCGAATAGGTGCTGAAGTAACACCAGGGGACTATTTAGTTGGTAAAGTTACACCTAAGGGTGAGACAGAGCTAACTCCAGAGGAAAGATTATTAAGAGCTATTTTTGGTGAAAAGGCAAGAGAGGTTAGAGATACCTCACTTAGAGTTCCCCATGGACAAAAAGGAAAAGTAATAGATGTCCAAATCCTTGATAGAGAGAATGGAGAAGATTTACCTCCAGGAGTTAATAAGAAAGTAAGAGTTTATGTAGCTATCCAAAGAAAAATTCAAGTTGGAGATAAGCTATCAGGAAGACACGGTAACAAGGGTGTAATATCAAAAATAAATGCCATAGAAGATATGCCATTTATGGAAGATGGAACTCCCGTAGATATTCTCTTGTCTCCCTTAGGAGTTCCAAGCAGAATGAATTTAGGGCAAGTCCTTGAAACTCATCTTGGTTGGGCTGCTGATCAGGGTTGGGGAGAATATAAAGGAGATACTCTAGCCTCTAAAGGTGCAAAACCGGGAACTTTAGTAAGCACTCCAGTTTTTGATGGTGCTGATGAGGATGAAATTCACAAAATATTAAAAAATGTAAATGAAAATAGAGATGGCAAGCAAATGGTTGATACTGATGGAAAAACAACCTTATATGATGGTCGTACCGGTGAAGCTTTCGATTCAAAAATAACAGTCGGGTATACATATATATTAAAATTAATTCACTTAGTTGACGAAAAAATACACGCAAGATCAACGGGTCCTTACTCTATGATTACCCAACAACCTCTTGGAGGTAAGGCACAATTTGGTGGTCAAAGATTCGGAGAAATGGAAGTCTGGGCTTTGGAAGCATACGGTGCTAGTTATGCATTACAGGAACTTCTTACTATTAAATCCGATGATACAGTCGGAAGAGTAAAAGTTTATGAATCTATTGTTAAAGGCGATAATATTCCTGAACCAGGAATTCCAGAATCTTTCAAAGTTTTATTAAAAGAGATGCAAAGTTTATGTTTGAATGTTGAGATTCTGTCAGCTGGTGAAGAAATTTCAATGAAAGAAATAAGTGATGAATATGTCAAAACAGCAGAAACACTTGGAATTGACATGTCTAAGCCAGAACAAGATGAGCCGGAGCTATAGGGATTATGGAAAAAATATTTGACGAATTAAGTATAAGCCTTGCTACATCTGACCAAATGAGAAGTTGGTCATTTGGTGAGGTTAAAAAACCAGAGACTATTAACTATAGAACTTTAAAGCCAGAAAAAGATGGTCTTTTCGATGAAAGAATTTTTGGACCAACAAAAGATTGGGAATGTTCTTGTGGAAGGTATAAGAGAATTCGATACAGGGGAATTGTTTGTGAAAGATGTGGAGTTGAAGTCACAAGACGAGAAGTTAGACGTGAGAGAATGGGGCATATTGAACTAGCAGCACCTGTAACTCATATTTGGTACTTTAAAGGCGTTCCTAGTAGATTGGGATACTTTTTGGATATGTCCCCTAAAGAACTTGAAAAAATTATTTATTTTGCAGCATACTTAGTCGTTTCGATTGATGAGAAAAAAAGAACTAAAGATTTAGGCGAACTTGAAGAGGCAGTAGTTGCTGAGTGTGAAATTGTAGATGAAGACCATCAAGAGTGGGAGTCAAAAAGAGTTAAGCAAATGAAGCTCGAAATTAAAGCTATGGAAAATGCTAAGGTCCCTGAAGCCGAGGTTCAAGAACGAAAAAAAGATATTGAAAAAGAGATTAAGGGTAAAAAGAAAAAATCAGATGATGAAATTGAAGTAATCAAAAATGCTTTTTCAAGATTAAAAACATTAAAACCAAAAGACATAATTGAAGACGACACTTTATGGCGTGAAATGATTGATAAGTACGATGAATATTTCACTGGTGGCATGGGAGCTGAAGCCGTAAGAGAATTAGTTAAGCTTGTTGACTTAAAAGCAGAGATGGAAAAATTAAAGTCTGACTTAGATTCTAAATCTGCTCAAAGAAGACAAAGGGCTATTCAACGAATGAAAGTTATAAAACCCTTCGCAGATGGTAAAAATCCTCCTGAGGCAATGATTTTAGAAATAGTTCCTGTAATTCCTCCTGAATTGAGGCCTATGGTTCAACTAGATGGTGGACGTTTTGCAACTTCAGACTTAAATGATCTTTATAGACGACTTATTAATAGAAACAACCGATTAAAAAAATTAATTGAGCTTGGTGCACCTGACATAATAATTAGTAACGAGAAAAGAATGTTGCAGGAGTCAGTTGATGCTCTATTTGACAATGGTAGAAGAGGAAGGGCTGTTGCAGGAGCTGGTGGTCGTGGACTTAAATCACTATCAGATATGTTGAAGGGTAAGCAAGGTAGATTTAGACAAAACCTTTTAGGAAAAAGAGTTGATTATTCTGCTCGTTCAGTAATCGTTGTTGGTCCACATTTACAACTCCAACAGTGCGGGTTACCTAAAATGATGGCTTTAGAACTTTTTAAACCCTTTGTAATGAAAAGACTTGTCGAGCTAGGATTAGCTCAAAATATTAAATCAGCTAAAAGAATGGTTGAAAGATCAAGAGCTCAAGTATGGGACGTTTTAGCTGAAGTCATTGAAGAGCATCCAGTTCTTCTGAATAGGGCACCTACTTTACACAGACTAGGAATTCAAGCCTTTGAGCCGATACTTGTTGAGGGTAAAGCAATTCAAGTTCATCCGTTAGTTTGCGAAGCTTTTAATGCTGACTTTGATGGAGATCAAATGGCTGTACATGTTCCATTATCTGCTGAGGCCCAGGCTGAGGCAAGAGTATTAATGCTAGCTACAAACAATGTACTTTCACCTGCAAGTGGTAACCCAATTGTTTCACCTAGCCAAGACATGGTTATTGGCCTGTACTACATCACAGAATGTTATGAAAAATTAGAAGATGCAAAAATGGCTTTTGTAGATATAAACGAGGCAGAGCAAGCATATGAAGCTGGTCATATTGGTCTTCAAACTCCAATTAGGCTAAGAGTTGGCGATATTGCTGGGGATCCAAAAATTTATGATGAGATAAAAAATAGATTTACTGATTTAATTTCTGAAAGTCCTGTAGATGGTGCAGCCTTATTGAATACTACACTTGGAAGAGTTTATTTTAATAATGTACTTCCAAATGACTTTCCATTCATACAGGCAAAAGTTCGTAAAAATGAAATGAAAAGAATTATCTCTGAGGTCATCGAAAGATACAACAAAGCAGAACTAAGAGAATTCTTAGACGCCATGAAAGATGTTGGATTTAAATACGGAGCAAAAGCTGGTTTGAGTGTAGCTATGACAGATGTTAAAACTCCTCCAGAAAAAAGTACAATTTTAGAGAAGCACGAAAGTGATGCTGAAAAAATCGAAAACCAATATAAAAGTGGAGCCATCAGTGAAGCAGAAAGAAAGAAAGCTATAATTCAAATTTGGACTAAAGCAACTGATGAAATTCAACATGCAATGAGTCGCGCCTTAGAAGCAGATGAATTCAACCCTGTTGACATGATGGTTAAATCTGGAGCTAGAGGAAATATGATGCAGGTTAGACAACTTGCAGGTATGAGAGGTTTAGTTGCTAACCCCAAAGGTGACATTATTGAGAGACCTATTAAGAGTAACTTTCGAGAGGGAATGTCTGTTCTTGAGTACTTTATATCTACTCATGGTGCCAGGAAGGGTCTAGCTGATACGGCCTTGAGAACTGCTGATTCAGGCTACCTTACAAGAAGACTTGTAGACGTTGCAGCAGGAATTGTTGTTAAAGATCAAGGTGATGAAAATATTGACTGGAGAGGTACAAAGAAAACAGTTATTGATTCGGACGGTAAGGTTAGTAGATACTTACACTCAAAATTATATGGACGAGTATTAGCTGAAGACATCAAAAAAGATAAAAAAGTAATTGAATTTGGAGATTCTAAAAAGCTGACTAAAGGAACTTATATTGATGCCGAAGTGTTAGATGCTATTTCTAAATGTGGCGTTGAAAGTGTTAATATACTCTCACCGTTTAACTCACAAGATCCTGAAACAATGGACCCACTATGTTACGGATTTAGTCTTGCAACAGGTAAACCGGTTGAAGTTGGAGAAGCTGTTGGAATTATTTCAGCACAATCTATTGGTGAACCTGGAACACAGCTTACTATGAGAACTTTCCACACTGGGGGAGTTGTAGGGCTAGACATTACATCAGGTCTTCCAAGAATTGTTGAGTTATTTGAAGCTCGAAATCCTAAAGGTAAATCAGTCATGTCCTCAATACAAGGAAAAATTAAATCTATAGACACCACGCCAGAGGGTACAAGAATTATAACTATTCAAAATGAAAAAGAGGATATTGAGGTAGAAGTTCTTAGAAGACAAACCTTAGTAGTTAATCAGGGAGATACAGTTGAAGCTGGAGATGCTTTAACGACTGGACCAAAAGCTCCAAAAGAAGTTTTAGAAATTAACGGTGTACGGGCATGTCAAGAATATCTTGTTGATGAAGTACAAAAAACTTATCGTGACCAAGGAGTTGAAGTTCACGACAAGCATGTTGAAATGATAGTTCGACAAATGTTAAGAAGAGTCAGAATTGTTAGTGCAAATGATTCTGATTACTTACCAAATGAACTAGTCGACTCAACATTATTTAGAAAAACTAATCAAGCATTAGTAAAAGAAGGAAAAACACCTGCTGAAGGAAGACCAGAGCTTATGGGTATCACCAAAGCTAGCCTTGCAACTGACTCATGGTTATCAGCAGCATCTTTCCAAGAAACTACAAGAGTACTGACAGAAGCGGCAATGAAGAAAAGCAGCGATTCTCTGTCAGGTTTAAAAGAGAACGTGATTATTGGAACTCTTATTCCTGCTGGAACAGGATCAGAAGCTTATCAGAAACTATCACCTTCACTCCCAGATGCTCCTGAAGTTTCTTCACTAGGATTTATGGAAGCATCACCAGACTCAGAGGAATCTGATGGAGATGCACTACCAAATCCTGCACAATGGCTGGCTATGCTAGGCGAAGAAGGAGAAGAAGAAACAGAGTAAAAACTTATAAATTTTTGGTTGTTGTAAGTTTAAAACTCTCATATACTTCTTTCTCGGTAAGTCAATAACACTATTTAGATTGGAAAATTAATGCCTACTACGCAACAGTTAGTTAGAAAAGGACGAAAGTCCAAAGTGTCTAAAGAAAAGACACCTGGCTTAAAAGGTTCACCTCAACGAAGGGGTGTCTGCACACGTGTATACACAGTCACACCTAAAAAACCTAACTCTGCCTTAAGAAAAGTATGTAGGGTAAGACTTTCAACTGGAACAGAAGTCACTGCATATATCCCAGGTGAAGGACATAATCTCCAAGAACACTCAATAGTATTAGTAAGAGGTGGTAGAGTTAAAGACCTTCCTGGAGTCAGGTACAAGGTTATCAGGGGAGCTTTAGATACATCCGGAGTAGCTGATAGGAAACAAGCTAGGTCAAGATACGGAAGTAAAAAAGGTTAACTATGAGAAGAGGACCATCACTTAAGCGTAAACCGGAACCTGACCCTTTATTTAACAGTGTGTTGGTATCTCAGCTTACAAATCAAATTTTACTAGACGGAAGAAAAGATACAGCTAGAAACATTGTTTACAGTGCACTAGAGCTAGTTGAAAAGCAAGTCGGAGGAGATCCACTAGCTGTTTTAAAAGAAGCTTTTGAAAATGTTAAGCCACAAGTTGAAACAAAATCAAGACGAGTGGGTGGAACTAATTATCAGGTACCTATGGAAGTTCCACACAGAAGAAGCACCACACTAGCAATCAGATGGATGGTTGCAGCCTCAAGAAAAAGAGGAGAAAAAACGATGGCTGAAAGATTAGGTAGAGAAATTCTTGATGCAAGTAAAAATACAGGAGCATCAGTTAAGAAAAGAGAAGACGTTCACAAGATGGCAGAATCAAATAGAGCTTTCGCTCATTATAGGTGGTAATCATGAGTGATAGGTTAATAGACTTAAAACAGCTTCGAAATATAGGAATAATGGCTCATATTGATGCAGGAAAAACTACGTTAACTGAAAGAGTCCTATATTACACCGGAAAAACTTACAAAATTGGTGAGGTTCACGATGGTGCTGCTGTTATGGATTGGATGGAACAAGAGCAGGAAAGAGGGATTACAATTACATCTGCAGCTACTACCTGCGAATGGGAAGATCACACTATTAATATCATAGATACACCTGGGCACGTAGACTTCACTGTAGAGGTTGAAAGATCACTTAGAGTCTTAGATGGAGCAGTTGCAGTATTTGATGGTGTAGCTGGAGTAGAGCCACAGTCTGAAACAGTTTGGAGACAAGCAGATAAATATAATGTTCCAAGAATTTGTTTTGTAAATAAGCTTGATAGAACTGGTGCAGATTTTAATTTTGATGTTCAGTCAATCATTGAAAGATTAGAAGCGAAACCAGCAGTACTACATATTCCTATTGGTTCAGAAGAAAACTTTGTAGGTGTTGTTGATTTAGTAGAAATGAAATCACACACTTGGTCTAAAGATGATGGATCTGAATGGGACATAGACGAGATATCTGCGGACATGCTTGATGAAGCAAATGCTAAAAGACAAGAATTACTTGATGTTATTGCTGAGGCAGATGATGAAATCCTTGAAAAGTATTTAGGGGAAGAAGAACTTACTGTAACAGAAATCAAAAAAGCTATCAGAAAAGGAACCCTAGACGGTCTTTTTGTACCAGTACTTGCTGGAAGTGCATTCAAAAATAAAGGTGTCCAGTTACTTCTTAATGCTGTTATTGATTATCTTCCATCTCCTCTAGATATTGATCCAACAACTGGTTTCAAACCGGGAGATGAAGAAAATGAAATAGTTAGAGAACACTCTGACGAAGAACCTTTTTCAGCTCTTGCGTTCAAAGTTGTTAGTGACCCACATGTTGGTAAATTAACTTATTTTAGAGTTTATTCAGGGACACTTAAAAAGGGCGACAAAGTAGTAAACACTACTACTGGTAAAGATGAAAGACTTGGAAGAATTCTGAGAATGCACTCCAATACCAGGGAAGATATTGATTTTATTTCCACCGGAGATATCGTTGCAGGTGTTGGCTTAAAGAATGCAAAAACTGGGGATACGTTGGCTGACTCTTCAAATCCAATTCAGCTAGAGTCAATGACATTTCCAGAACCAGTTATTTCTGTAGCAATTGAGCCCAAATCAAGAGTAGATGAGGAGAAGCTCTCTGAAGGATTACAAAAATTAGCAGAAGAAGACCCCACCTTTGTTGTTCAGTCTGATGAAGAAACTGGCCAAACAATTATTTCAGGAATGGGCGAACTTCATCTAGATATTCTTGTAGATAGATTAAAAAGAGAGTTTAGAGTAGAAGCAAATATTGGAAAACCCCAAGTAGCATATCGAGAAGCTCTTAAAAAAGAAGTCAAAATAGAAGCAAAATATATTCGTCAGAGTGGTGGTAGAGGTCAATATGGTCATGTAGTTATGGAGCTTGAACCTATCAATGAAGGTTATGAATTTGTAGACTTAATTAAGAGTGGAAGAATTCCAAAAGAATATATACCTTCCGTAAATGCAGGAGTTGAAGCCGCAATGGAATCTGGTGTTTTAGCAGGTTATCCCTTAGAAAATATTAAAGCTACTTTAGTTGATGGAAGCTATCACGATGTGGACTCTTCGGAAATGGCATTTAAAATTGCGGGATCTATGGCCCTTAAAGATGGAGCAAAAAAAGCAGGAATTAAACTACTAGAACCAGTTATGGAAGTAGAAGTGGTAACACCAGAAGATTTTATGGGAGATGTTGTCGGAGATCTATCCTCAAGAAGAGGAAAGATTGCTGAAATGGGACAAAGAGGATCTGCAAAGGTCATCAATGCTACAGTTCCTTTATCAGAGATGTTTGGATACGCAACTGATTTGCGTTCAAGAACTCAAGGCCGTGCAACATTTACGATGCAGTTTGATAGTTATGAAGACGTTCCCGACGCAATAACTAAGGAAATAACTGCAAGTATTCGTGGAGTAGAGGTTGAAGTCTAAGCTTGTTTTTCAAGCAAAGGCTTTTTAAAAAAGGAGAAAAATATGTCAAAGGAAAAATTTGACCGCAGCAAGCCTCATGTGAACATCGGTACAATGGGACACATTGACCATGGTAAAACCACATTGACGGCCGCAATAACAAAAGTTTTAGCCGAAGCCGGTGATGGTGACGCAACAGCTTTTGAAGATATTGATAAAGCCCCTGAAGAGAGGGAAAGAGGAATCACAATCCAGATTGCTCACGTAGAGTATGAAACTGAAAACAGACATTATGCTCATGTGGACATGCCTGGTCACGCTGACTATGTAAAAAATATGATTACTGGTGCAGCTCAAGTTGATGGTGCAATTTTAGTTGTATCAGCGGCTGATGGACCAATGCCTCAGACAAGAGAACACGTTCTCTTGGCGAGACAAGTTGGTGTTCCAGCAATAGCAGTATTCCTTAACAAAGTTGATCAAGTCGACGATGATGAACTACTTGACTTAGTTGAAATGGAAGTAAGAGAATTACTTACAGAATATGATTTCCCAGGAGATGATGTTCCAGTAGTCAGAGGTTCAGCATTAGCAGCACTCGAGGGTGATGAAGCTGGTGTAAAAGCTGTTCTTGAAATGATGGAACAAGTTGATAGTTATATCGAAGAGCCAGTAAGAGTCGTTGATAAACCATTCCTAATGCCTGTAGAGGATGTATTCTCTATTACAGGTCGAGGTACAGTTGTTACTGGAAGAATCGAACAAGGAATAGTTAACGTAAACGAAGAAGTTGAAATTATTGGTATAAGAGATACCCAAAAATCAGTTTGTACTGGTGTTGAGATGTTCAGAAAACTACTTGATGAAGGTAGAGCTGGAGATAACGTTGGACTACTTTTACGTGGTATTGATAAAGAAGATGTTGAAAGAGGACAGGTTATCGCAAAACCAGGTTCTATTACTCCTCATACAAAATTTGAGGGTGAAGTATATGTCTTGACAAAAGAAGAGGGTGGACGTCACAATCCATTCTTTAAAGGATACAGACCACAGTTCTATTTTAGAACTACTGATGTAACCGGTGAAGTTAGTCTTCCAGAAGGTACCGAAATGGTAATGCCTGGTGACAACGTTTCTGTAACAGTTGAACTAATCTCCCCAATTGCGATGGAAGAAGGAGTGAAGTTTGCTATCCGTGAGGGTGGTAGGACTGTAGGAGCAGGACAAGTAACAAAAGTTATAGAGTAATAAAAATTAACCGGGAGTAGACTACTTGCTCCCGGTTTTTTTTGAGGAAGAAATGGCAAAGCAGCAACAACAGATAAGAATAAAGCTAAAAGCATATGACAACTATGTTGTTGATGAGTCTGCGCGTAAAATTGCAGAAACAGTTATTAAGACCCAAGCAAAAGTAAAAGGTCCAATACCTCTCCCAACCCAGATACACAGATACTGTGTAATCAGATCCCCACATGTTTATAAGAAATCTAGAGAGCACTTTGAGATGAGAATTCACAAAAGGCTTATAGACATTATTGAACCTACACCTAAAACTGTAGATTCACTAATGAGACTAGATTTACCAGCTGGTGTAGAGGTAGAGATTAAGTTATGAAAACACTAATAGCTAAAAAAGTTGGAATGACTCAAATATTTGATGAAGAGTCAAACGCAAAAGGTGTTACAGTTCTAGACATATCAGGGTGCAGGGTTGTACAGGTTAAGTCGACAGAAAAAGATGGATACTCTGCAGCTCAACTTACTATAGGCTCCTCGAAGAAAGTCAATAGACCAACTCAGCAACATTATGATACATATAAAGTTGAACCAGGAGAATGTCTTTATGAGGTCCCCCTAGACAATGACTCCGATATTAAATCTGGAACGGAATTAAACGTAAGTGAATACTTTGAAGTTGGCCAAAAAATTGACATAACAGGATTTTCAAAAGGGCATGGCTTCACAGGCGTAATGAAACGCCACAATTTTTCAGGCCAAAAAGCTAGTCACGGTGTTCATAAAGTACACAGAGCAGGTGGGTCAATTGGTAATGCTTCATATCCAGGACATGTTTTTAAGGGGCAAAAAATGGCTGGTAGAATGGGTAATCAAAAAAAGACAATTCAATCCGTAACAATTGTCGAAATCAACGCAGAAAAAAATTATATTTTAGTTAATGGACCTGTCCCTGGGAAAAAAGGGAATATTGTCCAAATACAGTCAGCAGTTAAGGTTTCATAATGAGTATAAAGCTAGATACATACAATACTTCTGACAATAAGGTTACTAAGAGTCAGTTCAATTATGAAGTAATTGAGGATATCAATATTGGACTACTTCATCAAGTTGTAAAATCAAATAGAACAAATTACAGAAATAATACAGCTTCTGTAAAAACAAGATCACAAGTATCTGGAACTGGAGCAAAGCCGTGGGCCCAAAAAGGCACAGGTAGAGCTAGGCAGGGTTCACTACGTTCACCGCAATTTGTTGGTGGAGGTATTGCGCATGGTCCAGGAGGAAGAGTTTACATTGATAGAACCCCTAAAAAAATGAAAAAAAAGTCACTTAATATGGCAATTTCTCAGAGGATTAAAGAAGAAGCTTTATTTATAGTTGATGGCGAATCTGTAGAAACACCATCAACAAAGCTAGCGTCAACAGTCTTAAAAGAGTTCAATATAGATAAGTCTTTTATATTTGTTTACGGTGAAGGCGATGATAATTTGATTAAGTCATTCAGAAATTTAAAAAACTCAAGAATTGTTTCAGTAAAAAAACTCTCAACATATGACGTTGTCTCAACTGACAATGCAGTTTTGTCAAAAAACGCAATGGTTTATATAACAGGAGAAAGTAAATGAAGTTCTTAGAAGATGTTTTACTTTCCCCAGTGATATCAGAAAAATCTTATGACAGGATTTCAGATTCTAATGCTTACACTTTTTTTGTTCATTCTGATGCAAAAAAACCGGAGATAAAAAGAGCAGCACAAGAACTATTTGATGTTGAAGTATTATCTGTGAATACAATGTATAGGAAAGGCAAGAAAAAAAGATTTGGTTATATTTTAGGTCAACAAAGTACAAGAAAAATTGCAATAATCACCCTTCAAGAGGGAGATACTATCGAGGCATTCGGGGTATAGGTTATGGGACAAAAGAAAATTAGACCAGTAACTCCTGGAATGAGGGGACAAGTATCTGGAGACTTTAAAGAAATCACAAAAAGCAAACCTGAGAAATCCTTACTTCAATCTAAAAATTCATCTGGTGGAAGGAATAACAAAGGCCGAATCACATCCCGACATCGTGGTGGCGGACACAAAAGAAAATACAGAATAATAGATTTTAGGCGTACTAAAGATAACATACCCGCAAAAGTAGCAGCTATTGAGTATGACCCAAATAGAAATGCTCGCATAGCCCTTCTTCATTATGTAGATGGAGAAAAAGCTTACATTATTGCACCTGACGGCATCACTCCAGGAGCTCAAGTTATATCTGGTCCAAAAGCTGACATTAAAGACGGTAACTGTCTTCCTCTTAGAAATATTCCAGCTGGTACATTTGTACACAACGTAGAACTAAGACCTGCTGGTGGAGCAAAAATGGCAAGATCTGCTGGTTCATCTGTACAGCTAATGAGCAAAGAGGGTGGATTAGCACTCTTGAGACTTCCTTCTGGTGAAATGAGAACAGTTTCAATGGATTGTAGAGCAACCATTGGAACAGTTGGAAATGCTGAAGCAGAATTAACAAAACTTGGAAAAGCAGGACGTAAAAGATGGAAGGGCGTAAGACCACAAACAAGAGGTGTTGCGATGAACCCTGTAGACCATCCACTTGGTGGAGGAGAGGGTAAATCATCTGGAGGTAGAACACCTGTGAGCCCTTGGGGTAAGCCTGAAAAAAAGACTAGGAATAAAAAGAAATATAGCAATAAATCAATTGTTAGAGGGCGATCCCAAAAGGGTAGAGGTTAGTTAT
Source organism: uncultured Acidimicrobiaceae bacterium (assembly GCA_964016255.1). Lineage (GTDB taxonomy): Bacteria > Actinomycetota > Acidimicrobiia > Actinomarinales > Actinomarinaceae > Actinomarina. Next base: position 41,092 of record CAXHFF010000001.1, read on the forward strand.
GTCAAGAAGTTTAAGAAAAGGACCATTTGTCGATGATCATTTACTATCAAAAGTTGAAGATGCTAAAAATAGTGGTAACAAAACAGTAATCAAAACCTGGAGTAGGAGATCTACAGTTGTTCCTGAAATGGTCGGATTGACCATAGCAGTACACAATGGGAGACAGCACCTTCCAGTATTCATTACTGAAGCAATGGTTGGCCACAAGCTTGGAGAGTTTTCTCCAACGCGTACATTTAAAGGACACCCTGGACAAAGCTAATGGAAAAACAAACAGTTACAGCAAAAAGTAAATATATAAGACAATCCCCTTATAAGGTGAGATTAGTTTTGAATTTAATAAGAGGGTTAAACGTAAATGAGGCTCTAAATATATTGACTTTTACAAAAAGAAAAGCAGCTACGGATATTAAACAGCTTTTAGAAAGTGCAATTGCCAATGCTGAAAACAATTTTGGATTGTCTTCTGCAAACCTAGAAATTACTAAGGCTATTGCTGATGAAGGACCAACTTTAAAAAGATTTAGACCTAGAGCCAGAGGTAGTGCTGGAAGAATTAATAAAAGAACTTCCCACATATTGATCGAATTAGAAAGCGCAGAGGAATAAAAATGGGTCAAAAAACACATCCATATGCATTTAGGATTGGAATAGTCAATGACTGGAAATCTAGATGGTTTAGCCACAAAGATTACACAAAACTTGTAAACCAAGATTATAGAATTAGAGAATTTCTAACAGCAGAGCTTTTAAAAGGTGCACTTTCCAGAATTGATATTGAAAGAACACGAGATAAGGTACAAGTAGACATACATACAGCTCGTCCAGGTGTCGTAATAGGTCGAAAAGGTGCAGAAGCTGATCGTTTAAGAAAAGGTCTTGAAGAATTAACTAGCCAACCTGTAAAACTCAACATTATTGAAGTTAGAGAAGCAGAACTAGATGCACAACTATTAGCTCGCGCCGTAGCTGACCAGCTGGAAAACAGAGTTGCCTTTAGAAGAGCAATGAAAAGGGCAGTAGGTTCGGCACTAAAAGCAGGAGCTGAAGGAGTTAGAGTTGAGTGTTCCGGAAGACTGGGTGGAGCTGAAATGGGAAGGCGAGAATGGTACAGAGAAGGTAGAGTCCCTCTTCATACATTACGAGCAGACATAGATTTTGGTAGAGCCGCAGCACACACAACTGTTGGAGCAATAGGTGTAAAAGTATGGGTTTATAAAGGGGACGTTGTTGCTACAAATAAACTTCATCAAGATAAAATTAACGCGGAAGCATCTCTTGCAAGTGGAGGTCCTGCAACCGGTAGAGTTAAGTCTGTCAAATCAAGAGTGGAAGCCGCCGCAGGAGAGACTAAAGAATCAAGAATACTTGAAGCCGGTGGAGGAAAAAAAGTCGGAGAACAAACTTCTAAAATAGTTGAAGCTGGCGGAGGTAAAAAAATAACTCCTGTAAAAGCCCAAGAACAATTTGAAGAAGAAAAATCAATATTGGAAGAAGAATAACTTATGTTAATGCCTAAAAAAACAAAATATAGAAAGTCTCATAGAGGAAGAAGAAAAGGCATGTCTAAAGGTGGAACCGAAGTAAATTTTGGTGACTTTGGCCTACAAGCATTAGAAACATCCTATATTACAGGTCGTCAAATTGAAGCAGCAAGAATAACAATTACACGTACAATGCAGAGAAAAGGGAAAGTTTGGATAAACATTTTTCCCCATAAACCAATTACAAAAAAACCGGCTGAAGTCAGAATGGGTTCAGGAAAAGGTGCTGTTGAATACTATGTAGCTGTTGTAAAACCAGGAAGAATTATTTTTGAAATTTCTGGTGTTTCTGAAGAAGTTGCTAGGGAAGCAATGAGAAAAGCTGGACACAAGCTCCCCATCAGTACAAAATTCGTAATGAGGCACACATGAGTATAAATGATTTAAGAGAACTTTCTATTTCGGAACTAGAGACTAAAGTATCTGAATTAAAGAAAGAATTGATGGAGTCTAGGTTCTCTTTGGCAACTAGCCAGATTGAAGATACTTCAATTTTTAAAAAAATAAAAAAACAAATTGCACAAGCCAACACTGTTTTAAACCAAAAAAAAAGAGAAGATATGATGAAAGCTGATAATAATGAGTAACCAGATAGAAAGATCGTCCAGAAAAGTAAGAACGGGTGTTGTTGTGTCTGATAAAAGACAAAACACGGTCACTGTTGCCATTGAGTTACAATATCCTCATCCAAAGTATGGAAAAATAGTTAAGAAAACTAGAAAACTGCACGCTCATGATGAAAGCTTTGAAGCAAAGATGGGTGACACTGTAAAAATAATGGAAACTAAGCCAATTTCTAAATCCAAACGATGGAGAGTTACTGAAGTCATTGAGAGGGCAAGATGATACAGAAAGAATCTCGTCTTAAGGTTGCTGATAATTCCGGCGCTAAAGAAGTTTTATGCATAAAAGTAAAAGGGAGCTCAAGAATTAGATACGCAGGTCTTGGAGATGTATTTACTGCGACTGTAAAAGATGCTATTCCTGGTGGCCAAATTAAAAAAGGAGATATCGTCGAAGCGGTAGTTGTGAGAACTAGTAAAGAAACAAGAAGAAAAGATGGCACATATATAAGATTTGATGAAAATGCTTGCGTAATAATTAATGAGCAGGAACAACCAAGAGGAACTAGAATCTTTGGACCTGTTGGCAGAGAATTGAGAGAAAAAAAGTTTATGAGAATAGTATCACTCGCTCCGGAGGTAATTTAATGAAAATTAAAAAAGGTGATTTAGTGAAAGTCATTGCTGGAAAAGATAATGGAAAAGAAGGTAAAGTTATACAAGTTTTTCCTAAAAAGAACAAAGTACTTGTTGAAGGTGTAAATATCACTAAAAAACATCAAAAACCCCAAGGCCAAACAATGCAAGGTGGTGTAATTGACATTACAATGCCAATACATATTTCCAATGTAGCTCTAGTTGTTAAAAAGAAGAGCGGAAGAGTAGCTTATAAATTTGATAAAAATGGTCAAAAATATCGAGTTCTTGCTCAAACAGGAGATGAAGTATGATTCCAAGATTAAAAGAAGCATTTAATACAGGACTAAATGAAGAGATCAAAAAAGAGTTGGGCTTAGAGAACGTTAACCAAATACCCACTCTTGAAAAAATTGTTCTCAACATTGGTTCCAGTAAAGCTGCTACAGATGGCAGAACTTTGGAGTCAATTGTAGATGAGCTCACAGCAATATCAGGTCAAAAACCTGTTATAAAAAGAGCTAAAAAATCCATTGCAGGTTTTAAAGTCAGAGAGGGAATGCCAGTAGGTGTTTCTGTGACTCTTCGTGGAGATAGAATGTGGGAATTTTATGATCGATTCATTCAAGTTGTAGTACCTAGAATTAGAGACTTTAGAGGATTTAGTATGAAGTCATTTGATGGCAATGGGAACTATTCACTTGGATTAAATGAACAATTGGTTTTTCCTGAAGTTGAATATGACAAGGTTAAAGATATTCGCGGCATGAACATTACAATTTGTACAACCGCTAACGATAATAAAAAAGGATATGTATTATTACATTCGCTAGGGTTTCCTTTTAGAGAGAATTAAAAATGGCAAAAACAAGTAAAATAGTTAAAAACAATAAAAGATTAGATACAGTAAATTTTTACAGTGACAAACGAAAAGATTTGCTTGCAGTAATTAAAGATCCTGAATCATCATATGATGAAAAAAGAGCTGCTCAAAAAAAGATTGCAAAAATGCCAAGAGATGCTTCTGCGACAAGACATAGAAATAGGTGTCAAGTTACTGGAAGACCAAGAGGCACACTCAGGAAATTTGGTATGTCAAGAAATACATTCCGAGACCTAGCACTTAAGGGTGAACTCCCTGGAATAAAGAAAGCATCGTGGTAAGCAATGGTTACTGATCCAATTTCTGACTTATTAACAAGACTTCGCAATGCATCCATGGTTTCAAAGCCTAATGTTTCTATTCCCCATTCAAACTTTAAGCTTGAACTAGCAAAGCTTCTTAAAAATGAGGGCTATGTATCTGATGTTAAAGTATCTGGAGAAGGTGTAAAAAAATTAATTGATATTGACATGAAATATTCTGATGAAGGCATGTCAGTTATATCTGGTATGAATCGATTATCAAAACCAGGTCAAAGAGTTTATTCAAGTTTTGATAAGCTACCAAGAAATAATGGCGGATTAGGTACGGTCATAGTCTCGACATCACGTGGTTTACTTTCTGACTCCGAAGCAAGAAAAAGAAAATTAGGTGGAGAGTTAATTTGTGAGGTTTGGTCATGAGTCGAATTGGTAATAAGCCGATCGCAATACCTGAAAAAGTTGAAGTATCAATAAAAGATATGACAATTTCAGTAAAAGGTCCCAAAGGTGAGTTGTCTACAATAGTCGTTGATGAAAGAATAACTTTTGAAGTTAATGAAGGAATCCTTGCATTTTCAAGAACCAGCGAAGACAAAGTTGTTAAAAGCTTACATGGTTTGTACAGGTCTCTAGTGGCCAATAACATTGAAGGAGTTGTAGACGGATATTCAAAGACACTTTCTCTTGTTGGTGTTGGGCACAGAGTTTCAATGAAAGGTAATGATCTTGAAATTTTATGCGGATTTTCACATCCTGTATTATTTAAAAAAGTTGAGAATATAAAATATGAAGTTCCTGATCAAAATACAATAATTGTTTCTGGTATTGATAAGGCTTTAGTTGGAGAAGTAGCTGCAAACATAAGAGCTATAAAACCTCCGGAACCATATAAAGGTAAAGGTATTCGCTATAAAGATGAATATGTTAGAAGAAAAGCAGGTAAAGCTGCTGTGACAGCAGGAGCATAAAATAGCTATGAAAACAAAGAATCCTAGACTTAAAAGAAAAATTAGAATAAGAAAAAAAATATTTGGCACATCCTCAAAGCCAAGACTTGCAGTTTTTAAAAGTAATAAAAATATTTATGTCCAAGCAATTGATGACTTAAGTCAAAATACAATCGCAACCGCAAGTTCATTATCAGATGAACTTAAAAATGAGAAATTAACTGTAGAAACATCAAAAAAGGTTGGCGAAAAATTGGGAGAAGATTTATCTAAAATAGGAATCAAAGAAGCTGTCTTTGATAGAGGTGGATATATTTATCACGGAAGAGTCGAAGCTGTAGCCGAAGGAATAAGAGAAAAAGGGATTAAATTTTAATGGTAGAGCAAGAGTTACAAGAGAGTGTTATTCACATTAACCGAGTGGCTAAAGTCGTAAAAGGTGGTCGAAATTTTGCTTTTACAGCTCTAGTTGCTGTAGGTGATGGGAATGGTAATGCAGGTATAGGCTATGGAAAAGGTTCAGAAGTTCCTCTCGCAATACAGAAAGCAATTGAAAATGCAAAGAGAGACATACATCAAATCCCAATGGCAGGTTCAACTATAGTTCACACCATTACAGGAGAACAAGGGTCTTCTAAAGTTCTTCTTAAACCCGCATCCCCAGGAACAGGTATTATTGCAGGAGGGGCTGCAAGAGAAGTTTTACAGGTTGCAGGGATAAAAGATATCCTAGCTAAATCTTTAGGTTCTCCGACACACTTGAATGTTGCTAAAGCCACCATGAATGGTTTGCTTGGACAAAGAACGCCTGACTCTGTAGCAAAATTAAGAGGTAAGAAACCTTCTGAAATTGCTCCCAAAGGATTAGTAGACGCATATGAAAAAACAAAAGCTGAAAGAAAAGTTACTAACCAAGATGTCTAAAGTAAAAATTACACTCAAAAGAAGCCTTATTGGACAAGGTCATAAATCTCGCGAAACTATTAAGTCTTTAGGCTTAAAAAAAATTAATTCTTATGTTGAAAGAGACATGGATGACTCTTTACAGGGAATGCTTCGTGTTGTAAATCATCTAGTAGAAATTGAAGAGGTTTCATAATGGATAAATTAAGATTTCATCATCTAAAGCCGACTCCTGGTTCTACAAAAAAGAAATTAAGAAAAGGTAGGGGTGAAGCTGGTAAAAGAGGAAAAACAGCTGGTAGAGGTACTAAAGGTACAGGAGCTCGTAAAACAGTGCCTGCTTATTTTGAGGGTGGACAAATACCACTTTATAGAAGAATTCCTAAATTAAAAGGTATTGGAAATGGACCTAAAATGGCATATGTTGTTGTTAATGTTTCAGATCTTCAAGAAAAAAACATTTCTGGTGATGTAGATCCCGATACACTGAGAAATCTTGGTTTAACAAGAAAAAAAGGTTTAGTAAAAATACTCGGTAATGGTGAAATCTCTAATTCTGTGAATTTGAAAGTACACTCTATTAGCGAAGTTGCAAAAGAAAAAATTGAAAAAGCTGGTGGTACAATAGAGATCATCGAAGGCTAGTTATGAAATTATCTATATTTAAATATATGTTTAAGATTCCAGATCTTAGAAAGAGAATTCTATTCACGCTAGCTATGTTCGGTGTTTATAGATTAGGAGCATCCGTTCCCGTCCCAGGAGTAGACCTAGAAGCAGTTCAAAGATTAACTGACTCAGGTTCCCAGGCCGGTATTTATGGATTACTCAACTTATTTTCTGGTGGGGCACTTGAAACTTTCTCTGTTTTCGCTTTAGGGATAATGCCATATATCACCTCTAGTATTATTTTACAATTACTCACCGTTGTTATTCCACGACTTCAAAAATTACAAGAAGAAGGAGAGTCGGGTAGAAAAGTAATTACACAATGGACGAGATATATCACTGTTGTTTTAGCGCTACTGCAATCAACAGGCCTTACTTATATTTTTTCTAGAGGAAGTTTAACAGGAGGTATATCACTTATCCCGAATTATACTCCTTCCAGAGTTGGGTTGATAGTCTTAACCATGACGGCGGGTACTGCATTTATTATGTGGCTCGGAGAACTTATTTCACAACGTGGTATTGGTAATGGAATGTCTCTAATTATTTTTGCTAGCATCATTTCTCAATTGCCAGCTAGTTTTGGCGGAGCATACCAAGTTACTGCAGGCCAAGGAAGAATAGGGCAGTTCTCATTTCTAGTTTTGATGTTCATACTTATGATTGTTGGAATAATTTATGTCGAACAAGGTCAGAGAAGGATTCCTATACAGTTTGCTAAAAGAGTTAGAGGAAGAAAAGTTATGGGTGGTCAAAGTACATATATTCCATTAAAAGTAAACAGTGCTGGGGTTATTCCAGTAATCTTTGCTACAAGCATTTTATTTTTCCCGGCATTAATTGCAACTTCTTTGCCTCAAGATAATGCAATCACTGCAGGAATTAGAAATTGGATAGACGTTAATCTTGCAAACTCTCAAGGAACAAGTTGGTTTTACATCTTTTTTCTTGGCATGTTGATAATTTTCTTTACCTATTTTTATACCACTATTCAATTCGATCCAGTTAGACAATCCGATATGATAAGACGTCAGGGCGGTTTCGTACCTGGAGTTAGACCAGGTATCTCAACAACAAACTACTTATCTCATATAGTAAGTCGAATTACTCTTCCGGGCTCAGTTTTCCTTGCCTCTGTAGCAGTTCTTCCATCAATTGCTTCAGCTATTTGGGATATACCATTGGGATTTGGTGGAATATCAATTTTGATTACCGTAGGTGTTGCATTAGAAACTATGAAACAAATAGAAAGTCAATTAAGTATGAGAAATTATGAAGGGTTTATTGATTGACCGATATTATAATTTTTCTCGGCCCTCCAGGTGCTGGAAAAGGAACTCAAGCATCGCGAATAGCTGAAGAAAACAACCTTGCCCATATTTCTACTGGAGATATGTTACGAGAACATGTTTCGAATAATTCTGAACTAGGCATAAAAGCAAAGTCATTATTAGACGAGGGAAAATTAGTACCTGATGCACTCGTTATAGATATGCTTACTGAGAGATTGAATGCGGATGATTGTAAAAATGGTGCAATACTTGATGGCTTTCCACGAACTTTAGCTCAAGCCCAAAGTCTTGAAAAAGTAAGTGAATACTTTCAAATAACAAAGGTTATTGTTTTTGAAGCTAATAATGATGAGTTGGTAAAGCGTATTCTACATAGAGGAGAGACTTCTGGACGAAGCGATGATACAGAAGAATCTATAAGAGTCCGTTTAGAGGTATATCAAAAAGATACAGAACCACTTATCGATTATTATGAAAAGAATACTTCAACTCTAAAAATTAATGCAGTTGGCAAAGTGAACGATATCTACAGTCTTCTTTCTCAGGAGTTTTAATTTTTATGGTTACTTACAAAACACCCGAAGACTTTTTAAAGATGGCTAAAGCAGGTAAAGTTGTTTCAAATATCCACTATGAAATTTATAATTCAGCAAAACCAGGAATGACTTTAAAAGATTTAGATAATATTGCAAAAGAAATAGTAGAGAAATCAAATGTAATATCTAGCTTTCTTGGCTATCCGCAACCAGGAACGATCGATTTTCCTGCTTATATATGTGCATCTCCAAATGAGATAATTGTTCATGGAATACCAAACCAATATGTAATAAAAGAAGGAGATATAATCTCCATTGATGCTGGTGTTTCCTTTGAAGGCTATCACGCGGATGCAGCTTTCACCTTTGGAATAGGGGAAATAACTGATGAAGACAAAAACTTGATTAAAGATACAAAGTACGCACTGCTTGAAGCCATAAACCTCGTTCAAGACGGGCAAAGACTTGGAACTATTGGTCATAAAATTGATAAAATTGCGACAAAAAAGAACCTCGGCAATGTTAGAAATTATGTCGGTCATGGAATTGGTATAGAGATGCATGAAGCCCCTCAAATACCCCATTATGGTAAAAAGAACACAGGTTTTGAATTGAGGACAGGAATGGCAATTTGTATTGAGCCAATGTTTAATTTAGGCACTAAAGAAACTACAGTAGATGAGGATGGTTGGACAGTTAGAACGCTCGATGGGAGAAAATCGGCTCATTATGAACATACAATAGGTTTAACAGAGGAAGGCACCCGTGTTTTTACTGAAAACTTATTTTAATTTTATGTTGGTAATAGTTTTTAATCGCACTATTCTGATTTATCGGTCCTAATTACAAGGTGATTTTGGTAGAAAAAGAAAAAAATATAATAAAGGTTCAGGGAACAGTTACTGAGACTTTACCAAACGCATCTTTTAAAGTGGAGCTTGAAAGTGGTGCAGAAATTCTTGCACACGTTTCAGGCAAAATGAGAATGAGGTATATAAGAATACTTCCTGGGGACATGGTTGATATGGAAGTATCACCGTATGATCCTACAAGAGGTAGGATAACTTGGAGACACAAATGAAAGTTAAATCAAGTATTAAGAAGAGGGGTCCAGGCGACCAAATTGTTAGACGTAAGGGAAAACTTTATGTAATTAACAAGAAAAATCCTCGAAATAAGCAAAGGCAAGGCTAAAGAATGGCTAGAATTTCTGGAATTGACATTCCAAGAGACAAAAGAGTTATTGCTTCTTTAAGATACATTCACGGTGTTGGGGCTAAAAGATCTGCTGATATTTGTACAGACCTCAAAATAGATCCAAGTACAAGAGTAAGCAATTTAACAAATGACGAAGTTGCACAAATAAGAAAATACATCGAAGCAAACTTCCGAGTTGAAGGTGACCTAAGAAGAGACGTATCTCAAAACATCAGAAGAAAAACTGAAATAGGCACATATCAAGGTTTAAGACATAGAACAGGCTTACCTGTAAGAGGTCAAAGGACACACACAAATGCAAGGACCCGTAAAGGTCCTAGGTTTGCCATAGCAGGTAAGAAAAAGGTAATGAAATAATGGCTGATACTAAATCAAAAAAGAAAAACAAGAAGAACATACCTTCCGGAGTAGCCCACATAAAAGCTAGCTTTAACAATACAATTATTAACATTTCTGATTCAAATGGAGAAACAATTGTTTGGACATCGGGAGGCTCTGTAGGCTTTAAAGGATCTAGAAAATCGACTCCATATGCTGCCCAGGTTGCAGCCGAAGAAGCCGTTCGAAGAGCAACTGAATTTGGTGTACACAAACTTGATATCATTATTAGTGGTACTGGTGCAGGAAGAGAAACTGCAGTAAGAACTCTACAAAATATGGGAATGGATGTTGGAACAATCAAAGATATTACCCCTACACCCCACAACGGTTGCAGGCCTAAGAAACGAAGGAGGGGATAATGGCTAGATATACAGGACCCAGAGTAAGAGTTTCAAGAAGAATTGGTTTTAATGTATTTGAAAATAAAAAAGGGGACAAGGCCCTTCAAGATAGACCATATCCTCCAGGAGAAAATGGAAGAAAAAGAGTTAGAGAAACTGACTACGGTACACAATTAAAAGAAAAGCAAAAAGTAAGATATATGTACGGAATACTCGAAAAACAATTTCGTAATTACTACAAAGAAGCTTCTCGTATGTCAGGAATCACAGGAGAAAACTTACTAATACTTTTAGAATCAAGATTAGATAATGTTATTTATAGAGCTGGATTTGCCTCTACAAGGCCACAAGCCCGACAAATAGCTTCTCACAGACACTTAAAACTTAATGGTTCACTAGTAGACATTCCTTCAATACAAGTTAAACCAGGAGATAAAATAGAATTAAAAGACAGTAGTCAGAATATGATTATAGTCCAACACACCATTGATACCGGACAAGACAATGAAACACCTTCATGGTTGTCTGTAGACAACAACAAGAAAACAATTGAGGTCTTATCTTTGCCCTCTAGGGGAGATATAAGTCAACAAATAGAAGAACAGTTAATAGTAGAGCTTTATTCAAAATAAAAATTAGAGAGGAGAATTAAATTGCTAATACTACAAAGACCAGACATATCTCAGGAAGAAGTAAGCACAAACAGAGCAAAGTTTTCAATTGAACCATTAGAGCCTGGATTTGGTTTAACTCTTGGTAATACTATGAGGAGAGCTTTATTATCCAGAGTCCCTGGAGTTGCAGTTACAGGAGTAAAGATTCAAGGTGTTAACCATGAGTTCACATCAGTTCCTGGAGTTGTTGAAGATGTTTTAGACCTTCTGTTGAATCTAAAAAGACTTGTTCTCCATGTTGAGGATCAAGAGAATCATACTTTAACAGTCAAGGCAAAAGGTCCAGGAGACGTTACTGCTGCACAAATACAGTGTCCTGCTGGAGTAGAAGTTGTTAACACTGATCTAAAAATTTGTACACTTTCAGGTGATGCAACTTTGGATATGGAAGTTTCTATTGCACATGGAGTAGGGTATCGTCTTGCTGATAAAAATAAAACTAGCGATTCAAATTTTATTCCAATTGACTCAATATTTTCCCCTATCGTCAAAGTAAGTTATGCTGTTACACCAACACAAGTTGGTCAAGTAACAAACTATGACAAACTTACATTAGATGTTGAGACCGATGGTTCGGTTTCTCCAAGTGAGTCCATGTCATCTGTCGGTAAAACTCTTGGTGAACTATGGAAACTATTTGCTGATATTGATGAAGGTATTGGGCTTGAATTAGGAGAGTTAACCGTATCTGAGGGAAGCTCCCCAGATTTATCAATTTCAGTTGACGCATTAGATTTATCCGAAAGACCAATGAACTGTTTGGGCAGAGAGAACATTACAACTGTTGGACAAATTTTAGAGTACACAGAAGATGATCTTTTGAACCTAACAAACTTTGGCCAGAAAAGTCTTGATGAGCTTGTTGCTAAATTAGATGAATTAGGGTTAAGTTTACCAACTAGTTCTGACTTAGATTCTGAGGAAAACGCTGATGCCTAAACCTACTAAAGGTAAAAGATTAGGTGGTTCTGCCTCACACGAAGATCAAATTATAAGTAATTTGGTAAGATCTTTAATCCAACATGAAAAAATTGAAACTACTATAACCAAAGCTAAGGCTGTAAAACCTTATGCAGAAAAAGTTATTACTAAGGCAAAAAAGGGAACATTGCACGATAGACGACAAGTACTAAAAATGATTCAAGACAAAGCCGTAGTCGCAAAACTTTTCGAAGAGATTGGCCCTAAGTATCAAGAGAGAAACGGCGGATACACTAGAATCACAAGAACAACTTACCGAAAGGGCGACGGTACTGAACTAGCTGTTCTAGAACTAGTTTGATTTGAGTACCTTTAGCGATGTCTGGAAAAAATTCCAAGCATTTTTAAGATTCAACCCTTCACTTATACAAAATATTATCAACGATAGGTATGAAAGTGGTAATGCCTTTTTAATTGTAATAACAAGTCTCATTTCCATATATACTGCACTTTTTGTAACAACTAGATTTTCAAACTTTGTGGACATAGTATTTTATGGAATATTAGATGGCGCATTTGCGTGGATAATAGCAAGTTTAGGAATGTGGTTTATTTTATCGAGAGTATTCAAAGAAAATTTAGATGTTAACAGTGTTTCAACCATGACTGGATACGCGCACGGGATAGTTGCAAGCATATCTGTCGTTATATTACTTCAAAATTATCTCAATCTCAGTGCAAGAATTATTGAGATTGCAATCTTAGGCATCTTTCTATGGCTGTTCTATACAATTTCTAGAACTTTAGAGATAGGGTTTCTGATTGATAAAAGAAGCTCAAGAATTTCTGCCTCCGTTTTTATTATTATATTGGTTTGGACTTCAGGCCCTTTAAAAATATTTTTCTAGATTGAATAACTATAAAATAATAATTTCTTACGATGGAAAACATTTTCATGGTTTCCAAAAACAGACTTCAAACTTCACTGTTCAAGAGGCAATTGAGATAGCATTAGATAAACTCTTGAACTCATATCAATTAACTTATGCTGGACGCACAGACAGTGGAGTTCATGCTAGGCAACAAGTCTTAAGCATTGTAACAAGTGAGATACTAAAAGATTCATTTAAACAATCACTGAATGCTTTAGTTGGAGATCACATTTTTATAAAAA
>CAXHFF010000002.1:0-28740 GCA_964016255.1 uncultured Acidimicrobiaceae bacterium
TCTCCGTCATAATCTGTATCAACTTCTACTTCAGGAGGATCAATAATCAACATAACCATTTCCTTAGCAGCTGCTAAACCTTCTTCTTCAGTAGAACCAAGTGTTAAGATACCATCATCATCAATTTCGACACTGACACCTGTTTCTTCTTCAATCTTTCTAATATTTTTACCTTTTGGTCCAATAACTTCTCCAATTTTATCTTTAGGTAACTCAACTGTTTCCAATCTTGGAGCATTACCAGATAATTTATCAGCTGGTTCAGATATAGCATCTTCCATAATATCAAGAATATGATGACGAGCATCCATAGCTTGGGTTAGTGCTTTTCTAAGTACATCTGAAGGTAATCCTTCAATTTTCATATCAAGCTGTAATGCAGTGATTACTCCCCTAGTTCCAGCTACTTTAAAGTCCATATCTCCAAGAGCATCTTCTGCTCCTAATATATCTGTCAATGTTACATAATTATCATCTTTTGAAATAAGGCCCATTGCGATACCAGCAACATGTTCTCTTATTGGAACGCCAGCAGCCATCAATGAAAGACTTGATGCGCAAACTGATGCTTGTGACGTTGATCCGTTTGAGGAGATTGCCTCACTTACAACGCGAATGGTGTAAGGGAAGTCTACTTTAACAGGGATTACAGGAATCATTGCTTTCTCAGCTAACGCCCCATGTCCTATCTCTCTTCTTTTTGGACCTCTCATCATATAAGCTTCTCCAGTTGAATACGGTGGGAAGTTGTAATGATGCATATATCTTTTAGATGTAACTGTGTCAATTGTATCGAGCATTTGCTCAAGCCTTGACATACCTAATGTTGTTACATTAAGTACTTGTGTTTCTCCACGTAAAAATAATGAAGAACCATGAACCATTGGTAAAAGATTTATTTCAGCTGAAATATTTCTAATATCTGTTGGAGTTCTACCATCCAATCTTGGTCCACCATCTATGACTCTGTCTCTAACAACTGTTTTAACAAGAGATTTAAAAGCTAATTTGATTGCTTTAGTGTTATTGCCTTCTTCATTTGTGAACTCTTCAAGGACCATATCTTGTAGTTCTGATTGTTTTTCACTTCTCTCAGACCTATCTGTAATAGCCATTACTTCTTCTACTTTACCTTGATAGGCAGTATCTATGCTTGTTTTAAGTTCTGTAGAATAGTCTTCAACTAAAGGCCATTCAACAACAGGAACGTCATTCATAGCAACTAGTTCTTTTTGAGCATTTATTAATGTGGCAATAAAGTCTTTAGACATGTCTATTCCATCAGCAACAATATTTTCTGATGGGGCAACGCTTCCAGCATCAATTTTCTCAAATGAGTTGTCAGTTGCGCCTGCTTCTACCATCACAATGTCAACTTCATTATTTGCATTTAATTTTCCGGCAACGACCATATCAAATATTGATTCTTCTTGTTCTGAATTTGTAGCTTGTACAACCCAGTTATCATTAATGAGAGACATTCTCACAGCACCAACAGGTGATTCCAGTGGTACACCAGCTAACTGTAGACCTAAAGATGCTGCATTTAATGAAAGAATATCATATTCATTTTCATTATCTACACTAAGTACAGTTGCGATAATTTGAGTCTCACAACGGAAACCATCAGCAAATGAAGGTCTCAAAGGTCTATCGATTAATCTACAGGCTAAAATAGCTTTTTCTGTCTGTCTTCCTTCTCTTCTGAAGAAGCCTCCAGGAATTTTTCCAGCAGCGTACATTCGTTCTTCAACATCTACTGTTAATGGGAAAAAATCTATCCCATCTCTTACAGTTTTGTTAGCAACAGTAGTTACTAAAACGTTTGTGTCTCCAGAAGTTGCAACTACAGCACCAGGTGCTTGTAATGCAAGTTTTCCAGTTTCGAATTTAATAGTTTTATCACCAATTTCACAGGTGACGTTAGTTACGGACATATATCCTCTTTTCTAGACAGAGGTTATTAATTGTCAGCCTTCTTTAAAAGCTCCCAATTAACAACTCTTTGTCTTATGTTTTTATTTGTTTATCTTCTAATACCTAGTTTTTCAATTAAAGAACGGTATCTCGTGACATCTTGATTTTGGAGATATTGAAGTAGTCTTTTTCTTTTTCCAACTAACATAAGTAGACCTCTTCTTGTGTGATGGTCTTTTTTATGTTCTTTTAGATGATCGGTTAAATGACTAATTCTTTCACTTAATAAGGCAATCTGAACTTCAGTTGATCCAGTATCAGTATCGGATTTGCCATATTCTTTAATTATATTTTCTTTAGTATTCATTCGAGATAATAATAGTACCCAGTAAATCTAATGTTGTAATTAAAAGTTATTCTTTATTTCACTAATATCAAGTGTTATTTGAGCTTTTAGCGACTCTATTGAATTAAATTTCTGTTCATCTCTTATAAAATCTATAAGCTCAAATGAAACCTCTTGATTATATATATTTTGATCAAAATCTAAGAGGTGTATCTCAATCTTTGTATCAGTACCTTCATCAATTGTTGGATTAATACCAACATTTAAACACCCAAGGTAACTTTGGTTGTTAACTATTACATTTACTGCATAAACACCAAATCTAGGTAATTCAGTTTGTTGCTTGAGAATTATGTTTGCTGTTGGTACACCTATAGTTGAACCAAGTTGTTTACCTTTTATGACAGATCCTGAATATGATATTTTTCGGCCTAAATATTTCTCAGCATCTTTAATATTTCCCTGAGCATAAAATAATCTAATCTTAGTTGTTGAAACTTTTTCTGAATTAATTAAATTATCATCTAGTAATACAACATTATCTTCTCCAAAATATTGAATTAATGTGTTAACATCTCCTACCCTTTTATTACCGAACTTAAAATCTTTACCAATTACTAATTTTTCCGTTTTGAGATTTTGTTTTAGTAGTTCACAAAAATCTAATGCATTCATATTATTTACAGACTTGAAATCAAGATAAATTATATTCTTTGGTTTTAAATCTTTAAAGATGTGAGTTCTCTGCTCTTGACTCAATATTGGCTTTAAAGAATTATTAAAATATATTTTAGGAATTTTATTAAAGGTGACGATCTGAAAGTGACCGTTAGAGACTTTATAAGCCTTATTAAACAGAGCTTGGTGTCCAAGGTGTATTCCATCAAATCCGCCAATGGAGGTTACTATTTTAGAAGAATCAATGATATCTTCTATTTTAAAGTTTTCAAATACTTTCATATGAGTACTTTTTCTGGTTTAAAGTAACTTTTATTAAATGGAGTGTATAGAGCAGTAATTTTTCCTTCATGCTCCATTATTGTAAGTTTATCTTCTGAGAACATATTTTTATCAAGAAGTTCTCCATGTAAAATTTTTCCATATTCTGTCTCATCTATTTGCATTATTGGTAGATCTAACACTTGGCTCCAATGAATACTTTCTGGTTCTTCTGACTTTTTCAATTTGTTAACATCATTAATATATTCCGGATGGTCTATGCTAAGTTTTCCTATATTTGTTCTTAATATTTCCGTTACAACGGCTGTAGTGTTTAACTTTAATGCTAAATCTAATATTAAAGATCTAATATAAGTTCCCTTACTTACGGTTATAAGAAAATCTGCTTTCGCCCCATCAACTTTCAGTAAAGTAAACTTATTTATATTAATTTCTCGTTCTGGTATTTCAACTTCTTTACCCTGTCTAGCATATTTGTATAACCTTTTACCATCGACCTTAACTGCCGAATACATTGGTGGCTTTTGCAAAGATGTTCCTAGAAAATCAGTTAAAAGTTTTTCTAGTTCAGATTCGTGTTTACTAAGATCAATATCCTCATTTTTTTTCACCTCTGTGTCTGTATCTATAGAATCTGAAGAATGACCAAATAATGTAGAAACTTTATAGGTTTTATCTGTCTCTTGTGTGTAGTTAAACAATTTTGTATATTTATCTGTGGCGAGAAGCATTAAACCTTCTGCATTAGGATCTAAAGTTCCAGCATGTCCCACCTTTTGGAATTTATAAAGATATTTAAATTTTGAACATAGATCTTGTGAAGTCCATGTTTTTGGTTTATTTATTAGATAAAAGTTAGATCTGTTTTCTGATTTCATTTTTTACATTATTAATGATTTCATCAATAGATAAATTGGAGGAAAAACCACTTGCTGCTTTGTGCCCTCCACCTTCAAAAAATGCAGCTAATTGTTGAACATTAAATTGTGTCCTAGAACGTAGACTCCCCTTATAAGTACCATCTACTTGTTCTTTAAGTAGTAGAGCAATTTCAGACTCTTTAGCAAGCCTCACAACATCAATTAATGAATCTGTCTCCTCTGGTGTTGTATTAAATTTCTTATAATCTTCTTGATAAACGATTGAGTAAATAAATTTTAGTTCTTCATCTAATTCTAATCGATCAATAATTGCACTCTGAAGTTTAAGTGCATTAAGTTCTATTGAACCATAAATTTTCTCACTAATCATACTTAAATTTGAACCTAATGACATTAGATCCGCAGCAATTGTAAATACTTCTTCATCTGTATTTGAATATTGAAATCTGCCAGTATCTGTGATTAAGCCAGTCATTAAACAATCGGCTATATCTTTAGTGATTATTAAACCTTCATCCTTGAAAACCCTATATAAAACTTGTGTTGTACTGGCAGCTTTAGAATCAATAATCTGTAAATCACCAAAAGTAGGGTCTATATGGTGATCAACAACAACAACTTTATCAGAATTTAATACTAAAGGTTCGAGTTTTCCAAGCCTTGAAGGGTTACCACAGTCAAAGACAAAGACCGTTTTATATGACTCTTCAGTTGCAGTTGTAATTAAGTCATAAGGTAGATGATTCAGGTTACTTGGTAAATTTCCTGTAATGTCAAAAGCAACTGTTGACACAACATCCATAGAATCTAATAAAAGCTTTAGCGCTAATGCGGATCCAATAGCATCACCATCTGGATTGATGTGACCAGTTATCAATATTGGTGAATTGTTAAAATTATCTTTAAAACTATTTTTCATTGATCTTATAAATTAATTCATTGATTTTATCTGCATTTTCAAAACTTGAATCTATTTCAAACTGAATCTTTGGTATAAATTTCGTTGTTAACTGATTACCAAGTTCTTTTTGTATTTTTCCTCTATTTTTAAGTAGCGCTTTAGAAAGTGTACCTTTAGCATTTTCAAGTGAGGATACATATATAGTACACCTTTTCAAATCTGGTGATGTTGAAACATGGGTAACTGTTGCCTTATTGAGATTTGGGTTAGAACTTCTTAACAACTCAGAAGAAATAATTTGATGAATAAGGGGGTTGATTCTATTAATCCTCCCACCACGTGTTTGTTTCTTCATTAGCTTTTTATTTCTACTTCACCAAGTATTTCGATTACATCGCCTTCTTTAATATCTTTATAATCGGTTAAGCCAATACCGCACTCTAAGCCTTCAAGAACTTTTTCGACATTATCTTTAAATCTTCTAAGGGATGTAACTGTGCCCTCATAAATTACGACACCATCCCTAAGTAGTCTTGCTTTACTGTCTATTTCAACACGCCCTTCTGTAACTATAGACCCTGCAACAACACCAACTTTAGGAGCTCTAAATGTAGTCCTTACATCAACCATGCCTATAACAGCTTCCTCAGTCTTAATTGTCATTTCTCCTTGCAAAGCTTCGGTAATATCATCTAATAATTCATATATAATTTGATACGTTCTGACATCAATCCCTTTACTCTGTGCCATATTTCTTGCCTGACTATCGGGCCTAACATTAAACCCTACTATTAGAGAATCTGTTGCACCGGCTAAATCTACATCTGATAAGACAATTCCACCAACAGCTGAATGAACTAATTGTATTTGAACTTCATCTGTTGAAAGCTTTAGCAATCCATCTTTAATTGCCTCAACTGAGCCATTGGTATCTGCTTTTAAAATAATATTAATAGTGTTTAATTCACCCTCTTGAAGAAGTTTCATCATCTCAGAAACTCTTGATTGAACAGTGTACGATGAACTATCAAAGTCTTTGAGAACTGTTTTGTTATCTTCAGCTTTTGATTTTGCATCTTTTTGATTTTTAACAGCTACAAATTGATCACCTGAATTAGGTGACTCATCCCAACCAATAATATCTACTGGTGAACCGGGAATAACATTTTTTAGTATCTTATTAGTGTGATCAAACATAGATTTGACTCTGCAAAAAGCTCCACCTGCATAAAGGAAATCACCTTGTTTTAGTGTTCCTCTTGTAACTACTACTGTTGCTACATTTCCTCGACCTGTTTCCATTCTTGATTCAATAATGTAACCAGAAGCATTTGTATTTTGATTTGCCTTCAGCTCTTCAATTTCAGCTACTAGTGATAGTGTCTCTAATAGATCATCAACTCCATCACCCTTTAAGGCCGAAACTTCAACAATCGGTATGTCCCCACCAAGATCTTCAGCGATAATTTCATATTTAGTTAGATCAGCTTTAATTAAAGCAGGATTTGCATCAGGTAAGTCACATTTATTAATAGCTACAACTATAGGTACACCTGCTGCCTTTGAATGATTTATAGCTTCGATAGTTTGAGGCATGACACCATCGTCAGCAGCCACTACAAGTACAACTATATCAGTAACATTTGCACCTCTAGCTCTCATTTGAGTGAAAGCTTCATGTCCAGGTGTGTCAATAAATGTAATACCAAGTTCGCCAGATTCAACTTTGTAAGCTCCAACATGTTGAGTTATACCACCCGCTTCACCATCAGCAACTTTCTCATTTCTTATATAATCTAATAAACTTGTTTTACCATGATCAACATGGCCCATAACAGTAATTATGGGTGCTCTTACAGTAAGATCTTTTTCTTCGTCAACGAACTCTTGAAGATCTAATATTTCAGACCTTTTAACTTCTATTTTTTCAATAAATTCTGGGATTAAATCATATTTTTCTAGTAACTTTTCAATTTCATCATCTTGTAATTCTGAATTCATAGATTGCATAATTCCAAAAGACATTAGATCTCCAACAATCTGTGTAGCATCAACATTAATTATCTCGGAGAGTTCTTCTGGTGTTGATCCAGATTGCACTTCAACAATAGCAATTTCTTTCTCTGCTTCTGAAATATCTTCATCTATAGAAATCTCTTCAATATCCTTTTCAATTACTTTCTCAATATCTTCTTCTTTTTGAGTTTCATCAATATGGGTATCTTCAGTGATAGGTTCATTATCTTCTACCGTTGTGTTTTTCTCATTGAACGCTAAAACTAATAACTCTTCTTGTTCTGGAGTTAATCCAGATGAAGCTGTCTTTACCTCGAAACCAAGTTCATTAGCGAGGAAAACTATATCTGCAGATGCAACATCTAATTCTTTAGCAATTTGATGAATGCGCTTTTTTGCCATTATTCTTCCTCTTGCTTAGATTCTTCCTCTACCTCTTCAATAACTGGTGAGTCACCTAAGCCCTCTATGTCTATCTTATAACCTGTTAATTTCGCAGCAAGCCTTGCATTTTGACCTTCTTTACCAATTGCTAGGGATAACTGGTTATCCTTTACAGTTACTTTTGCACTTTTTGTATGTTCGTCAATATCTACGAGTTCGATGTCTGCAGGTCCAAGTGCTTCAATAATAAAACGGACCTTGTCTTCTCTCCACTCGACAACATCTAATTTTTCGCCTTTTAGTTCATTCACAATCTGTCTGACCCTAGAACCTCTTGATCCAACGCAAGCTCCTTTTGGATCAACATTTGGATCATTTGAAAATACAGCAATTTTAGTTCTACTTCCTGCTTCTCTAGCTATAGCTCGAAGTTCAACAGTTCCATCATTTAGTTCGGGTACTTCTAGTTCAAGCATTCTTTGAATAAATTCCGGTCTATTTCTACTTATAATTATTGGAATACCTTTTGCGTCTTCACGTACTTCTGTAATTAGTGCCTTTATCCTATTTCCTCTTTCTAATCTTTCGAAAGGAATCCTTTCGCTTGAGGGTATTACAGCTTCAGCATCTTGAAGATCAATTATTGTTTGATTAAATCGGGAATCAAATTGAGTAACTATACCAGTTATCAGTTCTCCCTCTCTGCCAATATAGGCCTCAAGTACAGTTGCTCTTTTTGCATCTCGAACTTTAGTAGTCATCATTTGTTTAAAAGATTGAGCAGCTATTCGACCAAAATCATTATCACTTATATCAGCTTCCCATTCTTTAAGAACATTACCTTCATTATCTAACTCTTGTGCATATACAGTAACATCTCCACTATCTGGATCCAAAGTAACTCTGGCTTCCTCTGCTGCGCCTTCAATTCTCATGTACGCTGATCTGAACGCTGAGACTAAAGCCTCATACATACTATCGACCGTAACTCCTTTATCTAGGGCTAAAGATTCAATAGCTTGTTTTATATCTCCACCTAATTTCATAATTGCACCTATTTAACTTTCTGTTTAAATTTGTTATATTGTATTTTTGCTTTTTTAATGTTTTCTAAATCTATTTCTAAGTCATCATTGTCGTCTGATATAAGTACGACATTATTAATAAAACTTTGTAACTGTCCTTCAAAGGTGTACATATCATTAATCGGTGTAATAACTTTAATTTTAATATTTTCACCTATGGCCAACTCATAATGACGCTCCGTTTTTAAAGATCTTTCAATGCCTGGAGTTGAAATAATAAGTTCATAATCTCCGTTGAATAAATTGTAATCTTCAAGATGTCGTTGTAGTTGATAATTTAATCTTTTAATAATGCTGTAATCAATTAATTCGTCAGAGTAAACATATATTTCAATTTTGTCGATTGTAGGGTAATTGACAATGTTTATATCGTAGAGTTCTAAATTTTCCTCAGCTAAAAATTTAATAACGGAATTTTCGATGTCGAATTCAGTGTACTCCATCATTCCTCCGTTCATAAAAAAAGTGGGTTATGACACCCACCAAATATAGCTAAATTGTCTACTCCATTTTAACAAATAGTGAATTAAAGAGAAAGAAGTTTTTTAATATGATTTAGAAAAAATAGCGTACTTACCATGGAGATCTGTTTTATTTACTGAAAGTTTTTCTTCTGTATTCTCGAGTGGATAACAGCGAATAGTAGCTTTAGTAAGTTCTTTGACTTTTAGTTCGTCCTCTTTATCTTCAAACCAATAGCACGATACAAATCCATCATTATCCTTGAGTTGGGATAAAAGTTCATCCATATCATTTGCATGAGAAGTATTTGCAGAAAGAAAGTCTTCAGTTACTTTAAACATATCATTCTGAATTAGATCTAGAGTTTTTATAATTTCACTAGGTAGTGTCTCAATTGATATTTTCGTTTTTGAATCTACAATATCTCTCCTGGCAACAATGACTGATTTCTGTTCAATATCTTTAGGGCCGATTTCTATACGAAGTGGTACTCCTTTTAATTCCCATTCATTAAATTTGAATCCTGGTGATACTTCTTCCCTATCATCAATTTTGACTCTAATATCAGGCAATGAATTTTTGATTTTGTCAGCAGCTCTTAATATTTCGTCAGGATCAGTATTTTTGGGGATAATTGGAATAATAACTACTTGTATTGGAGCAATGGCTGGAGGAAGTTTTAAACCTTTATCGTCGCCATGAGCCATTATTATCATGCCAATCAATCTAGTGCTAACACCCCAGCTCGTTTGATAGGGATGAGCTAACTGATTTTGCTCGTCAGAGTATTGTATTTCAAAAGCTTTTGAAAAGTTCTGACCTAACTCATGTGAAGTTCCTGCTTGAAGAGCTTTTTTGTCTAACATCATAGCTTCTATAGAGTAAGTAACTTTAGCTCCTGCAAATTTTTCTATCTCAGATTTGGTACCTTTTATAACTTTTACAGCTGCAACTTGTTGAGTAAATTCTTCATATATATCTAGCATTTGCAATGCTTCTTGTGTTGCTTCTTCTTTAGTTTGATGTGCAGTATGTCCCTCTTGCCATAGAAACTCTGACGTTCGGAGAAATAACCTAGTTCTCATCTCCCATCTAACAACGTTAGCCCATTGATTTATAAGCATTGGAAGGTCTCTGTGACTTTTTATCCATTTAGAAAACATGTGATTGATAATTGTTTCAGATGTTGGTCTTACTATTAAAGGCTCCTCAAGTTCTTTTCCGCCTGCATGGGTAACTGTTGCTAGCTCTGGAGAAAAACCCTCAACATGTTCAGCTTCTTTTTGTATGAAAGACTTCGGTATAAATAATGGAAAATATGCATTTTGATGACCAGTTTCTTTAAATCTTTTATCAAGATAAGCCTGAATGTGCTCCCATAATGCATATCCATATGGCCTTATAACCATTGTTCCTTTAACCGGTGCATAATCAGCTAACTGTGCTTCTTGAATAATATCTGTGTACCACTGATTAAAATCTTCCGACATCGGAGTAAGCTTTTTTACCATGTTTATATCTTAAATGTTTTATTTAGGATTATCTTGTTTTGAAGTAATCTCAACAACAGCTTTTGTTCTTTCCTCAAAGTTATTGATGTCCCCTTGAATGCCCATAAGCTCTTCAGCATCCTGCTGGGCTAATTTCGCAGCATCTTTATCTGCAGCAGCCAATCTTGCCTCGATTCCCTCCTTGGCAAGAAGTCTTCCTTCTTCAAGTAAAGCTGAGACCATATCTTTTTCGTCAACAACTTTAACAACTTCTCCCTTGATGAATAAATGTCCTCTTTTCTTTCCAGCAGCAATACCTAAATCTGCAGACCTTGCTTCTCCAGGTCCGTTAACAACACAACCCATAACTGCTACCTGAATGGGCAGTCCTTCATTTTCTAAAGCTGATTGGGCGTCGGATGCTACTTTAATAACGTCTACTTCCGCTCTACCGCAACTAGGGCAAGCAATAAGATCTAGTGATTTACGCTCTCTTAATCCAAGATATTCTAAGAGTTGTCGTCCATGTTTAGCTTCTTCAATTGGATCAGTAGTTAGTGACATTCTTATAGTGTCACCAATGCCTTCTGACAATAATGTAGCAATTCCTGCAGTAGATTTAATTAACCCACCAGGAAGAGGTCCGGCTTCAGTAACTCCAAGATGCAACGGATAATCAACTTTTTGTGCTAAAAGTCTGTACGAATCAATCATCAACGGCACATTGGAATGTTTAACGGATATCTTAATATTATAGAAATTAACCTCTTCTAAATATCTAACTTCTTTTAAAGCCGACTCAACAAGAGCTTCGGGAGTTGCTTCACCGTACTTTTCTAGTAAATCTTTATCAAGAGAACCTGCGTTAACCCCAATTCTTATTGGTATGTTAGATTTTAAACATTCTTTAGCAACTTGTTTAATTTGACCTTCATTACGAATATTTCCAGGATTTAGTCTTAAACCCTGTACTCCAGCTTCTATAGCAGCAAGTGCTAGTTTGTACTGAAAATGAATATCCGCAACAATCGGCACTGGACTACGAGTGCAGATTTTAACCAAAGACTCAGCAGCTTCGAGTTCATTACAAGTAACCCGAACTATATCAGCTCCGCTAGCTGCCAAAGCATATATTTGTTCTAAAGTATCGTCAGTATTTCTTGTTTTAGTTGTAGTCATTGATTGAACTGATACTTCTGATTCTGAACCAATACCTACGTTTCCGAGTAACAATTGTTTGGTTTTTCTACGAGGATAAATCATAATTGAATTGGTTGAGTTATATCAAGATAAAATGCTGTAATACCCAAAAAGATAAATATGCCAACAACGATAGCAGCTATTGGATAGAGTTTTCTGTCGGAGACCTTTTTACCAGTTATACCTTCAACTAATGCTAAGACAACCCTCCCACCATCAAGAGGTATGAAAGGTAGTGCGTTAAAAACTGCAAGAAATATATTAACAAAAGCTAACAGACTAAATAAGTTTACATAACTATCTTCAGCTATTTGATTACCAGCCTGTGCCAATCCGATTGGGCTCAGAGGTCTTACTTCATCAGGTATGGTTTGACCTGTATAAGTTCCGAGTAGTGTTTTTATATTATCGGGACTGAACAAAGTTATAATCCCATCTACAGCAGCTACTGTCATCTGTACCTCAAGTACAGTGGTATTTTTAACAGCTGTTAATACCCCTATTTTTTCATTTTTAATAGTTGGTGTAACACCAAGGTAACCAATTTCTTGACTGTTTAAGATTCTGGTTTCTAATATTGTATTAGAGTCAATAAGATTTCCACCTCTTAAATAGGTAATTGATACCTCTTTACCCGGATTACTTTCGATAATTGAAACTAATTCATCCCAAGTAGCCACAGTGGTACCTGAAAAAGTTACTATTGTGTCACCTGGTAAAAGTCCTGCTTCTACCGAAGGTGCGTTGACATTCCCTTGGAGAGAGTCGCCTGTATTAGCAATTTCTAATGTTGGGGTATTTACCCCATTAGTTGAAAGAATTCCAAAAATAATTAACCAAGCTGTTAGAAAATTTACAAGTATTCCAGATATTGCTATATAGAATTTAGTAGTCCATTTTGCATTATGAAACAACTCTGATGGTTCATAATCGGATGTGTCTTCTGATTCATCCATTCCAGGAATTTTTACATATCCTCCAAGCGGAATCGCTTTAAGACCGTATTCTGTACCTCCTTTTGTAAAAGAAAATACCTTGGGACCGAAACCTACAAAGAATTCTGATACAGCAATTTTAGATCTACGAGCTGAAAGATAGTGACCAAATTCATGCAATACTACAAAAAAGGTTAAAAATAATATAGTGAGAATTCCATTCATATATTTATTATCTCACTTACGGGATTAAATAAGAAAACTGTGAAAACAATAGTAACACTGGAAAGGACAACAAATAGGAGTCTATTCGATCAAGCAAGCCTCCATGGCCTGGTAACAAGGAACTAGAATCTTTAACGCTTAATGTTCTTTTAATCCTTGAAACAAATAAATCACCTAATACGCCAAAACAAATAAAAATAAAGCTTATTAGTATTGCGAATAATGGAGTTGTCTCTGTGTTTATAACTAAATTTAAATACATTGCTATCGATCCAGAAAGTAAGCCGGCAATCAGCCCCTCTACAGTTTTATTTGGTGAAATGTTCTCAATTAGCTTTCTTTTTCCATATCGACGGCCAATTTCATATGCTAATGTGTCAGAAAGGGAAATTGAAATAATAGCAAAATACGTAAAAAGTAACGTATTATTTTTAAGAATAAAGACTACGGAAGTTATCCCTAGACTAAACCACGTGTGAAAAATAAACATACTTCCAAATTTTTCATAAATTCCATAGTTCACAAAAGATCCTGTATAAATAATTAAACCAATTGGAAGCATAAAAAAGGGAACATAAATTAGTGATATGTCAAAATAATAAACAACCGTCATAGGAGCTATTGCTGAATAAAGTAAAAAAGGATAAGGTACAATAATGCCATAATCGAACATATCAAACCACTCTTTAGAAGAGATAATAACTGCAAATATTAGGAGTAAGTATGCAGAATTCTTATTTATAAAGAAAACAGATAGTAATGTTATAAGACCAATTGCAGTTAGAAGTCTTGGATTCGCATTGAACCTATTTGAATTTTTATTATTATCTGCTGTTTCTTCAACTGGAAGCTCTATTACTCCGGGCCAAAAAGTGCCGTCATCATCGGATGAAAAATTAAATCTATACTTCGAGAAGTTCATTTTGCTTAACTGAAAGTAACTCATCAACCATTTTTACGTACTTATCAGTTAGTTCTTGAATTTGAGTTTCAGATCTTTTAAGATCATCTGCTGAAATATCATCTTTCATTTTACCTAGCTCGTCAATACCAGTTCTTCTGTGAGAGCGAATAGAAATTTTAGAATCTTCCGAAAATTTAGATGCAACTTTAGTAAGCTCTTTACGCCTATCTTCAGATAATGAAGGTATAGGAATTCTTATTACTTCTCCGTCATTAGCTGGATTTAAACCAATATCTGAATTTTGTATAGCTTTTTCAATTTCTTCAAATGAACCTTTGTCGAAAGGTTGAATAAGTAGTAATTTAGGATCTGGAACACTTATAGATGCAAGTTGTTGTAGTGGTGTCTTAGTCCCATAATAATCTACTTGAATATTAGAAACTAATGATGGATTTGCTCTGCCGGTTCTAATTTTAGTAAATTCTTCAACTAGGTGATTAATTGATATTTTCATATTACCTTCAACATCGGTGATAATTGCTTGTGTCATAATGAACTTATCAACGTTCCTAGATCTTTACCGGATAAAACATCATAAATATTTGTATCTTTAGTACCATCGAAAACTCTAATCGGCATATTGTTTTCCTCACATAAGGTAATTGCTGTTAGATCCATTACTCCAAGTTTTTTCTCGACAACATCGGTATAAGAAATCTGACTAAACAATGATGCGTTTTCATTTGTTTCAGGATCTGAAGAAAAAACACCTTCTACTCTTGTTGATTTTAAAACTACATCAGCTTCTATCTCAGCTGCGCGAAGTGATGCCGCTGTATCAGTTGTAAAATATGGATTTCCCGTACCAGCTGCAAAGATTACAATTCTTCCTTTTTCAAGGTGTCTAATTGCTTTTAAACGAATGTAGGGTTCGGCAACTGCTGTCATTGTAATTGCAGACTGGACGCGTGTTTGTGTACCATTTTTATCAAGTGCATCTTTAAGGGCAACAGCATTTATTACTGTGGCTAACATCCCCATGTAGTCAGCGTTAGCTTGTGCCATATCTTTTGCTGAATCCTGGACTCCTCTAAAAAAGTTTCCCCCGCCAACAACAACGGCTATCTGAATACCTTCTTCGTTAGCTTTAGAGATCTGATTTGCAATATCAGTTAATATTTTTGGCGATATGCCAAAGTTAGAATCAGTATCGGCAAATGATTCACCAGAGAGTTTTAAAAGCACTCTCTTTGACATTTAAGAACCTACTTCCACTCTAGAAAATTGTTTTATAAAGATTTTCTCACCTAATTTTCCTGACATCTCTTCTATCATAGTGCTAACTTTACCCTCGTATATTTCAGGATTACAAAATATTTGTTCGTTTAGAACATTGTCTTTATAAAAAGAAGTAATCCGACCTTCTACGATTTTTTCTATTACATCAGCTGGCTTACCTTCATTTTCAGATTGTTTTGCAATAATTTCTTTCTCTTCTGCTAATTTACTATCAGGAATATCTTCAATATTTAAATAATTAGGTTTCATTGCAGCAATATGCATAGCTATTTGTTTTGCAGAATCTTTAAATTCCTCACTTTTAGCAACAAAATCTGTTTCACATGCAAGTTCAACTAACACTCCTGATACTGCTCTATCTTGTTGGTAGTGAATATAATCTCCAATGGTTCCTTGATTGGCTTCTTTATCTGCTCGTTTTTTTGAATCTGCTAAACCCTTTTCCCTTAAGTATTTCACTGCAGCATCAAAGTCAGAATTTGATTCAGTAAGCGCTTTTTTAGCATCCATCATTCCAGCACCAGTCATATCTCTAAGTTTTTTAACATCGCTAGCTGAAATAGTCACTACTCGCTCTCCTTTTCAGCCTTGACAGCTTCAAGGCCAGCACCTTTAGCACATGCTTCTGCGATTGCAGAAGTTACTACTTCAATTGATCTAATAGCATCATCATTTCCAGGTATAACTATGTCTACGCCTGTAGGATCAACATTAGAATCAGCTAAACCAATTACAGGGATTCCTAATTTATTAGCCTCAGTAAGAGCTGTGGATTCATTCATAAGATCAACGATAAATATCGCATCAGGTATTTTACTTAAATTTACAATCCCACCTATTGAACGTGTTAACTTTGCAATTTCTCTTCTAATCCTAAGTCTTTCAGGTTTAGGATATGCATTAATTTCTCCAGAGTCTTCTAGGGAAATTAACTCTTTCAAATAGATTACTCTTTTAATAATAGTTTTAAAATTTGTAAGCATTCCTCCAAGCCACCTGTGGTTAACAAAAGGCATTCCTGCAGATTCTGCTTGTTCTTGAATAACATTTTGAGCCTGAGGTTTTGTTCCGACAAATAGAACTTTCCCACTATTTGCTACAATTTTCTGAACAAACTCTTCAGCTTGAGCAATTGCTTCGTATGTTATTCTCAGGTCTAAAATATGTATTCCGCTTTTATCACCATAAATATAATTATCCATTTTAGGGTTCCAGCGTTGGGTCTGATGACCAAAATGAACTCCTGCTTCCAAGAGTTCTTTCATGTTTGTACTCATTATTCTCCTTTGGTTATTTCATCCCACATTTATTACTTTCGCGGTTTCCAAACTTTCGTTCACCAAGGAAACTTTAAAAATGTGGTGTCTATTTCTTTTAAATGATACCCACGAACTGGTATTAATCAACCTCTTGGATGAGTTCTTTTATATTTTTCTTTAAGTTGTTTCTTTGAGACATGTGTATAAATTTGAGTAGTACTCGGATCAGTATGTCCAAGTAGTTCTTGTACGACTCTAAGATCTGCACCACCATCAAGCAAATGTGTTGCGAATGTATGTCTAATACTGTGTGGAAAAGTACCAAGTCGTAGTTTAACAATTCTTCTAATTTCTCTATCTGAAATCTTACTTCCGTGAATTCCTAAAAAAAGGAAGTCTCCAGATTCTGTTTTGCTAACATTCTCTCTGCTACTGAGCCATAATTTGTAGTATTTGTAAGCTTGCTTGGTCATTGGAAGAATTCTAGTTTTGCTACCCTTACCTAAGACACGTAAAGATAAATCCTTTTTTATATCAGTGAGTTTTAAATTACTAATTTCAGAGACCCTTAAGCCTGATGAATATAAAATTTCTATAATGGCTCTATCTCTAATCTCTTTAGTAGTACCAATTGGAATATCATTAAGAAGTGTATTTATATAATTACTTGTCATGATATTGGGTAGTTTTTTCTCAGTTTTAAGTGCTTTAAGGTTAGAAGTATCCGGAACATTGATTTGTTTTGTTTTTGAACACCAATTGAGAAATGCTGTTACAGATGCAATTTTTCTGTTTAACGTTGTTTTTGAATAATTACTTCTTGAAAGATTTTGTAGAAACTTTTCTGGATTAGTTGTACCGCTAGTATTAATAAATTTATAGAACTGGGCAATATCTGTTTTATATGCCGTGACAGTATGCTGTGAATAATTTTTAAGATTCTTAATTACATTTAAATACTCATTAAGAAGAACAATTTGATCAGTGGTGCTATTGAGTTTCAAGTCTTTTCTCTAATTGTCTTTGAAGAGCAGAAAGAAGCAGTGTAATACATAAATACAAGACGGTTAACACTAGGTAAGTTTCAGCAAACCTAAAAGTACTACCAGAATATAAACGTCCTCTATAAGTTAAGTCTTCTACTGCCAACACAGAGAGTAAGGAGGAATCTTTCATCATAGAAATAAAATCGTTACCTAATGCGGGGAGCATATTTCTGAAAGCTTGAGGTAGCACTATAAATCTCATTACCTGTCTGTCATTTAAACCTAAGGATGCTCCTCCTTCTCTTTGACCACGTGAAACTGATTCAATACCAGCACGAAAGACTTCTGCAATATAAGCACCATAAAAAACAGAAAGTGCAATTATGGCACGAACTAACATTGGCACGTTTCCATTATTAATATTGAGAACATCAGCAACATTAGCTACTAAAACAAATGCAATTGTAAAAATTAGTATCAATACTGGTACACCACGTATGAACTCAATGTATGTTCGGGATAATGTACTTGCAATACGATTATTTGAAATTCGTCCAATACCAGAAATTAATCCAAGAAAAAGGGCAATAATAAATGAAGCAATTGTTGATAGAAATGTAAGTTTAAGTCCAGGAAGGATAAAGAAAAAAGCTTTATTATATTCAGGATCAACAACGATAATATAAAACATCCATGCGATGATTGCTGATAATATCAGCATCCACCAATTTTCAGGTTTAAATAGATTTCTTATCTTCATTCTTTACCATATTAAAGCAATAGGCACGGATTTCCGTGCCTATTACAAATTTAAATTAATTAAAATTTAAAAGTTATACTTCACAATCTTCAGGAAGATATTCCGCAGGAATATTTTCATCACATTCTGCAATATCATCGTAAGTTACAGAGAAGTCAGGTGAGAAGAACTTAGCATTTATCTCTCCTAATTTTCCACTATCTTGCATTGCTGCAAGACCTTGGTTAACAACATCAACAAGTGCACTTCCATTAGGGAATGCAAAACCAAGTTGTTCTGAAGTTAAGTCTCCACCAACAAGTTTTACCTTATCTTTGTTTGCACCCATGTATCCTAGACCTGCTGTTTCATCAATAATTGAAGCATCAGCATCACCTGAGATAACAGCAGCTATTGCGAAATCAAATGTATCGAAAGCTTTCACTTTGTCTTCACCTAATTCGCCAACTGCAAATTCATAGTTAGTTGTACCTTTTTGTACAGCAACTGTGTAATCTCCTGCTTTTAAGTCATCAATACTCATTACCATTGTGTTGTCAGCAGCTACAAGTACTTTTTGTGCAAGATTGATATAACCATTTGAAAAGTCAACAATTTCATCTCTTTCACTTGTAATAGTGATCCCATCACCAGCAATCATGAATTGACCATCAGCAGTTGCTTGAATCATTCCATCCCATGCTGTAGGAACATATACAGGTGTAAAGTTCATTAACTCTCCCATATGATTGAAAACGTCATAATCCCAACCCATAGCTTCGCCTGTTTCAGCGTCAATATAGTTAAATGGTAAGTATGCATTTTCTACAGCAAATGTAAATTCACATCCGCCAAGATCTGGTAAACCATTGTCACCAGTAGCAATATCGGCTTCATCACAAGGGGTAGCTGTGCCTGAACACGCAGTCGCCACCATTGCAAGAGCAAATATTAAAATAAGTGTTTTCTTATTTTTCAATTTTTAAACCTCCGTTTAAGTTAAGTTGTAAGTATTGCATAAATATACATAAAGATGAATATTTATTCAAAAATTTTATTCATCTAATGTATTTTTATAATTAGGAGATCTTTTTTCCATGAAAGCTAACATACCTTCAGCTGCATCAGAGTGAACAAAACGGTTGTTTTGATTTACTGATTCTAATTCGAGCGATTCTGTGAATGTTTTGTTAAGACCATTTTTAATTTGTTCTTTATTTTTACATATTGAGATAAAGCTTAGAGAATCAAGTTTTTGTATTAGCTTGTTGGTTTCATTTTCTAATTCATTAGATTCAACTAATTTATAGAGCATGTTTAAATCATTCATAGTTGAACCATTTATTTCATCAGCAGTCATAACTAATTCTTTAGCCTTTTGCAAACCTACAATTCTGGGTAGAGACCAAGAGCCTCCAAAATCAACAACAAGACCTCTTCTTGCAAATACTTCAATAAATCTAGCATCGGGAGTAGCAATAATAAAGTCGGATAACAATATCATATTTGATCCTGCTCCAGCACATATACCGTCTACGACTGATATAACGGGTTTCTTACAATCCCATAGTGCTTGGGAAGCTGCTGTAACGTCATCCATGAGAGCATTTAAATTTTCACCTAATTGTGCTCCAGAAGAGAAATTACCATTTGCTTCTGAGAGAACTAAATATTTCAGATCACTCTTACCAAAGTTTATAACTTCTTTACGAAATTCAATCCAATCATCTGCTGATATAGAGTTTTTAGTTTTATCATCATTAAATTTAAGAATTAATGAATCTTTTTTTTGATTACTTTCTAATGCCATATAACAACTTTAATATAAATTATCATAGAATGGAAGTATGGGATTTGATCCAAATAGACCATATAAAGCAAACAAGGCTGATTATTTTAATATTGCCTTATCGGTCACTCTTGCTTTAATTGCTATTATTTGGGCATTAAATTAAACGACCTTCTATGAAGCTTAGTTAATCCATATTTCTTAATTGCTTCTCTATGCTTCAATGTTCCGTATCCTTTGTTATTAGCAAAGTCATATTCAGGAAATTTTTCAGATATCTCTATCATGTAATTGTCTCTACTAACTTTTGCAATAATGCTTGCAAGAGCAATTGAAATACTTTTATCTTCTCCCCTTGTAAGTGATTCTGATTGTGGAATATCAACTTTGAAGTGATCAATATAGATTTTTTCACCGCCAGTTTTAACTTTATTAATAGAGTTAATGAGTACTGCTTGATTTGATTTCTGAATACCGTACATGTCGATGTGTTTATTATCACATACTGAGATTGAATAACTTATTTCAGTATTGTTAATAATTTCAAATATAGAGTTTCTTTTTTTTTCTGTAAGTTTTTTTGAATCTTTTACATCTATTAAATGCTCTTTATCATATGAATTTATTTTTACGGCACAAGCAACTATAGGGCCTGCAAATGAACCTCTCCCTACTTCATCTGCGCCTATTACATATTGTGCTGGGTAATTTAACCAAATATTATCTTCAATCATTATCTAATTTTTGGATATTTTCATATGGGTACACCACATAGATAGCTTTCCCAATTAAATTTTCGAATGGTACATAACCAAAGATTCTAGAGTCTTGGCTATTACTTCTGTTGTCACCTAATAGAAAATATGAATCATTTGGTACATTATATTTTTCTTGACTGGTAAATGTTTCATTAAATATCCCTTTAAAAGTTAATAACTCACTATTTCGATACACATTCCCTAAGGTGTCTATAACAATTTCGTCACCTGGTAAACCTACTATCCTTTTAATATATGCACGATCAGAAGCCTCTTCATTTTGATTAAATGGTCCTATTTTGAAAGAATCGATCAATCTATCGAGATAAGTTATTTGTGAATGTGTAAGGGGATTGTAAAATACAACTATATCCCCTATCTCGTAACTAAGGTTAGTTATATCATCTTTTACTACTAATACCCTATCCTGAACCCTTATAGTTGGGGACATCGATTCAGATGGAATAATATATAGTTGAATAATATACGTTCTTAATAGGGAGGCAAACAATATAGCTATTAAAACGATAATTAAGTTTTTAAGAATTTTTATAATGTAATAATAATAATGTTATTATTAACGATCTTCTTTAATTTTGGCAGCTTTTCCTACTCGGTCTCTTAAGTAATAAAGTTTTGATCTACGTACTTTACCTTTTCTTATTACTTCTATCGAGTCAACAATAGGGGCATGGACAGGAAATATTCTTTCAACGCCTACACCAAATGAAAGCTTGCGAACTGTAATTGTTTTATTTAAAGCAACACCGTTTGTAGCAATTATTACACCTTCAAATGTTTGAATTCTCTCTCTGTTTCCTTCTGAAACTTTAACGTTGACCTTTACAGAATCACCTGATTTGTATGATGGCAAATCTTCTTTTAATTTTGATTTTTCTATTTCTTGAATTAAATTCATATCTTCTCCAGTAGAAGATTATATAAGTAATTTAGCTTTATATGTCCCTTAAATTATTCTTTTTCCAATCCTCAATCTTTTGATGATTACCAGATAAGAGAACTGAAGGAACTTCCATATCTTTGTACACTTCTGGTCTTGTATAAACCGGGTGATCAAGTTTTCCATCTGTAAAAGATTCTGTATTTAAAGATTCTGAATTCCCCAGAGTTCCTGGTATTTTTCTTATCAGCGCCT
This sequence comes from uncultured Acidimicrobiaceae bacterium, assembly GCA_964016255.1. GTDB lineage: Bacteria > Actinomycetota > Acidimicrobiia > Actinomarinales > Actinomarinaceae > Actinomarina. The sequence goes on from CAXHFF010000002.1 coordinate 21,693, forward strand.
CAAGAAGAAAAAGTGCTGGTACCTCACCTCCAGAAACAACGGTTTGTCCAATAGATATTTCGTAATCTGCGTGTAAGTCAATAACTCGCTGGTCAAATCCTTCATATCTGCCACAAATTATATTTGCAGATGAATATGAGTGTAGTTTGGAAATAAGATTTTCATCTAGCTGTTTACCAGAAGGAGTTAAAAAGATATTTATATCAGATTTACTTGATAATATCGCCATATCGATTGGTTCCGACATTAGGACCATACCTGGACCTCCACCATATGGAGCATCGTCTACTTGACGATAATCACCTATTCCAAAATCACGTAAATCAGTTGTTGAAATATCAAAAAGTTTACTTTCATGAGCTTTAGCAATTATTCCTGTCTCTAACCATTGTTCAATCAACTTTGGAAAAAGTGTAATTATGTTAAATTCTGATAACATTTTGAGAACTTACACCTTCAAGATTTTTAAAAGAGGTATAAAGCGTATTTCTTAAATAGGGAATTTTTCCAGCGTCTTTAATAAGGTTAATAAATTCAGTAGCAGTTGTCTCCTGTCCATGATTTGCTCCTGAAGCTCTACTAATATTTTCATTTATCAAAGTTCCACCAAGATCATTTACACCTGAATTAAGTAAAACTTTAGCTCCATCATGTCCAAGTTTTACCCAACTTGCTTGAATATTGTCTATGGTGTTATAAAAATATATCCTTGCGAGTGAGTGCATCAATACTATTTCATCCCATGTGGGTCCAGGCATACTCTTTCCTTGTAAGAATATGGGCGATCCCATGTGAACAAACGGCAGTGGTACAACTTCAGTAAATCCAGAAGTTTTCAGTTGTATTTTTTTTAATAACTCAAAATGATTTACCCATGATTGCAAATCATCAATATGTCCAAACATAATTGTCGCTGTGGATTTAATTCCTAGTGAGTGTGCCACCTCCATAACGTAGCCCCATTGAGAAGATGTAATTTTATCATCACATAGAAATTTCCTAATCCTGTCATCTAATATTTCAGCAGCTGTGCCGGGTAGTGTGTCTAAACCAGCTTTTTTAAGTTCTAATAAATATTCCTCTACAGATTTATTTACTGTGCTGGCACCCTGCCAAATCTCTAAGGGTGTAAAGCCGTGGATATGCATTTCTGGTAATTCACTCTTTATCTTTTTAACAAGATCAATATAGAAATTACCTGTATAACTAGGATGTATACCACCTTGTAGGCAAACTTCTGATGCACCATTTTTATGTGCCTCAATAGTTCTGTTAAGGACATCTTCGGGGGATAGTGTGTAAGGTTTTTCTTTAAGATCTAAACTACGAGGACCTTTTGAAAAACCACAAAATCCGCACTTGTAATAACACTGATTTGTGTAATTTATATTACGATTTTTGACAAATGTAACTTTATTGCCATGAATATTTTTATTTAAGTCATTAGCTAATTCTGCAATTTTATTTATATATTTACCGGATGTTTTAAATAACTCGAGTAGTTCAAGTTCTGTAAGATTCTTTGTTTTTTCAAAATTATCTAAAATATTATCAAAGTTTTTAGTTTTGTAATCAGAAAGTGTTTCAGATGTAAAGTTGAAAAGATTGGGAATTGGCTCTCCACTTCCCGGAAACCATGTTGTTATTTCTCTTTTATATCCGCGTACATTTCTTGTCTGAAGAAAATTAGTGAATTCAATTTTACTCAAAATATTTCTTGCCTCATTGACAGTAAGTAATGGAGACAAAAGAGTTCTCTCATGCATAGAAATTTGTATTTTACTCTGTAAATCTAGTATTTGTTCTCGACTCCAGTCTCTGAGAAATAAATCGTCTACTCCCATAGCTATCGCGTCAATTGCTTCATCTATAGAATTTGCATACTTTGATATTTTAAATTTTGTTATTCCATTTAATGACAAAAAGAAATCAACGTCTTTTAGGTTTTCAATTAAGACTATAGATGGTTTATATCTTGATATTATTTCTAATGCATTTTCTCTATTATCTTTATATCTATAAATTAATCTTTTTGAGTTGTGGGTTACTTCCGTATTAATATTTGCATCAGTTATGAACCAAGCAGAGGAGTTACCTGATATATCATTAGAAATCGTCTGGAATCCTTTTACTAATAAAGAATCGTAATTTATTGAAAGATCTGATTTTAAAGTAAATGATGACGTTCCCTCCTTAGCCCTTGAATTAAGATAAATTTCATTATCACTATCACAAGGACGAATCCTTAAATATGAGATATTTTTATTATGAATCATTGCTTTGGATATCCATCACTATCTGTAATTTTAATAACTTTTTCAAAAACTGCTGGGCTTATCCATTCATTATTTATGAAATTAGGATACACAGGTAATCTTTTAATAAGTACTTGCCCACTAGCTGATGTAAGTTTTGTTAGGTTATTAATATCTGGCCATAAATGATCAGGATTTACCCAATCGATAGTTTTTGGAGAAATCCCTCCTAAATCGTTAATGCCACTTTTTAGATATATATTCACATCAGGTAAAAGATTGGGTGGTACTTGTAGTGAAATATGAGTTGGTAAAAAAATTCTAACAGTAGCAATAATTCTTAAGAACAGGTCATTAATTATTTCAGCATTATTTCGCATTAGAGTATTTTTCTTCGCTCTAAAGTTTTGTAATATAATTTCTTGTACAGCGGAATTTTTTTGACAAATGTTTATCAGTTCCACAATATCATTTATTAATTCATCTTTAGTTTCAGTTATTCCAATCAGTAAACCAGTTGTCATAGGATATTTTTTCTCTTCGGCAGCAATTAAAGTATCTATTCTATAATTTATTTTTTTTGTTCTAGCCCCGTAATGAGCTCTACCCTTTTCTAATAGTTGAGGTGAGAAACTTTCTAACATGAGTCCTCCAGATGGGGAATATTTTTTATATTCTACGATTTCATCAACTGTCATTAATCCTGGGTTGGCGTGTGGAAATATCATATAACTATCATGAATCTGTTTCATATTCTCAGTTAAATATTCATGTGTCGATGAAAATCCAAAATGATTTAACTGCTCCATTGCAAAATCCCATTTCAGCTCTGGTTTATCACCAAGTGTGAATAAAGCTTCATAACATCCTGAAGATTCACCGACATATGCAATAGCATTGACCTCTTCTTGGCTTAGATATGTTCCACCATCTTTTGGAGTCTTTACAAAAGTGCAGTATGCACATGAATCTTGACAAAGTGTTGTTAAAGGGATGAATACTTTTGGACTATATGAAATATTTTTTCCAAAATTATCCAACTTTATGCTAAATGCTTCGGATGATAAATCTAAGGTAGGTCTATCACCAAATATTAATGTTTCTATTTTATCTTTTAACATACCTACCAATACTCTAGAGTTAACAAATATTTAATAATTTAAGGTAATTTAAGTATTGAATCCTTTAAGATTATGATTTAGTTGTATTAGGGAAAAATGAACATTTCGATTTTAGGTTTTGGACGTATAGGTAGAGACTTACTTAGACAAACTCTTGATAACGACTCAATCAACATTGTATCGATTTCTGATATAGCCGACAAAGAAAATCTTATCTATCTACTTAAATACGACACTATATATGGAAAGCTTGATGCAGATATCCAAATAACAGATACAGGATTCACAATAAATGGTAGAAATATCGTTTTTAATAATTGGAAAGATGCGTCAGATGCATCTTGGAATGAACTTAAAACTGACATATTAATTATATCTACAGGGAAACAACAAAATATTGGGGAAGTGAATGAGCACATAAAAAAAGGTTGCAAAAAAGTGCTAATTGCTTCAACCCCTGAAACAGGAAGTAATATACAAATTTATGTCCCTGGAGCAAATGATTCTGAGGTTGATTTTACAAAAGATATAATTTCCTTAGGTTCAAATACGGCTAATGCAGTATCTCCATTGCTTAAGATCATTAATGAAGTTTATGGTGTAAAAAGAGCTTTTCTTACTACAGTTCATGGCTACTCTAACTCCAACAGATTGGCCGACGTTGCAGGAGAAGGGTTCAGATTAAACAGAGCTGCTGGAGAAAATATTATTCCAGGTATAACAAAATCATCAGAAGTAATAGAAACTGTTTTACCTTTTATAAAAAATAAAGTTGCTTCATCGTCCATGACAGTTCCTGTACCTGACGGAAGTACAGTAGACCTGACAATAGATATTGAAAAAGAAGCAAGTTCTGAGGAAATAAATACTGCAATCCAAAATGCTATAAAGAATCCTCCGTATAATAAAGTCCTTGATATTACTTTTGATCCAATAGTCTCCTCAGATGTAGTGGGGAATTCACATTCGGGAATTATTGACGGTCTAGCAACTATGGAGATTAATAAAAATAAAATAAAAATTTTGGTTTGGTTTGATAATGGATGGGGGTACAGTGCTCGCATAATTGACACAATCAACAAACTTTCAGAAAGTAGTTTAAATGAATAATATTGCAATTAATGGCTTTGGTAGGATTGGAAGATCAATACTCAGAATAATTATTGAGAGCAATTCTGATTTGAATGTTGTTGCAATTAATGATCTTGGAAATTATCAAAATTTATCTTACTTATTGAAACACGACTCAGTTATGGGTGTACTAGATCATAATGTAGAACTTGATAATGATATTTTAAAAATTGACGATAGAGAAATTAAGTTAGTCTCAGTAGCTGATCCTGCAGACCTACCTTGGGAAGAAATGAACATAGATATTGTTATAGAATCTACTGGCATATTTGCAGATAGAAAATCTCTTGAAAAGCATATTGAAGCAGGTGCTAAAAAAGTGGTTTTAACAGTTCCTCCGAAAGATGCTATAGATGCAACAGTGGTACTTGGTGTTAATGATGATGATATTAAAGAAGATTCTAGATTAATATCTAATGCTTCATGTACAACAAATTGTTTAGCACCTATTGCAAAAGTGTTAAATGATAACTTCGGAATAAAATCAGGATTAATGACCACTATTCATGCATATACTAATGATCAAGCTCTTGCTGAAACTACACATAAAGACTTTCGCAGAGGTAGAAGTGCTACTCAAAATATTATTCCAACATCTACTGGTGCGGCAAAAGCTGTAGGTATGGTTTTACCAGAATTAAATGGAAAGCTTGATGGTATGGCTATGAGAGTTCCAGTACCTGATGGAAGTGTTGTAGATTTAGTTGTAGAACTTAATAAAGAAGTAACTATTGATGAAGTTAACGAAGCTGTTAAAAATGCTGCAGATAATGAGTTAAAAGGCATACTCGAATACTCATCAATACCGTTGGTTTCTACGGATATACTCCAGAATCCACATTCAAGCATATACGATGCATCATCAACACAATTACTTGAGGGAAATCATATTAAAGTAGTTTGTTGGTATGACAATGAATGGGGTTATTCAAACCGTATAGTTGATTTAGTTAACAAACTTGTTGGTATGATTTAAAATGGATCTACCAAATCCACCAAAGGCAGTAGGAAATTATATTACTGTTAAACAAGCAGGAAACATGATATACACGTCAGGTCATATCCCAATTAATGAAGATATTAAAGTTACAGGTAAAGTCCCTACTGAGGTTAGTGTTGAACAAGCATATAAAGCAGCTGAATTATGTGCAGAATTGACTTTATCTACATTGAAATCTCAGTATGATTTAAGTCTTATAAGTCCTGTTAATGTTGTTGGCTTTGTGAACTCTGATCCAACTTTTACAGAGCACGCTGGTGTACTTAATGGATTTACTGATAAATTATCTGAAGTTTTTTCAGAAAAATCAACAAGATCTGCTGTTGGAGTGGCTAGTTTACCTCTTAATGTATGTGTTGAAGTTCAAACTATATTTATTATAAATGAGTAAATTAGTAGCTATCTCTACTGGTATAGAAAATGTGACTTTGTCACCTGGTGAAATAGAATGTTCCGTATTAAATATGTCATTTGTAAATTTATGTAATAAATTTGGAGCAGAGGTAGTAATCGTACCTCCACAAAATTTATCTATAGAATTTAGTAAATCTAGTTTTGATCGTTTAATTCTTACTGGAGGTGGAGATATAAATCCCGAAACATATGGTGAACAATTGAACAGTAAAACCGAAAGAGTCTCTAATCGAAGAGATCAGACTGAGTTGAATCTATTAAAGGTTGCAGAAAAAAATTCAATCAGAACTTTAGCAATATGTCGAGGTCATCAAATGCTTAACGTATATAAAGGTGGAACTTTGCACCAACATATTCCTGATAGTTTTGAGACAGATATTGAACATTTACAGATAAACGAAGCTGCATCTCAGCATATTCATAATATAAACATTTTAGAACAAACAATTCTGAGTAATATTACGACTAACAATAATGTAGGTGTTAATAGTATTCATCATCAAGTTATTAATAAGGTTGGAGAAAACCTGAAAGTAAACGCCATCTCTGAAGATAATCTAGTAGAGGGTATAGAAAGTACTACTGACTGGGAGGCAATAGGGATACAGTGGCATCCTGAAAATCTAGTTAATGATGAGATTACCAACGATTTGATGGAATGGTTATTGAACTAGATCGAAATTTATTAAATTAAGTTCATTATCTCTATATTCAAAAAAAGTATCGGTAAAAGGGATGACAACTTCCTGTAGTGAGTCAATTGTCAAGTAAATAAGCTTATCTGCATAAAAGTAGTTTTTAACAATATATTTATCATTTAGCTTCTTCCCAATAAAGAATCCAGGCCAAGGAAGTCCATTTGATATAAAAGTATTGATTTGTTCAGAACTTATATATATATTTTGGTTTCTAAAGGCTTCAATATCTGAAATAGAATCTAGTCCTTCAAATTTAATCAGATATCTATTTTTAAGATGTGTTTTGAACTTTTGGATTTTAAAACTATTACCATTAATGAAAACATTAATACCAGTTAAATCGAAATTTCTAAAATAAATGTCTTGGTACAAATAAAGATAACCATTTAGGGCATGAGGTTTTCCTAGTATCCCTAGGAAGAAGAGATT
>CAXHFF010000003.1:0-24694 GCA_964016255.1 uncultured Acidimicrobiaceae bacterium
ATATGGTTGATAAAACTATTTTTTCCATATAAAAAATTATCATATTTTTTACTTCCACCAAATATTGGTGTCCCGTTGTCTTTGCTTGCTGCTATTACTATTGATTTTGACTCGCATAGATTCATCCAAATTCTAGCAAAATGTTTTGTTATATATGGAAGATCTCCGTGAACTATAGACCAATTTTCATAATTATCATTTTCACTTATAAATTCTTTTATTTCGTTATTCAAATCGTTTTGGGAACTTTTAAAAATATTGATACTGTTATCATCACAAAATAGTTTGACTTCGTTATCGTTGCTTATTAGATACACATCAGTTTTTGTCGTCGAAAATACATTTAACAAATTTATTATCAAACCCTTAGATAAAGTGATACGTTCATCTTTTGAGATAATATTAGATAATCTAGACATAGGATTATCAAAATCTCTTACAGGAATACCAATTAAAAAACTTTTCTTCATAATCTTAATTTTGTTTTACCATGCTATTAGGTTAATAAATGAAATGAATAGAAAAACAAAAATAATTGCTACTGTTGGTCCAAGTGTCCATTCCAAAGAAAAAATTCATCAATTAATTTCCTCGGGTGTTGATGTAATACGTTTAAACTTTTCACACGGTACATATGAAGACCATAAAAATGTAGTTGGGTGGGCTAGAGAATATCCCACACCCATAGCCATAATGCAAGACATTCAAGGCCCAAAAATTAGGACTGGAATATCAGAATCAAAGACAGTTCTTGTAGCCGGTAATGTTGTTGATTTAACAAATGTTGAGAATACATCTACAGATAAAAGTATTTATATTAATTATAAAAATCTGTTCAAGGACATCAAAGAAGGAGAAAGAGTCTTTATTGATGACGGTCAGGTTGTTATGAGGGTTACCGAAATAAATGAAAAGAAGATGACTGCAAATATTGAAATTGGAGGTGAGCTTAGAGATAATCAAGGAGTTGCATTTCCTGATTCTCAACTCTCTGTTTCTTCAATTACCCCTAAAGATAAAGATGACATTGCCTATGGTGAAGAAATTGGTGTAGATCTTATTGCTGTTTCCTTTGTAAGAAAAGCCTCTGACATAAATGAAGTTAAATCTTTAGTAAAAAAAGGCATAAAAATAATTGCAAAAATTGAACTTAAGGAAGCAATGAAAAACCTAGATTCTATTATTGAAGAGTCTGATGGTGTTATGGTCGCTAGAGGTGATTTAGGTGTACAGTTGCCATTAGAACAAGTTCCATTTGCACAAAAGAAAATATTAGATACTGCTAATTACAAAGGAAAAATCTCAATTACAGCAACTGAAATGTTGCAATCTATGAAAAGTTCATTTCGTCCAACAAGAGCTGAAGTTACAGATATTACAAATGCGATTCTAGATGGTACTGATTCAGTTATGTTGTCTGCTGAAACTTCTATAGGAGACCATCCGAATATTGCTGTAAAAGTAATGGCCTCAATCTGTGAGGAGGCAGATTCTAATAATCATTATTCTTCTATGAGGTACAAGACACTTTCTTCGGTTGATACCTTTGCAACATCTCTAGCTAAAGCCGCCGTTCAGGTTGCGAATGATATTGAAGCAAAGGCAATTGTTGCATATACTGAAACCGGCAGAACACCACTTTTAATATCAAACTTCAGACCAAGTGCACCAATAATAACTTTTAGCGCAAAAGATCTTACCTTAAGGCAAATGAATATTTTATGGGGTGTAGAACAAACGAAAATAGACAGATTCGATACAACTGAAGAAATGTTTCAAATTGCAGATACTTGGCTACAAACAAACAAAAACTTCAAAAAAAATGATAAAGTTGTTATTGTTGCAGGAACACCTCCAAATGAAGAGGCTGCAACTAATCTGATAAGAGTTATGAAAATAGGTGAATAATGGGACAAAAGATAGAATTAAAAACAACTTCTTTTAATAAAAATATAATTTTTGATTTAAATAGATCATTATCTGGGCAAGATGGCATAACCTATCATAATATTGCTGATGCATCACTGCATGATGAAGTGAGCGCGCAATTAGCTCTTAAACTATTTAAATTTTCTCAAGATATAGAAAGTATTTTTATTCAATCAAATATTGTTACCGTTAATTTTGATAAAAATATAGGAACAGGTATAGGTGAATTTTCAAAACAGATTGAAGATTTCTTTCTTTTTTACGGTGAAGAAGAATGAAGGTTGGAGTAACCGGTGCAAGTGGATACGTTGGGAAAAAAGTTGTAAAAGAATTACAACAAAATAATCACGAAGTATATAAATTTGTAAGAAGGACTGTAAAAAATGATGATGAAATATACTGGAGTCCTTCAAAACAGGAAATAGACACTGAAAAATTTGAAGAACTTGACGCGATAATTCACTTAGCTGGAGAAAGTATTGCACCAAAAGACTTACTCGGCTTCTTACCTTTTTCCGGTGGTAGATGGAGTAAAGAAAGAAAGTCTCGAATATATTGGTCGCGAAAGTGGGCTGCGGATTTATTTGTGTCTACATATGAATCTACTGATAATCATCCAAAAATATTTATTACTGCTTCAGGTAATGATATATACGGTGATCAAGGAGATCAGGTTGTTACTGAAGAGACACAATTTAATAGAGGCCAATTCTTACAGTTGGTTGCTGAGGAATGTTGGGAGGAGCCACTTTATAGGTTAAATCAACTTGGCGTCAGGGTTGTTGCTGCACGAGCTGGAATAATGCTAGGTAAAGGAAATGTTGCGACAGATATTTTTACGCTAATCACAAAATTAAATATATCAAGTCCTATTGGCAAGGGCACACAATATTTTTCATGGGTATCTATTAATGATGTGGCTAAAGCATATGCATTTTGTCTAGAAACAAAAAGTATTGAAGGCCCAGTAAATATAACTTCACCAGAGCCTCTTATGCAGAAAGATTTCGCTCGAGTTATCGCCAAGATTATGAATAAAGCTTTCTTTTTCCCACCAGTACCAGAAGCTCTTATGAAACTTGCTGTTGGATGGGAGCTTGGAGAAAGCCTTGGATTAAATAGTATTAGAGCTATTCCAAAAAAATTATTAGCAGCGGGATTTGAATTTGATTATCCTACGCTTGAAACAATGAAAGATGATTTTAAATAATGTCCTCTTATGAAGATAGAATGTCTGAAAAGTACGGCTTTTTTTCAGATAAAAAGAAAAATACTGAAACTGGTTCTGAAAAAAATACTGAATCTTCTGTTGAAAGTTCCGACGAATTACAAGCTACAGAAGGGGATAATTTAATAGTACCCTTGGAGGCTTGGCAAACTGTTCTGAATCAATTAGGTAATCTTCATGAAGCAAATCAACTTATGGCAGATGCTCGCGAACGCGCTGCTAAAGCAGAAGCTGAAGCAGAATTCTTAAGAGAAAAACTTAAGAACACTAGAGAACAATTAGATACTGCAAGTAAAAAGAAAAGATTCTTCTTCTTCTAAACTCTTTGTTTATCTGATACCCCTTGGATAATAAAAAACGATATCGCTAGTAAAACGATAAGAACACCCATGGCAGCATTTCTACCAAGCCCAAGAGTGTTTACAACAAAACCCCATAGTAAAGGACCAAGAATTGTGGCGAATCTACCAACTGTAGAATATAGTCCATAAAATTCTCCTAAATGTTTTTCAGGACTCAACCTTGTCATGAAAACTCTGTCCACTGCAAAAATGCCCCCAATATTAAACCCACCTAGTACACCAGTTACATAGATAAGCCAGAGTTGGTCAAACTCGGTTGCAATTATTGCTAAAGAAAGAGATATCATCCAACATATCAAACTGATTAAAGTGAGTTTACGAGGACCATATTTGTCGGCTGCTTTTCCGAATAAATATCCACCAATTATAGAAATGATGATAGCTAATCCAAGTAAATTTTGACTATCAGTTGGGGTCAGACCTACTTCCTCAACTAAATAGACGGCGAGTAGACCGCTGATTAGTGTATTTATAGCATCTGCGTAGAAAAATCTACCAACAAGAAATCGTGTTAATCCTGGATATTGTGTCGAGTGTTTCCATGATTTAATCACAAGTGATATAGATTCAGTGATTTTTATTAATGACTTTTGATCACTAACTTTTTTTTCTTTGATAAATATAAATGCTGGAAGTGAAAAAATAAGGAACATAATGGCAACAGATCTAAATATCTCAACATAGCTATAGCCATAATTCTGTAGTATCGTTGCTACTCCAAATCCAAGTAATGAACCTACATACCCAAAGGCAACACCTAATCCAGATATACGTCCACGATTTTCAGTTGAGCTTACAGATATTAGTAAAGCATCATAAACTACAGAACCTAGATTGAAGCCTATTAATGAGACAATGAAAAACAAAACAGAAATAGCCACATCAAATGTACCTAAAAGGAATGTTGCTATTATACATATTAATGTCGTTATTAGAAGCATTGGCTTTTTCCCTTGAGAGCCATCTGATCTTGCACCTACCCAAGGCCCCAAGATAGCGACTATAACCATAGCACCTGAAGTTGCAAAGCCTAATGCTTGATCTGTCCAGCCTTGTTCTGTTACGAGCCAAACAGAAAAATATAAACCTGGAATTACAAAAGCATATACAGTATTTGCTAAATCAAAAAAGAGCCATGAATACAGGCTTCTTTTTTTAATATTGTTCATTTAATATCTTTTATAGCCTTTGAAAATCTATTCAATCCTTCATCAAGATTTTCATCGCTTAAGGCATAAGAACATCTTAAAAATCCGTTCTTACCAAAAACTTCTCCTGGTACAAAAGCAATAAAATATTCATCTAATAACCAGTTACAAAAATCAACTGAGTTATTTACTCCATTTATAATTCCACTAGAGCAGTAGTAGCTTACGTCAGGGAATAAATAGAATGCCCCAGTAGATTTTATAAGATTCACATTTTCAATTTGAGAAAATTTATCAATAGCATTGAGTCTTCTTCTATTAAAACTTTCTTTCATTTTGTTAGTTTCATTTAAGCCATTTTTAAGAGCTGAATAAGCAGCTATTTGTGACAAGTTTGATACATTAGATGTTGCATGAGATTGTATCTTTTTTGCCATATCAATAACTTCTGTGTTAGCGATAATCCAACCTACTCTCCAGCCAGTCATGGAATATGCTTTTGCTACCCCATTTATCACAATCGTTTTCTTCAATGTTTTATCATATTGAGCTGGTGAAGGTGATGTTACTCCCTCATATACTAAATGCTCATAAAGTTCATCCGAGAGTATCCATATATCATTATCAAAAGCCCAATTATATATTTTTTCAGCTTCTTCTTTTGTATATACGACACCAGTTGGATTTGATGGAGAAACCCACACAAGGATCTTTGTTTTATTAGTTTTCAAAGCCTCTAATTGATCAATATTTATTTTGAAATCATCATCAAATTCTGTATCTACAATTATTGGATTCCCACCGGAGATCTTTACTGCTTCCGGATATGTTGTCCAGTATGGAGAAGGAATTAAGACTTCATCACCTGGATTTAGTAATGACATGAAAGTCGTTAGGATTGCATGCTTACCACCATTACTTACTACGATATTTTCTTGATCCACTTCAATCCCAGAATATAACTTACTTGTTCTGACAATCTCATCTTTTAGGACATTTAACCCAGCTACTGCAGAATATTTATGATTAGCAGGATCTTCTGCGGCAACTTGAACATCTTTTATTACATACTCTGGGGTAGGGAAGTCTGGTTCACCAGCACCAAACCCGATAACTGGTTTACCTTCCTCTCTGAGCACACGTGCTTTATTAGAAATTGCCATAGTGCCTGAAGGTGTAATAGATTTACTTAATTTTGATATTTCCATAATTCTTACTTTCATGAATTATATTAACAATAATAAATTAAAAACAATGCCTGGTCATCATTAAACTATATTTATGGAGAGAATACTTTTAGGCGAACCAGTTGCAAGTCTGTTAGACGATAACAGTAAATTAGTAATTGATAATTACATAGAGTTAAATAAAAAGCAACCCACACTGACGGCAATTACGGTTGGAAATAATCCTGCATCCTTGTTGTACGTATCAAGAAAAGAAGATAAATCAAAAGAGCTTGGAGTAGAGTTTAATTGGATTCGATTACCTGAAAACTCAACATCACGTGAACTTTTAGAAACAGTAGAGATTTCAAAGCAAAAGTCTCAAGGCATCATTGTGCAACTTCCTCTTCCTGAACATCTCAACTTTGAAGAAGTTATTAACCTTATTCCTCCTGAACTTGATGTCGACGGACTAACAACTGAAAATCTAGGTTATTTATATTCTGAAAATTATAAAATAATACCAGCAACTTCTTTAGCAGTTCTCGAACTTTTAAAATTTTATGATATCAAAACTGAAGACAAAAATATTGTTATAGCTGGTAGGTCCAGATTAGTCTCATCACCCCTGTCAAAATTACTAAGCAATAAAAAATACAATGGGAATGTTACAGTTGTTCACAGTAAAACTTCTGATCTGAAATCTTATACTCAACAAGCAGATATTTTTATATCTGCAATAGGAAAAAGTAGGATGTTTACTCGTGAGTATTTTAAAGAAGGGGCTGTTGTCATTGATATTGGTATTTCAAATGTTGATAATAAAAACTACGGTGATGTAAATCCAGAAGGTTTAGAAGATCAATTATCTGCTCGATCTCCATTTCCAGGTGGAGTAGGGCCGATTACCGTTTCAGCTCTCTTTTCAAATCTTTCAGAGTTGATTAAATAGAAGCCCATTCTTCTTCAGAAATTTGTGCATTAATATCTACATTCCTCAATAGAAGATATCCTATAACAAAAAATAGTGAAATTCCTGGAAGAGACAATCTTGGGTTTCCAGTGTTTACACTTACATAACTGTAAATTATTGGCCCCCAAATCGCAGAGAATCTAGAGATAACCGAAAAGAAACCCATAAATTCTCCCTCTGCCCCTTTAGGTAACATAGTTGCATAGACACTTCTACTAACAGATTGCAGTCCACCCATTCCCATACCAACAACTACTCCGATAATAATTACAGGAATTAATTGTTCTTCAGGTAGAAAATATGCCGCATTTCCTGCAACAAAGAAGAGAAAAATTGTAAATACCAGGGTATTTTTTTGACCAATCCGTCCTGCAAGGTAACCAGCTAATCTAGCACCCGCAAAAGCGATAAATTGAACAACTAGATAAACAACAATAATTGATGTTTGATCTAATAATAAAACTTCACTGAAAAATGGCCCAGCCATATTTATAACTGTTTGTGCTCCATCCCAGTAGAAAATGTATGCAAGAAGAAAATAGAGAAGAAAAGGAAATTGTCTTACCTTTCGTAGAGTAGTCAAATTTGTTTTCCACCCAGCACTCAAGTAGTTAACTTTTTCAGTTTGTGTTGGTTGACTTTCTTCTATTTTCATTCTTGAAAAACTAAACATTGAAAATATTAACCACCATAGTCCAGCAAATGTAATAGCTATTCTTGAAGCTAATGCTGTGTCAATACCTAAAACTCCAGGCCCAACTTGAATAATTACCAATGAAAGAAGTAATTGTAATCCACCTCCAAGATAACCTAATGCGTAACCTCTAGCTGAAACCTGATCAATAGTATCTTCAGTTGTTATATCTTTTAAAACGCTGTCATAAAATACATTTGAACCTGTAGCTCCAAATTGCGCAAGAAAATAGATTAGGAGAGTTAAAACAACATCACCTTCCTGGGCAAAATAAAATGTGGATGCAAATACTGCACCACCATATGCGAAAGATCTGAAAAGTTTCATTCTAGAACCTGAGAGATCAGCAATAGCTCCAATAGTTGGCATTATCAGAAAAAATATAAATAAAGCTGAGCCAATTGCAAATCCCCAAACTTCAGCTCCAGTGTAGAGATTGCCTCTAAATAAGAAACCTTCCTCCGGCACAACCACACTTACAAAATACACCGGCATAATTGCCCCTAGAGTTGTAGTTTCATAAGCTGATTTAGCCCAGTCATACATTGACCAGCCAAATATGGTTTTTTTATTATTTTTTTCTGTCATTTATCCCCCATAGAAAAACTTTAATATCAAATTTATAAAGTTGTCGGAAAGAAAGTAAAAATTAAATAAATAAACTACTATATTCAATTTATATCTCTTAAAGAAAGAAATGGAAAGATACTTGTGGGATTCAAATGTGGAATAGTTGGACTACCTAACGTTGGCAAGTCAACTCTTTTTAATGCTCTTACTAAAGCTGGGATTGAATCATCAAACTATCCTTTTACTACAATTGAACCAAATATAGGAGTAGTTCCGGTAAACGACACTCGTTTAGATCAGTTAGCAGAAATAGTAAAACCCAAAAAAGTTATTCCTACATCGATGGAATTTGTTGATATCGCCGGACTAGTTGAAGGAGCATCTCAAGGTGAAGGTTTAGGTAACCAGTTTTTATCTAATATTCGTGAAACTGAAGCAATCGTTCATGTTGTTAGAGCATTTGAAAATGAAGATATTGTACATGTGTCAGGTAAGGTTTCTCCAACTGATGATATCGAAATTATTAATACAGAATTAATACTTTCTGATTTAAATAGGGTTGAAAAACTTTTTGAAAAAGCAAAAAAAACTACAAAATCAGGGCAAAAGGAAGGTCTACCTCTTATAGCATTATTGGAGAAAATACTTCCAACACTTGAAGAAGGATTAAGTGTCAGAACGCTGTCCTTAAATGAAGAAGAGCAAAAATTACTTAAAGGTTTTCAATTATTAACAATCAAGCCTGTTTTATATGTTGCCAATGTAAGCGAAGACGGATTTGAAAATAATCCCCACTTAAATTCAATATTTGAATCAGCTAAAAAGGAACAATCTCAAGTAGTTGCTATTAGTGCGGATATAGAAGCTGATATATCTGAACTAGACATAAATGAAAAAAAAGAATTTTTGTCTGAAATAGGTCAAACTGAATCTGGGTTAGATAGATTAGTTAATGCAGGTTATGATCTACTAGGACTCCAAACCTTTTTTACAGCTGGCCCACAGGAAGTCCGAGCTTGGACAGTTAATATTGGTGATTCTGCTCCGCAAGCTGCAGGTAAAATACATGGTGATTTCGAAAAAGGATTTATTCGTGCTGAGACTATATCATTTGAGGATTTTATTTTACATAGCGGCGAAAAGGGTGCAAAAGAAGCCGGAAAGTTAAGAGCTGAAGGTAAAGAGTATATTGTCCAAGATGGTGATGTATTTCACTTTTTATTCAATGTTTAATAAGATTTTACAACTAATTCCTTAAACTAAATTATTTTTGTGACATAATAGAGCACGTGAGAGTAATTATTGTCGGTGCACACGGCGAAGCTAAAGAACTTATAAATAGAATTAGCACTGGTTGGAGTGTTTCTGTTATTGATATTAATCAGGAAAATTTACGTAATTTTAATCCAAATAGACAGATAGAAAAATATCAAGGTGATGGTACTTCCACATTAGTTTTGAAAAAAGCAGGTATAGAAACCGCAAGTGCAGTTATAACTCTTACTCATGATGATGAAGTAAATTTAGAAATATTAAAACTAGCAAAAAGTCACAATATTCTCAGACTTTCTTCTGTTGTGAACAACGAATCAAACGTTAAATCATACCAAGACTTAGATGCTGAGCTTGTTGATCCGCATATTTTGCTAGCGAGAAGATTTGAGCAAATTCTTGAACCAAGAAGAGTTGTTTCCCAAGCTTTTGCTGGAGGAAGAGCAGAGGCTATTGAATTAGAGGTTAATAGCGACAGTCCTGTTAGAGGTAAAAAATTAAAAGACATTGGGTCAGATTATTTTATAGTTGGGGCACTTCTTAGAAAAGGGAACGTGGTTATACCTCATGGTGATACAGAACTTGAGACTGGGGATCTGGTAACAGTTGTTTTACAGTCTGGAGCATTCGGAAATGTAATAAAACTCTTCTCTGGTTCAGAATCGAGATTTCCATTAGAATTTGGAAAAAATACTGCGTTAATAATTAATTCTGAAGAAGAATTAAAAAATCTTACAGAAGCCGAATTTTATACTAGAAATACAAAAGCTGAAGAATTAGTTCTTATTTCTCAGGAAACTATATTTACAGATTCATTAGAAACCGATGAAACAACATTCGAAGCAATTCTGAAAGATCAAAAATTTAAAACAGTAAATATTGAAAAAAACTCTTTAAAAGAGATAGAAACAAAATTGGATGAATTGTCTATAGGTACCTTAATAGTCCCGACTCAAAAGGAAACTAAAATTTCAACTATAAGATCGTATATAAATTTTTCTAATAAGCATAAAATACCAATATTCTTTTCAAGAGGAACATCTCCAATTAAAAATATTGGTTTTCTAGCAAACTCTGATTTTTCTGAAAATAGCCCTAACGCTATCACGTTTGATTTAGCATCCACTTTAAATTCAAAAGTTTATGCTGTAGTTATCTCACAACCAAAATTTATTTCACACGAGAATTCTGAATCACAAAATTTAAATATACAGAAATTGCAGGATTCTGCTTTATCTAATGAAGTACAGTTAGAAGTTTTAACAGATGAAGGAAATGAAGCTAAATTATTCACTTCTTATTCTGATAAATTTGACCTTTCAATAATTGGCTATAAAAAATCATCAGGATGGCAGCTTAAAAAAACTAATGAGTATATTTCACAAAATTCTTCTTCCTCAGTTTTATATATCCCTAATTAGGAGTTTAAATGGAAAGTTTTGACGCAATTTCTCTTGTAGTAATATCCTTAGGTGCTTTTTTACTTCCACTTGTTGGTTCTAGATTGAAAATTCCATCTATAGTACTCGAGATTGCCTTTGGTATAGTTGTCGGGCCAGTTCTTCATTTAGTCGAACCCTCTGAGTTTATTTCAGGATTAGCAGTTCTTGGATTTCTATTATTAATGTTTCTTTCAGGTTTTGAAATAGAATTGGAAACATTTAGAGAAAAGGGTCTGAGAACTTTAGCCTTACCAATTCTTGTTTATTTATCTACAGTTGGTATCTCTTTCTTAATTATCACTGAATTAGAGTATCCAATATTTTTAGCCCTCGTTCTATGTACTACAAGTGTAGATATTGTAATTTCTGTATTGAGAAGTGATGACACTATCAAGACTGATTATGGACAGATGTTATTCATCATTGCCTTGCTTGCTGACATATTGACTTTATTAGCTGCAACTGTTTATGCATCCGTAATTAAGTCCAACGGCGTTTCAATTGAAAATTTAAATATCGTTCTCTATTTTGCAATTGTCATTTTCCTTTTAAGGATCTTAAGGAGATTGGCTTGGTGGAATCCACAATTATTTTCAAGAATGTTCGATGGAAATGATCCTGAAGAACTAGGTATTAGAAGCTCACTCGCACTAATGCTTGCACTCGTAGGTGTAGCTGTATTATTCGATATTGAGGCTATCCTCGGGGCGTTTCTCGCAGGAACTTTATTTGCATTTGTATTTCCTAACAGAGGAAGTTTGGAGAGTAGCCTTAAAGGATTCTCCTATGGTTTTTTAATTCCAATTTTTTTCATAAATATTGGATTAAATTACGATATATCACTCTTCTCTAATACTGATTTCTATGTAGATGTACTATATTTATTTGGAATTGCAGTTCTTGTTAAGGTTCTACCTTCACTTCTTCTAATATTTTCAAAAATTTCAGTGCGGAAAATACTTGGAGGAGGATTTTTACTCTCTGCTAGATTTAGTTTAATTATTGCAATGGCTGAAATAGGTGTTGAACTTGATTTGCTAACTAAGAATCTAGAACAACAAATTATATTACTAGCGGTATTAACTGCTACAGTTTCACCACTCATGTTTAGAATATTTAACAGGACAACTGAATCTTCTAAATGAAGTCAAGATTAATACTCTATCTCAAAGGCGTAGCCATGGGTGCTGCAGATATTGTTCCAGGAGTTTCAGGTGGAACCATCGCACTTATTACTGGTATCTACGAGGAACTTATAACTACAATTAAAAATATAAATTTAGATTTATTCAAATCCTTTTTTGCGTCTGGGTATAAAAAATTTTGGAATGAACTTAATGGAAATTTTTTAATCACTCTTTTATTAGGAATTTTTACTTCTGTTATTTTACTCGCACAGGTTATAGTCTTTCTGCTTGAAAATCATGAATATAAACTCTGGGGATTCTTCTTCGGTTTAATAGTTGCTTCTGCTGTTTTAATACTTAAAGATATTCAATTTTTTAGTATTAATTTAGCATTTTGGGTATTTGTCGGCATAATTGCTGCTGGAACTATATCTTTATCAAATTCTACAAATATCCCAAATACAGACGTCTATGTATTCTTTACAGGATCAATTGCTATTACAGCAATGATTCTTCCTGGAATTAGTGGATCTTTTATTCTTTTGTTGCTTTCTAAATATGAATTCATTATTAATGCAATAAAGGATTTTGAACTGAGAGTAATAATAGTGTTCGCAGCTGGATGTATCTTTGGATTAATAATTTTTAGTCGATTTTTGCACTATTTGTTTCAAAATTATAAAAATAAATTACTCTCATTATTATCAGGGTTTCTTATTGGTTCGTTAATCAAAATATGGCCATTTCGTCAAATTATAGAAACAAGACTTAATAGTGATGGTGTTGAAGAAGCAGTTGTAACACAACCAATCATACCTGATTTAACTGAGGCTAATTCAATTGGATTTTTTATTGCGTTCTCTTTTTTGGGTTATATATTAATTACATTCATTCAAAAGAAATCTATAACTTAAAATAATTACAGAATCTAGTTACAATTAGGTCATGAGATTAGGACTACCAGAATTATTAATTATATTAACAATTTTATTGTTGCTCTTTGGGGCGAAACGTTTACCAGGTCTTGCTAAATCATTGGGTAAATCAACAAGAGAGTTTAAATCCGGTCTAGAAGAAGAGTAATCTTTGAAAAAGTTATTAAGTGTCTTTTTTATTTTTCTAATATCTTGTACATCCGCTGAAGTAACAGAACTAACATCCGGTGAAGAAATTTATACATCAAGATGTTCAGCATGCCACAAAGCTGATTTATCTGGTGGTGTTGGGCCGAGCTTAAAGTCCGACTCCAGTGCTGCCCAAATGCCTGATTCATATTGGATACAAACCATAACTATGGGCAAGGGTTCAATGCCAGCTCAACGACTTACCGATAACGAGGTAACTCTTGTTATTGATTTTATAAAAAGTCAGTATTAAATATTTCTTGAATTCATTTCATTTAATAGCTTAAGATTTTTAATGCTTGAATCCAGCTGATCCATCTCTTTAAGTCTCCATCCCCAGTTACCTGTTTTTGTACCTGGAGAATTAAATCTTGCTTCTTTATCTAGTTCTAATAAATCCTGAACGGTCGTAATTGAAACTTGTGCTGGTGATTCCCACACAAGTGAGATAAAGTCCCACACATCATTTTTTAGTTTAAAATTTAGTTCTTGCTTGTATTTATTAAAATATTGAACTTGTGTTTTATTACTTTCGTCAAGCCATTGCTTAATAGTGCGGCTATCGTGAGTTCCCGTATAGGCAATAAGATTTTCTTTCCATTCATTTGGATGTATCTCGTCATGATTAATATTTGAAGGGATTCTTTGTTGTAGAACTTTCATTCCAGGAATGTTGTATTTATGGAGTATTTCTTCTGTTTCAGATAATACAACTCCAAGGTCTTCTGCCACTAACTTGGACATCGGTATTACTTTACTTACCTCTTCAAAAAATGTTTTCCAAGGACCTTTTCTCCAACTTCCATTTAAAGCAGATTCTGTAATTGGAATTGCCCAATATTGAAAGAAGCCAACAAAATGGTCAATACGTAAATAATCAACTTTATCTAAATTACTTTTAAGTTTATTAATCCAATATTCATAATTCTCTTCTCTGTTTATATTCCAATCATAGAGTGTTGTATTCCACACCTGACCGTCTGCAGTAAATTCGTCTGGGACTGCACCAGAGACATATGACATATTTCCTGTATTGTCGAGTTCAAAAAGATTGTTATTACTCCAGACATCAGCTGAATTATGATTTACGTATATTGGTATATCACCCAACACTTTAATACCTGATTTATTTGCATATTGTTTTAGTTCATCCCATTGCCGTGTAAATTCATATTGTGTGAAGAGATTAAATTTAAATTCTTCTTCATATTCGTTACTAACATGTTCAAATAAATGTTCTGAATAAGATTTTTCAGTTTCATTCCAACTAAACCAGGGACTTTGATTTATTTTATTAAGGGTTAAAAAAGTGATGTGTTCTCTTATTAGTTTATTATTTAAAAATTGTTGATAATAATTTTCATTTACATCAATACTTTTTGAAATATTGTACAGAGCATTACTTTTATATTTATATACATTCTTAAAGTCAATAAACTCATTAGGAAATTTATTTTCCTCTAAAGTGAATTCCGATTGAATATGAAGATTATCAAGATCAATGAGGTTAATATTTCCTAAAACTGAAGATGGGCTTGAATAAGGGGAGTACTCTAATTCATCAGTTGGGCCAAGCGGTAATACTTGCCATATTTTTGTATTTGTTTCCACTAAATAATCAACAAAAGTCTTTGCATTTTTTCCAAAATTTCCAATTCCATGTTTACCAGGTAGGGATGTCGGGTGGAAAATTAAACCGCTACTTTTCTTAATATCCAAAATGACCTTTCAATATACTTTATATTATTATGAAAATAGAAAAAAAAGGATTATTTTGGTAGAAAATCATAGCCCAGTATTTAATGATGAAGGTGAAGCTCAAAAAATAGAGTTTTTTGACGGTGATGTTCACCTAGGATTCTATGATATTAGATTCAATTCACTAGATAAAAAATTTTTAAGCATCTCATCTGATGGAGTTCTTAAAATAAGAATCCATACACAAACAAACATTAAAAAAGCTTGGCTTTTATTAGAGGATTCAGAATTTCGTTCAATAGAGCTAAAATTGTATGCAGAGACAAAAAGATTTAATTATTGGAGAGCACATGTTGACCTACGGAGCAATATAGCCAAATTCAGCTTTGCAGCCCAAACAGATGAAAATATCAATATTTATTTTGGCACTAGCGGTATAGCAAATTTTATTTCACCAGCAGAAAAATGGTCATTAGATGTAAATTCATTTAAACGTCATACAATTCCGGATTGGTTTTTTGGTGGTGTTATGTATCAGATATTTCCAGAAAAGTTTAAAAATTCTAACCCTAAATTAAATCCTGAGAATGTGTTGGATTGGGGAACGAAGCCAACAAGGCTTGGATTTCAAGGTGGAGATTTATATGGAGTAATTGAAAAGCTTGATTATATTAAAAACTTAGGTGTTAATATTATTTACCTAAATCCAATATTTCTTTCTGGAAGCGTACACAAGTATGACACATGGGACCACTTTAAAGTTGATGACAACTTTGGAGGTGACGAAGCACTAACTTTACTTATCGAAAGTGCCCATGCAATGGACATGAAAGTTATTCTTGATTGCTCATTAAATCACGTACATCCAAGACATTTTGCATTTCAAGATCTAATACAAAATGGTCCTGACTCAGAATATAAAGACTGGTTTACTGTATTTGATTATCCTATAAGATTAAAATACAGACCCCATTTGTATTCTCAAACTTACAAAGTTGGATGGGATGGAAATGAAGAAGAGTACAAAGAATACCTTGATAAAACATTTAGTGAAACAAAAGTACCTGTCGAAATATTTGAAGATGATGGCCCAATATGTGAACCAACTTATAAATCCTGGTGGGGGGTACCAGATATGCCAAAAGTAAATTACAGCTCAACAGAAGCTAGAAAATGGGCTTTGGAAGTTACAGAACACTGGATTAAAAACTTTGATATAGATGGATGGCGTATGGATGTTGCTAAAGAGATAGATACTTCTTTCTGGAGAGAATTTAGAGAAATAGCAAAAAAGACAAAAAAAGATATTTTGTTACTTTCCGAAATATTTGGTGATACTTCCCAGTGGCTACAGGGCGATATGTTTGATGGGACTATGAATTATTCTTTTAGAGAAAATATGATCGATTTCTTTGCAAATAAAAATATGAAACCAGATGAATTTTCAGAATCACTTGCACACCTCTATTCGATGTATTCATTTGAGGCAATAACATCCTGCCAAAATTTACTCAGTAGCCATGATGTGAAAAGGTTTCTAAATAGATGTGAGAAGATAGAAGATGTTTACGGAGCTATATTTTTCCAAGCAACTTTTCCAGGCATTGCATCAATATATTATGGAGATGAAATAGGTCTAGATGGTGGCGATGAGCCTAATAACAGAGAGCCTTTTCCATGGAATGATGATTCAAATTGGAATATGCCATTACAAGAAATTACCTCAACCTTAATGAATTTAAAAAATTCTAATAGCATTCTTAAATATGGAACTTTTGAATTGATTCCATCATCGCAAGGTGTAGTAATTTTTCGTAGAGTTTTACAAAAAGAATCTTTAATTTGTATTTTTAACAGAGATTCACTTGTTGAGGATTTCAAAATTTCTTCTCAGGCTCACAGTGTAGAAAAAATATATGGTGAATTTGATATAAAACTAGAAAATAAAGAAATATTAATTACTAAATTACTACCTAATACAGGAATAATAATTCACGAGAAATAAACAATTCATTTCTATTGCGAAAATAGTTTACTGTACTCGTTAAGCCACTTATCTGTCCATGTAGGTATATGTACATCATTCCATGGTTTATAGTTTCCTACAAAGTGCACTATTAGGGGTTGCGGATAATTTTCAGCTAATTTTCTATCTTCTATCAATTTAAAAGCTAGTAAGTTAAAAGTCAGAGGGAGGGGAGACCATTTATTTCTAAACACAAAATTCATTGCATCCTGTTCGGGACACTCAGTTGGTCCATTTTCTTTTATCCATTCGACAAACTGGTCTTCTAGGCTTTCTTTTCTCCAGTAATCTAGATTCGCAATAAAGACTCCGTTATTAAAATAAGGATAGTCTTTTTCATTGAACGTCCTAAAACTCATACCTGTGTATTCAACAACTGCAGATATGGGAGAATAAATTTCATAATCTAATAGAGGAGCTACATCTCGTAAAATTATCGTGTCTGGATCTATATATATAACTTTGTCATAATTACTAAATGTACTTCCTAAGAACAATCTGTGATGCATATTCTTCGTTATGTATTCTTTTTCAAACGCATATCCTGACTCTGTAAATTCAATGTACTTCTTAGAAGTAACAAACTTTATATCAAGATTTTCTTGATTAATAATCTTAATAAATTCAGATTCTCTTCCTTGCAAATTTTCGGGTACCAAACAACGTACCTTTAATTTTTCACTCCTGGAATAATTCATACCCAGAGTTTTAATTGGTACACATGCATATTGGAAGTATTTCTCATCAAAAGATGTAACTATAAGTGTTTTATTATATTCCAAAAATTAATCTCCCTAAAAATATTTTAGAAAATAATATTGCTTGATGCATAATTTCTTTATTAAAGTTAAATCCATTAGTTAAATTTTGTAAATTACATTAAAATTAAAATAACAAAAGGAGTTAATATTACTGAATTACACGAATTTCTGAAAAATCAAGCAGCTTCTATTGATGCAAAAATAGATGGCAAAACCTTAATCGACTACATCAATAACAATGCTGACGAATACCCAAATTATCCGGCTATAAATACTCCGATTAATGCTGAATACACAGGTTGGGATGCAATGTCTTGGAGTGAGTACAGAAAAAATATACATAACCTTGCATCAGGATTAATTGATTTAGGCCTTAAGCCAGGAGATACAGCTTTTATTATGTCAAACAATACAAAAGAACATAATATTTCAGACTTAGCAATTATGCATTCAGGTTCTACTCCATCTACTTTATATAAACAATTAAAAGCTGGTCAAATTGAGTATGTAGCAAATCTTATGGAAGCAAAAATTGCTATAGCTGGTGATCTTGAACTTTTTAATGAAATTGATAAAGCTAAAAGTAATTGTCCGAATTTAGAAAAAATTATTCTTATCAATGGCTACGAAGAAGTAAGTCATAAAGATTATGTTGTTTCGTACCATGAACTAATAGAACGTGGAGAAAAAATAAATGCTGAAGACGATACATTATTACGTGATGCAATCAAAACAGTTACGCCCGAGTCTCTTGCTTGCTTAATATTTACTTCCGGTACAACTGGTAATCCAAAGGGAGTAATGATTACCCATAGAAATGTTTTGTGGACAAATGAAAGTTTATTCGGTGAATTGGTACCTGCATCAATGAATCCAAGGATTGTCTCTTATTTACCGATGGCACACATTGCAGCAAGAGCAGGAGATCACTACCAGGCAATATATAAAACTGGTCAAATATTTCCTGTACCAGTATTAGAGGATATGTCACTTGCCTTACCCACTATTCAGCCCAGCGTATTCTTAGCGGTACCTAGAGTATGGGAAAAATTTCAAGCTGGACTGTTAAATAAAATAAATGATTCTGACAAAGCGGATCTTGCATTAAAGGCCATAGATAACGGACTTGAAAGAGTTAAGTATGAGCAAAATGGTGAAAAAGTACCATTGAAGGTAAAAATACTTGATGCGGTTTTTAACAAACTGGTTTTTTCTAAATTTAAAGAAGGTTTAGGGATACAGAATACAGAATATTTTGTAACTGCAGCAGCAGCTATGAATCCAGATGTTCAGCGTTGGTTTCATGCAATACACATTGATGTAACTGAAATCTATGGAATGACTGAAGACACTGGACCAGCAACAGTTGGTATTGCTTCCAATGCAGTTGAGTCTTTAACTAATAAGTTGAAATCAGCCGGAGTTGAAATACCAAAAGTATTTAATCCCATTGGAAAAGTTGGAATACCTTTAGCTGGTACTGAAATCAAAATTTTAGAAGATGGTGAACTCTGTATGAAAGGCGGGCACGTCACTAATGGTTATTATAAACAAGAAGAAGCGACCAGAGAAGCCTTTGACAGCGACGGCTGGCTACATACAGGAGATTTAGCTGAAATTGGTGATGATGGATATGTAAAGATTATCGGACGTAAAAAAGAAATTATTATTACCTCTGGTGGTAAAAACATAGCACCAGTGGAATTAGAAGATCTTATAAAACCTCATCCGCTAGTTGGTCAGATATGTATGGTTGGCGATGGACAAAAATTCTTATCTGCCTTGATAGTTCTAGACAGAGAGGGTACAAGTGAAAAGTGGGCTAGTGATAATTCAATAGATTATGATATTGATACTTTTCATAACAATCCTGAAGTGATTAAAGCTATCCAAGCTCAAATTGATGATGCAAATAGCAAAGTTGCCAACGTTCAGCAGATAAAGAAATTTACTATTTTAGAAGAGGAGTGGACTGATACCAGTGGGGAATTAACTCCAACACTTAAACTAAAAAGAAACGTTATTAACGAAACATATAAAGATAAAATTGATGCTATGTATAAGGAGTAATTATGAGTCAGGTAAATTTTGAAAATAGAACAGTTATTGTTACAGGTGCAGGTAATGGATTAGGCAAAGCTTATGCACTGGAATTTGCTAACCGTGGTGCCAATGTTGTTGTTAATGACCTTGGTGGATCAGTAGATGGAACAGGAGAAGGAAGTACACCTGCAGATAATGTTGTAAATGAAATAAAAGAATCTGGTGGAAATGCAGTAGCTAATTATGACTCTGTTGCTACTAAAGAAGGTGGTCAAAATATAGTTGATACAGCACTTGAAACATTCGGAGGCTTGGACGCAGTAGTCAATAATGCAGGGATCTTAAGAGATAAAAGTTTCTTAAAAATGACAGAGGATGATCTAAATCTAGTTCTAGATGTACACCTAAAAGGTACTTTCTTTGTGTGTCAGCCAGCTTTTGCACACATGAAGGAAAAAGGTTATGGAAGATTTGTTAACGTAGCATCTCCATCTGGCTTGTTTGGGAACTTTGGACAACTTAATTATGGTGCAGCAAAAATGGGTATTGTGGGACTGACCAATGTAATGTCAATTGAAGGTGCAAAATATAATATCAAAGCAAATGTATTAGCTCCTAATGCAACTACAAGGATGACTGAAGAAATATTTGGAGAAGAGTTTGCTAAATTATTTAAAGTCGAACAGGTAACTCCCTTAGTTGTTTATTTAGCTTCTGAAGAATGTGATACTACACATGAAATTTTCTCAGCTGGAGCGGGTAGATATGCAAGGGTAGGAATTAACACTCACAAAGGATATGTGAATGCTGATGCAACTGCCGATGACATTTCAGAAAATATTGAATCAATAAGAGTTATTAAAGATGGGACTTATCCTATGAACAATGCTGATGAATTTGTAATAATACAACAAGCTCTTCAAGGAGAATAAATAATGTCTGAAACAAAAACAATAAATGATCCTGAAGTTCTAGTAGCAGCAAAATTAGATGAGTTAGTAAATTTCAGAAAAACAAACGAGTCAATGCCAGAATTTTGGGGCAAACAGTTCGACCTGGGTTTAGCTTGGGTACAATTTCCTGAAGGATCTGGTGGACTAGGAATTAATCCAAAATATCAATTAATGGTTACAAACCGATTAAGAGATGAAGGCATTTCTCAAAATAATCGAATTGCAAATATTCTTGGTGTAGGTATGGGTGCCCCGACAATTGTCGAATATGGAACACCTGAGCAAATACAAAAATACCTGAGACCAATGTTTACTGCAGATGAAATATGGTGTCAACTTTTTTCAGAGCCAGGATCTGGGTCAGATCTAGCCAGTTTGTCTACTAGAGCAATAGATGATGGTGATGGATATATTGTTAATGGTCAAAAAGTATGGACTACACTTGGACATTTAGCAAAATGGGGATTATTGGTTACTCGAACTGATCCTGATGCCCCAAAGCATAGAGGTCTCACTTTTTTTATAGTTGACATGGAATCTGAAGGAGTAGAGGTAAGGCCACTAAGACAAATTACTGGAGAAGCTGAATTTAATGAAGTATATTTTACAGATACAAAAATACCAAAAGAAAATATTCTAGGAGGACTCGGCGAAGGATGGAGAGTTTCCCTTGCTACGTTAATGAATGAAAGAGTTGCAATAGGTGGAAATGTAAGAGAGAGGGGCAGTGGAGCTCCTGGACACCTTGTCCAAATCTGGAAAGATAGAGAATTAGACGATCCAATTCAAAAAGACAAACTAATAGAACTATGGATTCAACAAGAAGCCGTAAGGTTAACAAATTTAAGAGCATCTGAATTAAGAGAAAAAGGTACTCCTGGTCCAGAGGGTTCAACGAGTAAACTTTATGAAGCAGAAATTAACAAGGAGTCTTATGAGTTTGGTATGGAATTATTAGGAAATGATGGACTATTGTTTCCAAGGGGTTATGCTTTAACGCAACCTGAGTTAAATTTTGACAATGACACATTTGGCTTTACTGATACGCAAAGTTTATTTTTACGCTCAAGAGCTAATTCAATTGAAGGTGGCACATCAGAAATTATGCGTAACATAATTGCTGAACGTGTTCTTGGATTACCAGGCGAACAGAAACTTGATAAAGACAAACCATGGAAAGATATTCCTAGATCTTAATTTTTAATTACCACACAAAACTTGCCACTTTTACAATGTACTTCCAGTGTGTTTTCCAATGCTATATTCCTCAGGGTTCTTGATGATCCATAGGGAATACTTTCATCCTGAATATCCCATTTAGAACCTCTTATTGTTAAGTTGTCTAAATCTGTTAAAGGTAGGATACTAAATATTTTGTTCTCTTCAACATCATAAACTTTTTGGTTACTAAATATAATACTCTCAGTTTTTGTTATCCATCTTGTAACTTCTTTGTCATTAAAAGATGAGATACATAATAAATTAGAAAAAAGATGGTCAAGCTCTTTGCCTTCACCGCCTATGATAGTTATTGATTCTGCTTCGAACTTTTTTGCTGTTTTGAGAGCAATCTCAAGATCAGTTTCATCTTTGTCCTCATTAAAAGTTAATACCTTGGCACCATCTCTTTTTGCTCGATCCTTTGTTGAACTTTTTATTGAATCAAAATCTCCAATTATATGTGTTGGCACAAGAAATAATCTATATAAAAATTCAGTACCACCATCTACACCAAAAATGAGATCGTATTTTTCTTTTAATTGATCTCTTTGTACTGTACATTCACCACTGAGTGAAATTAAAACTTTAGTCATGATAAATGAAGATTATCATAATTTAGGAATCAATAATGGGTTCGGCAATTTTAAGTGCTTTTTTTAATGCTTGCATTACCACTAATTTGTTTTCTCCTTGAGAAAATACAAATCCTAGATACCTTTCTCCGTTTGGTGGCATATTTATTGATGAATTTTTTGATACTGTTATGTCTACCGATGATACATTTTCAATGTTTATTATTTCTTCATGATTTATAGATCTAAATTTACCACTTTTCGGAACAGGCAACATAAGTACACCAACATAATTGCTAAGTAATTCTATTTGCTTAAAATTTCCAGTACTAAAGGATAATAATATAAGTTCCTCCAATGACTGTTTAAATAATCCAAAGCTTAAACATCTTGAGCAAAGCCCTCCTATCATTCTGGGGTTAATCTCAATTAAAAATACTTCATCATTTGCTATTTTAAATTCTGCATGGATTGGTCCATTTGTTAAGCCTAGTTTTTGGCATGCTTTCTCTATTTTACATTGAGCTTCTTCTACTATTACATTACTTAAATTGCTTGGAGTTATATATATCGACTCTTCGAAATAAGGCTCAACAAAGACCAAAGGTTTTTCAAATACCACAAATTTTGATAATTTAGAATCAATCAACATGCCTTCAAAAGCATATTCGTCACCTTCAACAAATTCTTCAATAATAAGTTCATCTTTATTACAATCTTTAATTATATTTTTCATCAGAGGCTGATCCATATTTTGATGCGTAACTTTTATAACTTTATTGCTTGCTGTTCCTTTGGTAGGTTTCAGTACGCCTGTGTTAAATTTTGACATAAAAGTTAATAAATCTTCAGTATCGTTCACATAACTATTATTAATTTTTACTTCAGTTACTTCGTTAAAAATTATTCTTGATTTATATTTATCCATAGCGTTCATTACTGAATTATATGTGTTACCAGTTGCGCTCAATAAATCTTTCAATTTCGAAGCAAACTCTAATGAAGAATGATCAACAGGCAAAACGTGTGTTATATCTTTTAATTTTTCAAGAACCTCTAAGGAAATTTCTTTCTCAAAATTGGAAATAATAATATTATCAGTCAAACTCTCCGATACCTGTTGACTATCTGTAATGATTGAAAATGGAATTTTCAATCTTTTAGCGGCCAATACAAAATCATTAGATTTATAACTTTTTTCAGGAATGACTAGTAATACTTTTTTCATTTATTTTACACAATCCACAAATTCACTATCATTATTATATGACTGATAAATTTAAATTTGATATTGGAGACAAAGCAATTGATAAAATCCTTGAAATAAAGGCACAAGAACCAGGAGATAATGAGTATGCATTATTTCTACAAATCGATGGCGTACAAGGTAATCAATATACTTACGATCTTAGTTTCTTAGATTTAGAGCAAGCTAGATCTGATGACAAGCGTGTAGAGTTTGGAAGTCTTACTGTAATTATTGCTTCTAAAGATTTAGATAAATTTAATAATGCTAAGTTAGAGCTTTCTGATGACCCCACAGCCCCTGGTCTGACTATGGACAATCCAAATACACCAAGTCCAGAGATTTTTGGTAATCCTGATGAAATGCCTGAATTAACAGGTGAACTAGCTGAAAAAGTACAAACTGTTTTAGAGTCACAGATTAATCCAGCAATAGCATCTCATGGCGGAGTTGCACAATTAGTTGGAGTTGAGGGTCAAGATGTTTATCTTAAGCTTGGCGGCGGTTGTCAAGGTTGTGGAATGGCACAGGTTACATTGACCCAAGGCATTGAAACATCATTAAGAGATGCTATTCCTGAAATAGGAAATATTATCGATGCTACTGATCATGCTTCTGGAGATAATCCATATTTTGAATCCGCAAAAAAATAATTAAAATTTAATTATCGTTTTTCCTATATTTTTTCTTGTTAAAAAATTATTTAATGCTTTAGGTACGTCTTCCACATCGTAAATATTCTTAGGTGTAATATTTAATTCACCCGACTCAATGAATCCTATAAGTTCGGAAAAATCTTCTGCGGTTTCCAGTGGAGAAGTTTGTGTCCATCGACCCCACCAAACGCCTACAATTGAAACACCTTTTACTAATGTAATATTCAATGGGACTTTAGGTATTTCACCTTGCGCAAATCCTATTACCAATAACCTTCCATTCCATGCAGTAGCCCGTAATGCCTGCTCACTCACATTCCCACCAACGGGATCGATTACAATATCAACCCCTTTTCCACCAGTAAGTTCTTTTGCTTTTTCTTTTAAATTTTCTTTATCGTATCTGATTATGGAATCAACTTTTAATTCTTTTACATAATTTTCTTTTTCCTCAGAGCCTACAGCCGCTATTGTCTTGAGGCC
>CAXHFF010000004.1:0-23385 GCA_964016255.1 uncultured Acidimicrobiaceae bacterium
TTTTTGGTCAGATCTGGCTTGTTCAGCTTCGAATTTAATTGATCTTCTTTTTTCATCTTGCTGGATAAGAAAATCAATATCAATATCAAGACCTCTTCTTTCGAGATTGCTTTTTAAGGCTTCTAAATTATTTCTAAGAATTTGTTGATCCAGCATTAGTTACTCCTCTGGGGGGATAAACCCAGAAATAGTGAATAAATTATCTTCAAGTTCTTCTTCATTTTCAATCTCTTCAATTTTAATAAACCACTCATATAAAATACCTGGTTCTAATTCAATCGTATCAGTAAAGTAACTTTTGCTTTCAAATGGCCCTATGGTGCTTATCTTAGCTCTTTTTTCAAAAACTGAATCCCCATATTCATCTGTCACTAATACTAATAAAATAATATCAAATTCTTCTACATTCCCCTCATTTGCAATTACTACTTGTATGCCAATAGGTTCATTAAGGAAAACTCGGTAATTATCTTCAGTTACAGCTATTGGGGTTGGGGAGAATTGTATCCCTGTAATTGCAACATCTCTTCTCAAAAAAAGTCCTTCAGATGAGTCTCTGGCTTTCTTAACAACTAAATCAGCAAAATTAAAGGCACTGCCCTCTAAACCGGTATACTTCACTGGATAAAAAGTAGGCAAAAATAAGTTGTCCTCTCTTGACTTTTGAGAAATTTTTTGAACAAACTCTTCATATGCTTTATCTCCAATTGATAAATCTACAATACTTTGAGCAAGAGCCTCTTCAATTTTTAATGATTCAGGATTGTCTATCAGGGTAATTATTGATATCTGAAATGTCTCAAGACCTTTAAGCCAAGAAGAAGTTGCAATGTTTAATAATTCTTTTTCAGAGCTAATAAAGTCTCCCCCTATATTCTGGACTAAATTAAATGCTTCTTGGGAGTCCCTAACCAAGGTAGCTAGTGTTGATTCGAAATCATCTCTGTTGATTTCATCAAAATTTAATACTTTTTCAAACTCTTTAGCTGACTCACTATGAATTAGTGAAACAGTAGAAGCTTCTTCTAAGAACTTGTTGAGGTTTGACGAGTTATTGAAATTTTCGTAATAACTAAATGCAAAAAAAGAAGCTAAGGTTATTGCTCCAACAAGAATTAGTGTTTTGACTATATTATTTTTTCTATTCATTTATTTTCTTCTTTATACAGTCTAAGAAAACAAATATATTTCACAACTAAGATTATTGATGAATGAAGAATATTAGGTTAGTTTGGTCTGTTAGGACTGAATGTGGTCCAACTAGAAATAAAAATGAAGACTCTGTTTTTCCATTTAAGTCTGGAAGTGGAGAACCTCTATTTAAAGCTGCCGTATGTGATGGGCTTGGTGGTCACGTTAAAGGCGATATCGCAAGTAAAATTGCTACTTCAAATATGGAGAGTATTACAAGTAATCTTGTTGAAACTATTAATAATGCAAACTCAGAAATTTTGCAATATCAGGATAAAAATAAAGAATCAACTGGTATGGGTACCACAATGACTGCTATATCTATCGACCTAAATGGCCTTATGGAAATAGGCCATGTTGGAGATACACGTTGTTATGTTTTTTCTGATAGAAAATTGCTTCAGCTGACACAAGATCATAATGTACCGGGCTTTCAGAATATTTTAGAAAAAGCATTAGGTTCGAATGAAGAACTTGAGATTGAGCATAGAGATTTTCAATTAAAAAATGGTGATGTTGTATTGCTTTGTAGTGATGGGCTTTACAATGAATTTAGCGACGAGTATTTAAAAAAGAAACTACAGGAGGGCGTTAGTGCAGACACATTGGTTAGTGAAGCGTTAATACAAAAACCTAAAGATAATGTATCCGCAGTAATAGTTAATATATTTTCAAAATGAATATAGGACAAATAATAAAAGATCGATACAAAATCCTTGAACTCCTTGGAGAAGGTGGGATGGCCTTTGTGTATAAAGCTGAAGATAAACAGCTTAAAAGAACTGTGGCTATTAAAACTCTTAAACCAAACTACGTGCAACAAGAAACATTTGTAGAAAGATTTAAAAGAGAAGCTCAAACAGTTGCTAATTTAAATCATCCAAATATTGTTCAAATTTTTGATTGGGGAATCGAGGGTGAACCATTTTTTGTTATGGAATACATTGAAGGTAATACTCTTACATCAATAATTGCCAAAAAAAAGACCATAAGTATTAGTGATATTTTGTTCATTAGTGCGCAAGTTTCTGATGGACTACAAGCTGCTCATAGTAGAGGTCTTGTTCATAGAGATATTAAACCTGGGAATATTATGATCACCCCTGGTGGAAAAGTAAAAGTAACTGATTTTGGAATTGTCTCAATTCAAAATGAAGATAGTGATATTACAAAGACCGGTTCTATCTTGGGGACAGCTAGTTATATTTCACCAGAACAAGCTCAGGGTAAACCTGTTTCAGTGGAGTCAGATTTATATTCCTTGGGTACAGTTATGTATGAACTTATTACAGGAAGGCCACCATTTGAAGGTGAAACACCAATCGCAACTGCTACCAAACATCTAACCGAAAAACCAAAGAAGTTAAGTCTCTATAGAAAAGATATTCCGAAAGGTTTAGAAAATGCTGTTTTAAAACTTTTACACAAATACCCAAAAGACAGGTATAAAAATGCTGAAGACCTTAGATCAATTCTTCTACAGCAAAGGAGACAGTTGCAAATGCAAGAGACTCAGGAAAATTTAGTTAACTTAACAAATCCAAAAATAAAATTTAGATTTACCCTACCAGCTCTAGTTTTATCGATTGGCCTTGTCTTCGGAACTGTATGGGGGCTTTCAAAAATATTTGATGGACTACCTGCAGATGGTGGTTCCCCGACTGTAATAGAGATACCAGATCTTACCGGAAGTAGCCAAACTCAGGCACTAAATGACCTCCAATTACTAGGTTTTACAGTTGGCATTGAAAATGCAGCACATCCAACAGTACCTGAAGGAGCGGTTATAAGAACACAGCCAACAGCAAACACTATAACTAATCCTGACACCTTAGTGACAATAATTGTGTCCGTTGGTCAAGAAGCTTTTCCCATTCCATATGTAATAGACCTCGAAACAGATAGGGCTGTGTATGTAATTGAAGAAAGTGGTTTTGAAATGGGTCAGCAACTAGAAGTCAACGATGACAATATTCCAAGAGGATTTGTAATCTCACAAAATCCTATTGCAGGAAAAAAAATGAGTCCTGGCTCAACAGTAGATTTAGTAATATCATCTGGGCCAAGTTTAATTGAAATAAGTGATCTCTCCAGAAAGTCTCCTGAGGATGCTACACAAATTTTAGAAACACTTGGTTTTGAATATGAAATACTAGAAGAATATTCTGAAGAGGTAAATGAGGGGTTAGTTTCCCACACTATTCCTGAAGCAGGCGAAGTAGTAACTCCTGAAGAGATAATTACAGTAATTGTTTCCTTAGGTTTAAAGGCAGAGGTTCCAAACTTAATTGGTTATACGTACCAGGAGGCGTCTAATATCCTTCAAGAAATAGGGTTGCTACCATCAGCAAGCGGTGACACTGGAGGTAGAGTTACGAGCCAAAACCCAGAAGAAGGTAACTTTTTGGACCCAGAAGGCTTTGTAGAATTAAGTTTTGACAACTAATATAGATTTTTTTAAAAAAGAATTAAAAAGTTGGTACAAAGATAACCAAAAATCATTTGAGTGGAGAGGTTCACATAATCCTTGGAAAATACTTCTTATTGAAACTCTGTCACAACAAACCCAGATAGAGAGAGCAGATGAATTCTACAAAAAATTTATAAACAAATATCCAACACCTCAGGATATGGCGAAGGATAGTAAGAAGGAGATTTTAAAACTATGGTCTGGGCTAGGTTACAATAATCGAGCAATTCGACTTTATGAGTCATCAAAAGTGTTATCAAGACACAGTTTTGACGAACTGTACCCTGATTTTACAATTTTGCCAGGTGTGGGTCCTTATACAAATTCTGCAATACTCAGTTTCGCATATGAAGAAAAGGTTATCGCTGTGGACACAAATATAAAAAGAATTATTCAGAGGTTTTTCAAGATTGAAAATATTGATATTTTCCTTCAGAAAAACTCTGATGCGCTGTTAAAAAACTTTAAATCAAGGGACTTCAATCAAGGATTGATGGACCTTGGTGCAACTATTTGTAAGTCTAAAAATCCAAGTTGTAATATTTGTCCTTTAGAGGATTCATGTAATAAATTTATTGTGAGACAAACTAGTAAGCAGAAAAAATTTGTAGGATCAATGAGACAAAGAAGAGGTCTCGTTCTAAAAATGCTATTGTCAGAAAAAAAAGTTACTAGAAGCAGTATTAAGAAAGAACTAAAGGTTAGTAATGCCGACGCAGATGATATCCTAAACTCGTTAAAAAAAGATAGACTGATTACTGTTTCTAAAAATAAAGTTATTGTAATAAATGACAATTAGGATAAAATTTCAATATGCCAGTTTCAAAAAAAAGAATTAAAAACTCTCAACCAACACAATCTAAAAAAATGTCCACACAGTTGAGTGGGGATAAAGGGCCTTCACCAAGATGGTTTGTATTGACAATGAGTTCATTAATGATTCTTGGTGTTTTGATGATAGTGTTAAATTATCTTACTATCCTTCCTGGGTCTGTCTCAAGATGGTATTTGTGGGGTGGACTAGGTATGATCGGTGCAGGCTTTTTAATGACCACAAACTATAACTAAATTTTAACCTAATAGCCCTTCATTTTTTAATTCCTCTAGTGTTTCATTCTCCGCATCAGTAAGCTGAAATTCTGTAACTATTTTTTTAATTTCATTCTTTCCACCATTTTCATTAAACCAACTTATATGAGTTCTTCTTAGCATGTAATCTGTAGGTTTTGCTATACAGTAGTGCTTAAAACATTTTTCTAAATCAGATTTACTAAATTGATTTGATAGTTTGAGAATATCTTTTGTAAATTTTAAAGGTTCTAATTCAAATTTATTATTAAATAAAACCTCAAGGCTTTCTTTTGCAATCAGTCTAAAGCCTGTGAGCTTTCCTCCAGCAATTTGGATAAAATTCTCATCCACTTTATTAAAGAAATGGCCCCTTGAAACATTTTTTGTAGAAGTTTGCTTATTGTCAATAAGTGCTCTTATGCCTGACCAAGAAGATATATATCCAACAGAATCTACACGAAAGTATTTTTTTATGTGTCTCTTAAGATATTCTTTATCTACATCATTTGCAAATGGTATATCAAGTGTTCCTGAAAAAGTTTCAGTGTCCGTAGTGCCAACAATAGTATTTCCAAACCATGGTAGAACAAACATAATTCGATTATCTTCAGTTTTTGGGAGTAGTATTCCATTTCCATTAATCTTTAGTGGATCACCACGCAATACAAGATGTGCTCCTCCGCTAAATTTAATTTTTGATGACTTGGCCTTATATTCTCCTGGTAAGTTATGTACACCAGTTGCTGCGATAATGTTCTGTGCATAAAAAGTGTATCTTTTATTGTTTAATTTGTTATGTGCTGTTATTTGATATTTTGACGATGTCTTTTTAATGTCAGTTATTTCAATGTAGTTAATCGCAATAGCATTATTTACTTCTACAGCATTTCTTAGTAATGTACTTACTAGTTTTGAATCATCTGTTTGTGCGTCTTGAAAAATAAAACTTTTTTTTAATTTATTTTGTTTTAGTAATGGAAACATTTCCTTGGTTGTTGATTTATCAACATTTATATGTTTTTGATTTTTTTCTCTGGAGCCTAAGATGTCATACAAAGTGAGGCCAATTTTAAAAGCAATTGGCGCTATTAAGTTGTATTGAAATATTTTAGGAAGATCTGAAAACCCATCATCTTTGTAGATTGGTGTAAGAAGTTTTAAAGGTTGATAAAGGTCGCCTAGTAATTTAATTAATATTTTTTGCTCTTGAAGACTCTCTTTTACTAAACCAAATTGTAATTGTGGAAGATATCTTATGCCTCCGTGAAGAAGTTTTGTGCTTCTACTTGATGCACCAGATGCAAAATCGTTTTTTTCTAGCAGAATTGACTTAAGCCCTGCGGAAGAAGCCATCTGTAAAGCAGCTGACCCTACTATTCCGCCACCAATAATTAAAAGATCAAATTCAGTTTGAGCATCAAGCTCTTGTAGTTGTTCAGGTCTTGAAAAATTCATTAATCTAAGGGTTGCATTTCCTCTTTACAATGTTTTGGCGGATCATTGGCTACTACTGATTGAAGCTTTATTGTAAGCTCTGTACCACAGATATTGCAACGAAAGTCTTGTAGTGTTTCAAGAACATCTTCCGGGTCAATTTCCGGAGGTGTACTAGCTAAAGAAGATATTGAATTACTTAGAAATCTAAAAACTAAGTATCCAATTAATAATGCTATTAAATATTCCATAATAAATTAAAGCTTTGTTGTGGAGATGATGGGACTTGAACCCACGACCCCCTGCTTGCAAAGCAGGTGCTCTTCCAGCTGAGCTACATCCCCTCGCTTTTAATATTATGCCTCGGATTCCGATGTAAATGAAAAAATTTTATAAATATTTTTTAATTATGACTATTGTGATTAGGACATAAGGGCCTATAGCTCAGCCTGGTTAGAGCGCATCCCTGATAAGGATGAGGTCGCTAGTTCAAATCTAGCTAGGCCCACAATTAGACATTAACTATTACAAATCCAGCCAAGCCTGTATAAATAACATATATTTAAAAAAGTTATTACGGTTACAATGCTTTAATGAATTTAATAATTTTTGGTTATTTTGCAGCTTTTTTTACAGCTGTATCTTTTTTGCCACAAGCGATTAAAACTGTCAGAACCAAAGAAACTGAAGGTTTATCCTTATTAACATATTTATTTTTATTTCTTGGATCTCTATCTTGGTTTATCTATGGAACACATATTACTGATTATCCCTTAATGGTAACTAATTCTTTGACTACTATTTTTACAGGAATAATTTTGTATTTAATTTTCTCAAATAGAAATTAGAAATATAATTAACAGGTGTTTATAAAAAAACTACTTTTTATTATATTTTTAGCCTCTTGTTCGACTGCTTCTGTAGAAGAAGTTCTCGAAACAACCACAACTGTTGTGGAAACAGAACTCACTATCTGTGAGGTAGTTGAAAAAGAATATATTGCTTTATCGAACCAATTATTTGAAACTAGCTTTGAGCTAAATGATTATATTAATCAACTTTCTGATGCACTCGTTGAAGATGATAGAACAATATTTTTTACAGAAATGGATGAAAATATTGATCATCAGGAAATATATAAAAAGTATCTGGAGACAAGGGCATATGTTTATGAACAAATTAATACCTTGTACAATACCAATACAGACTGTCCAATAGCCGGTGATCAAGAAATTGGTGATGAAAAAGTTTTAGAGGCTAAGAAAGAACTTGCTGATTTTTTAGATAATTACTAGTCACTAAGATTCACTAAATAACCTTCAAAATCTTCAAGACTTTCAAAAATATTTTCACCATATTCAAAAAGTCCCCAAATAAAATTATTAAGGACCTTTATGTTGTTTGCATTTATTCCAATAAGTTGTTTGTTTAGTGCATATGCATAACCAATTTCTGCTGATGTTCCAGAGTCCACATCTCTTCCTGTTAAAAGGGCAACAACTATATCTGCAGACTCTAAGTACTTCATATCTGTATCAAAAATAATACTTTTCTTTTTGATAGTAAATTCACCTTCAACAAGTCCAGCATCACGATGAGGTAGAAATGTTTCAAATGAATTTCTTTCTAAAATATTTGAAATTTTTTCTAGATAACTTCTTTCGTGATCATCGAATAAAGGACCTGCTATGTAAACTTTCTTCATGAGGTTATTGTATTTAATAATTTTTTAATTTGTTTCAAATCTTTATAGATTAAAACATTATCTGTCATGGAATTAATACTTTGAAGGATTTTTATATCCCATATTGATAAAAGAGGTTTCACTTCAACTTTTATAAAAAATAAACTGGTCTCAAGATCTAAGGGTACTGACGTCTGCGTTTCAACCCTAAAATATAAATTTTCGATCTTGTCAACATCTGGTTTTATAACACCTGGAAAATTACTAAGTTCAGGATACGTTGTAATTGTCCAAACCCATCTTTTAATACTTTGTTTACACATATACTCAGAAAGCTTGTCACTGGATTTAATTAATTGTTCATTATCGGCTACTGGTGAGTGGATGCTGGAAAGATTTGTTCCTAACTTTTTTACTGGGATCCAGCCACTTGGGAAACAGACTGAAACCAGTTCCATGACACCCTTATGCATCACAACAAAGTCCTCTTCTACTGCGAGAGTGAGGTCTTCCAAACTCATACTATTTTCAGCTTCTATGAAATCAATAACTTTATTTCTTAAACCCTTGTTTTTTGACAGCTCTGACTCTCCACTTAAAGAACCTTTATGAAGTATTAATTCTTTCTTTTTTTGTTCAAGATAAGATTGGTTTGGATTTGTATTGTAAGCATTTCCTTCATGTCTTACCATCGAAGGGTTATTTGTAAATGGAGTCTTAACAAAATCTAAATTCATTATCATTAATTTTATAGAGAAAGGACTTCATTGGGAAATACTGGAGCATTATTACTACACGGATTATTTGAGCATAAGGGAAGACATCAGATTAACGCTGATTGGTTTAATAACTTAAATATTGAAACAACTTTAATTGACTTGCCGGGTCATGGGAAAGAAGAGGTAAATAAAGGAGATATTGAATCTTGGGAAATAAATGATCAAGCAGTAAAAGATGCTTTTAAAGATATTGAAAAATATGATAATAAGGTTTTAATTGGACACTCTTATGGGGGTTTAATAGCTGCCTACTCAGTATTAAAAAGAAACATTTCTCCAGATTTCTTGGTACTGTCTGCACCTTTATTTAAAGACAATTACCCCAAAGCTATAAGGAGTTTATCTAAACCCTTAGCATCGATAGCTCCAAAGTTAAGAGCTCCATCTCCAGTAAATAAAAGAAATTTATCTACAGATGCGGAAGTTGTTAAAGATTACTTCTCAGATCCGTTAGTCTTTAGAAGTTTGTCATTTAGATTTGGATATTTAATTACAGAAGCACAGAAATATGTAAATGAAAATATTCATAAATTGGACATTCCGACAATTGTTCTTCATGGGAAAAATGATAAAATAGTTCCTATTTCTGGTTGCAATGAAATTTCAAAACTTGATAATGTAACTTTTATTGAAGTGGAAAATTCAAAACATGAAATACTGAATCAAGACACTAGGCCATTTGTTCTAAGTGAAATATTTAGCTGGTTACAGCAAAACATGCTTGTCTAAATAGAATAAATCACTATTGCAAATAGTTTGCAATAAGACACATATCCTTTATAATTTTAAACATGCATGTACCTGATGGATTTATTAACGCTCAAGTTTCTGTAGCTACAGGTGTAATTAGCTTGGGAACATTGTGGGCATATATAAGAAATGCTAAAAATCTAGTTGCTGACAAATTAATTGCGCTTACAGGAATGATGTCAGCGCTCATTTTTGTACTACAAATGATAAATTTTCCAATCGCAGCTGGCACGAGTGGACATCTTTTAGGTGGCGCACTAGCTGTTATTGTACTCGGACCAAGTCTTGGCATAATCTGTATTTCAATTGTAGTTGTTATTCAATCTCTTCTATTTGCAGACGGTGGACTTAGCGCTTTAGGAGTAAATGTACTTAATATGGCAATTATTACTTCTCTTACAGGATGGTTGACTATAACTTTTTGGAAA
Source organism: uncultured Acidimicrobiaceae bacterium (assembly GCA_964016255.1). Taxonomy (GTDB): domain Bacteria; phylum Actinomycetota; class Acidimicrobiia; order Actinomarinales; family Actinomarinaceae; genus Actinomarina. The sequence continues at coordinate 9,808 of CAXHFF010000004.1, forward strand.
AAACTCTTTGGAGACTCACAATTTACATTAATTTCAGGTTCTGTCATTGCGGGATTATTATCTGTAGTATTTTCATCGATTGCATTTGTCATGGAATATGCGATTGGTGGAACTGTTTCTGTTCCCCTAGGAAGTGTCCTTATCGCAATGATCTCCACTCACTTATTTATTGGTTTGGGGGAAGGTGTTATTACGGCACTTATTATTTCTTTATTACTCAGAGTGAGATCTGACTTAGTTTATGCAAACACTAAAAAAGATAAATCTAACAACCTCTCTACTTCTTATGGTATTTTTATAGTACTTATTTTGTCACTTACGCTGATTACCCCTTACGCTTCATCCTCACCAGATGGTCTGGAGTCAGTAGCTAGTAATTTTGGCTTTGAGGAAACTGATGGAGTAGTGTTGCTTTTAGAGGACTACGGTATTTCAAGTGTAAATAATAATTTTGTTTCGACTATTCTGAGCGCACTCTTAGGTATCGTATCTATAGCAGGCCTAAGTACACTCTTCTTCAGAAAAAAAAGTGGGAAAAATTAACTAATTTTATTTTGATTTTTTCTGTCTTTTTGAATATATTTAAATTAACTTTTTGTGAAGAAAATCTTTATAGAGGATCATTACAAGAAGGGTTAGAGATAACCCTTGAAGCAAGTTAAGTCTGGCAACAGACAAAGCGGAGTATTCAAGGGTTTTCTCATTTCTAAACTCTCTCATTTTTAAATATTCATCAAATATGAGCAATCATTCCTGAACACAGAGCTCTGATTAAACTTAGCCTGTGAGCAATTACTTAGACATTAAAGAAATCCATTCTGCGTGTAGGAAGTGTGACAGGTGTGACTTATCAAATACAAGAAACAATGTTGTTGTGGCGAAGGGTAATCCTTTAGCAAAAATATTTATAATTGGTGAGGCTCCCGGAGAAAAAGAAGATATTACTGGATTTCCTTTTGTTGGTAGAGCAGGAAAAATGCTAAATACAGTACTACATTCTGTAGATATTGATCCACTAGAAGATTGTTATATAACGAATATAGTCAAATGTAGACCTCCTGAGAATAGAAGGCCAGCAAAGATTGAGGTTGAGACTTGTCTGTCTTGGCTAGATAACCAAATAAGATTTCTTAAACCCTCTATTGTTATTCTTGCAGGATCCACTGCAGTTGAAGGTTACCTTGGTATTAAAGATCCTATAACTAAAATTAGAGGATCTTGGATTGTAAAAGATGGGATTAAATTTATGCCAATTTTTCATCCTGCCTATCTTTTAAGAAATCCTTCGAAAGAAAAAGGGAAACCTAAGTGGCTAACCTGGCAAGATTTAAAAATTGTAAAAAAAGAGCTCGACTTACTTTAAGAAGAAAATTCTTCTCTGGTATTCATAATTAAAGAGATAAATATAAAAATACCTGCAATAAGAAGATTAGGGTTAAAGCTTTCATCCAGAAAAATTACTCCGGCAGTTACCCCTACTACTGGAACCAAGTAATCAACAGAAGCTACTTGTAATGCGCTCACTCTTTGTATTAACCATGTAAAAGAAGTGAATGCACCTAAATTAAACAGTACCAAGATTCCAACTCTTAAAATCTGTGAACTATTTAATGTTTGTATTTCAGTTTGGGTTACTAAAAATACTATCCATGAAAGAAAAATAACAATCGGATATTGGTAAGTTAACCAGCTACTTACTTTATATTGGGGTGCATACTTTCTATTCAACACAGTAGCTAGGGCTATGCACTGAACTCCCATAAAAGCAAGGGTTCCTCCTAAGAAAATATTGCCTTGATTCTCTAAGCCAGTTTCTTTTGAAATGAAAAGATATGAAACACCAAGTAGGCCAATAAATATTGATACATATTTTTGCTTAGAAATCTTCTCATCTTTAAGAAGTATTTTTAACCAAAGAATAGTAAAAACAGGGGCAGAGCTTATCAATAATGTGACCAATCCTGCGGATATGTACTGCAGAGAAAATATAAAAAACCACCCAACAAAAAAAATGGAGGCTAGAGCAGTTGTAGATGCTTCTTTAAGTAATTTCTTATTAAATTTATCTCTATTGAAAATTGAATAATGGACGAACAGGAGTGTTCCTATTATTGATACTCTCGTAGTTATTAAAAAAATTTCATCGATTCCTTCAATTAAAAGACTTCTAGAGACTACATTTCCTGAACCCCACATGAAAGCTGCTGTAAGAATTCCTCCAATAATTTTTATAACTGATGTTTTATCTTTTAAGTTTTTGTTGTTCACTGCTGAAATCATAATATTAGAAAAAAGATAAACCTATTTTTGTTTTTAGCTATGATGTATATATCGGGAGCTAAATGCTGAGAGGGTGTAAAAACCGACCGTTTGAACCTGTTGGGTAATGCCAACGTAGGAAACTCGGACTCTTATCCCTTTATTTAAAGTGAGGTAAAAGTGAATAACATGATCGCATACGGAATAGTTTTAGTAACTCTATTTTTTGTATACTTAAGGACGACACGAATTCAATCTTCGGATAAAGAATATTTCGTTTTAAATAAAACTGAGGGTGTCTTTGGTCTTTCGCTTAGTTTCTACGCAAGTGGAATGGGTCTATGGATTTTAACATCTCCCGCTGAAGTTGCCTGGTATGGTTTGGGCTATGACATTTACGGATATGCTCTATCTGCAGCAACCCCTTTTATTTTAATTTATTTCTTTGGACCAAAGATAGCCTCTTTGACTCCTGAAGGAGCTACATTGCCACAGTTTATAGAAAAAAGGTATGGTTCTAGTGCTCAAAAAGTTGTTTCAATTGTTGCCGTTTTATACATGACTGCATTTTTAATAGCTGAATTTGCATCTATCAATTTTATTTTTCCTGAGATCGTTGAAGTTTCAGGCCTTGTAATAAGTTTCTTTATAGGATTTTTTACATTCTTATATTTAAATAAATCAGGGTTTAAGGCATCTTATGTAACTGATAGGTTTCAGGGAATAGGAATTATTGCTTTGCTTGGGGTATTGTTTACTGTTTGGTTCAGCCAGAACTCGATAAGTGACCTTATTGAATACTCAAAACTCGGAGGAATAAATTCTTTCGAAACATTTAGTTTCAAGTCAGCACTAGCAGTAGTCGTTGCGGTCACCGCAGCTGAAGTGTTTTCACAAGGCTATTGGCAGCGAACCTTCTCAGCTGAAAATACAAAAAGTATAAAATCTGCTTCTGTTTTTGCAGGTTTAGGTTGTTTTGTAACAATTTTACTTTTAGGTATAGCTGGAGCTGTAGGAGCAGGAAAAGGAATTGAGAGTCCTACATTAAGCTTCATACAGCAACTTGAACTAAGTCTTCCGATGTCTTTTCTGCTTCTGTTACTTTGTACTCTTTTAGTTGCATCAAGTGTTGATACTTTAGAAAATGCTATCTCTTCAACCATCTCTTTAGACCTCGTCAAAAAAGGTGTTAGTGAAGCTCGTCTTATAACAGCTGGTCTAGTTGTATTTTCTATCTTTTGTTCTATTTATGTTTCTAATATCTTTAATGTTTTTTTAGTTGCTGATCTCTTTGCAGTTTGTTTAGTCTTTCCAACTTTCTACAAGCTGAAAAAAAATTCTGAAGGTTCTTTTTTATTAGTACCTTTTTTCGTGTCAATAGGTTCCGCATACTCATATAGATTCTTTTTTATAGATACAAATATTAATCCAGGAGGAATTTTTATTCCTACTGATGCTTATGGTCTCGCAGATCTAAATACCTTTTTAGTAGGTTTAGCTTGTTCAATGTTGGTGACGTTAGCTTATAATAAAATAGTTAAGTAATTTACAACCAGTAGGAGTAGGCGTGAAATCTTCAGATCTAGATAAATTAACTAGTCTTAGCAGTCTCAGCATCAATGACTCTGACATTGTTGTGACTGCAACAAAAATGAGTATGAAAAAAAATGAATATGTCCAAGAACTCTGGAAATACTCAGATAAAAAATGGAAAAAGTTCAAAGGGTCCGAGGAAAGGAACTATCTTAATCCTAAATACTCTGAAGATAGAAATTACTTATCCTATGTAGAAGTTGAAAAAGATAAAAAAATTAAGCAAAAAATTGTTGTAAAAAAGGGTAACACTCTTAATAGAATTTTTGAAACAGATGGAAATATCCAAAACTATATCTGGAGTAAATCAAACAAATTTTTGTTTATTACGGTAAATGACTGGGAAAAAGAGTTTAAGAAAGTTGAAGATAAAGACAATGAACCATTCTATTTAGAGAATATACCCCATAAATTTGATACTAGAGGGGTTATTTTTAACAGAAGGTGTCACCTTTACAAAGTCAATATAGAAACAGGTACGTCATCTAAAATAATCGATGGAGATAAGGAAAATATAATTTCAATAGGTTCAGTTCTCGAACACGTTGGATCACTATATTTTTCAATAAATGTTTACAACGACATGGGGACGATGCTCGAAGAGAGAATTATTAAAAAAACACCTAAAGGATTACAGACAGTTCATTCAAAGGGTATGTGGAGTAAATTATTCTCCTTCAATGGGAAGCTTCATGGAGTAGGGTTAAAAAATAGATTTGAATGGCCGACAACAACTTCTATTCATGAAATAAGCGATTCAGGGGAAACTAAAAAAATAGATGAAAATTTTGATAGAACTATTGTGGATGTTAAAACTTTTGAGAATTCTATGTATGTTCTTTATGAAGATTCCGGAAAACAATTGCTTGGGAAAAAGACTAAAAAGGGAATTGAAAATTTGATCTCTGAAGAAATTACAATTACTGATTTTATGATAGAAGACAATGATATATTCTTTATTGCGAATAGTTTCACCAGAAATGATGAAGTTTTTAAATATACCGAATTAGGGATAGAAAAAATTTCTAAAACAAATGATTCATTTCATAGAAGAGTTTTATCACATGATTTTACTTATAAAAGATTTGATACAGGAAAATCAGAAGTTGACACATGGGGTATCTTTGTTGGGAAAGATAGACCAACATTATTAAATATTCATGGTGGCCCTGCAAGCCAGTATGGTTTTACTTTTTTTGATGAGTTCCAGGTATATGCTGAAGCTGGTTTCAACGTTATAGCTTGTAATCCAAGGGGGTCTACAGGAAGGGGTCATAAATATCTTAGAGATGTATGTGGTAACAAATGGGGTGTAAACGATGTACATGATGTTTTATCATCTTTTAAACAAATGGTAAAGGAGCTCAAAATAACAAATAAAAATTATGGGATTATGGGAGGCTCTTATGGTGGTTTTATGACTTCATGGGTTATTGGTAACTATCCAAAAATGTTTAAATCCGCAATTGTTGAAAGGGCATTAATTAATTGGGAAACTATGGTGGGAACCTCAGATATTGGAATTGGTTTTCCGGAAATGTATTTACTTGATGAAATGGATAATAATCTGAATCTGTACAGGAAAAAAAGCCCCATAACATATGCGAAAAATATAATCAGTCCAACATTAATAATTCATTCCGAGAACGACTACCGTTGTCCTGTTGAACAGAGTGAACAACTGTTCTCTACTTTAAAACGAAATAATGTTGAATCAGCAATGATTCGTTTTCCAAATGAAGGCCATGAACTCAGTAGGTCAGGAAAGCCTGTACACAGAAAACAGAGATTTGATTTTATAGTTGACTGGCATAAAGAACATTTATCTTAAGTATTTTTTTAGTCCAAAACTAACTGCTTTGCTTCTTATTTAACTATCTATCTATATCTCTATAAATTAACCTTGTACCTCTTTTATTAAAAAAATAGGCATAGATCCACTCAATTGCTACGACAATTTTTGAGCGATACCCGATTAAATATACCAGGTGAATAAGGCTCCAAAATAACCATGCTATCAAACCTGTGATTTCAAGATTTCCAACAACACCCACTGCTTTGAACTTGCCTACTGTTGCCATCATTCCTTTGTCTGTGTACTTAAAAGGTTTCATTTCTTTATTTTTAATATTGCTTTTTATTATCTTTGCTAGATATCTTCCTTGTTGTATGGCTACTGGTGCAATACCTGGCAAAGATTTATTATTTTTATTTTTAAAGTTAGAAGCATCCCCTATAACAAATATGTTATTGCTATCTTTTATTAAACAATATTCATCAACTAAAGCTCTTCCTTGTAAGTCTGTATCTGTATCTAATTTTTTTATTAGAGGACTTGCTTCATTTCCAGCTGCCCAGATTATATTGTCTGTAGCAATTTCACTACTTTCAGTAGTCAAAATATTTTTTTTAATATTTATTACTTTTTCATTTTTTCTAACAGTTACTCCTAAATCTTTAAGATACTGTTCGGCCTTTGTCGCTAGTTTTTCACTAAACATTGATAGTATTTTTGGACCTGCTTCAATTAGGTAGACGTTTGCATCTGATGTATCAAAATTTCTGTATTCTTTTTTCATATTTTTAAAAGCGATTTCTGCTATTGATCCAGCCATTTCAACTCCTGTGGGACCAGCGCCAACAATAACGAAGTTTAAGTATTCTTGCCTTTTAAGTTCATCCTTTTCTTTTTCAGCTTTTTCAAATGCTTTTAAAATCCTATCCCTAATGTCTAAGGCATCATTTATTATTTTCAAGCCATTGGAGTATTTTGACCAGTCATTTTTTCCAAAATAAGAATGTTTTGACCCGACACTTAGAATTAGATAATCATATGAAATTATCTCCCCATCATCAAGTGTTAGAAGATTTGAGTCTTTATCAATATCCTTTACTTCTCCTAATATTACATTTACATTCTTATCATTATTAAATAAATGTCTGATTGGTACCGCAATGTCCGCAGGAGATAAAACTGCAGTGGCTACTTGATACAAAAGAGGTTGAAATAAATGATGATTTGTCTTATCAATTAAAATAAATTCATTATCACTTTTTTTTGCTTTATGTAGAAAATTAAGTCCTCCAAAACCACCTCCAATAATGACAATTTTTGCCATCTTAGTGATCTCTCGATCGAGATGATTTTGTCATTGTTTTCTCTAATTTCCCATTTTTGAAAACAAGAGTTTCTACACCATCGACAAGGTGTTTTCCTTGTTGTGATTTTTGTGAAATGACTTGGAGCGTTAATCCTTCAAAAGGTGAAATTAGAGTTATCGAATGTTGTTTGAAGTGTTTAGATGATTGATCTCTTCTTATAATGTCACTAATCATATGTTGAGATTCCCACGACCACTCATCATCTACAACAACAAATTTACAAATATGCTTTGTTTGCGTTTTATCAATTCGTGCTCCAGGACAAACAAGAATACTTCCTTCAACCCATGGGTTTAGTCCGACTCCATCAAACTTTGGGAAACCGGTGTCGAATGCTTTATCTATTATTGCTTCAGTGTCACCATTTTTAAGATTTCTTTTTTTTATTATTTCAGAGATATTATTTTGTAAATCAAATAATTCTTTTTCAGTAAACTTTTCTAATTTTGCCTGATCCATATAATAAATTTAAGCAGGCATGTAAGACATATATTATTCTTCAGTGTCTTTTTTATTATAATTTTGTACATCAATTCTAATTATTCCAACTACAAAGATAGTTAGCGTTACAACAGGAAATATTAAAATAACGAAGAATGGATTTGAAGTTATTGTTTCAATCATAATTTAATATTAACAAAACTAGCAGGTATAATAACTCGAGAAAGGATACTTATGATAAAACTAGGATTATACGCAAGCATTGTTTCTGTGATAGCTTCAGTTATTATTTACGCAGTGTTAGATGACCCTCAATTAGCTATATATATTGGACTATGGGCTCCTACCCTAATTCTTTATGGTCAAGCATACGAAAAAGCAAACAACTAATAAATAAATTTTAATTATATTGTGAATAATTTCACAAAGTATGTAATATAAGCTTGTGAGCAAAATTGAAAAACGAATTTTTTGGGGATTTATGAGCGCTGCTTTTTGTCTCCACATGTACCTTGTAGTTTCTTCTATAGTTGCAAGTTAAAAAATACTTTGTATTTTTAATACTTTTATGTTGTTCTAGTAATTTTTCTAATGAAAATACTCAAATATCCGTTATTGAAGCAGACGTAGTCTTAACCGACATTCTTGAAAGTTACAAAAACTTTTCTGAATCACCACAAAATGCTGTAGATACAATATGGGACAATGCACATCCAAGTAATAGAGAAATAACAGGCCCAAAAGATAGATTTGAAAGAATGCTCTTATCGGAACCGTATAACTCAATACTTGATTTAAAAGAATATAGTTTTACAAAAACTGTTGAAAGTGAAGACAGTCAACATTATGAAATTAAAATATTAGCTAAAAACAATTCTTATTTTGAAGTGACCTGGGTTTTTCAGCTAGATGTTTGCTTAGATGACTCAGAAAATAAATGCTGGTTAACAGTAGCTGTAACCGCTCCCTCCTATTTTGAATCTGGTGTATAAAAGTAATAAAAATTTTTAATATCTCTATGTTATTTAGCTACTAACATCAAACTAGTTAATGCGTTATAAAAACTTTAATATTTGAAATAAATTTTAGGAGAAAGTCATGACAACATCACATTCCAAACAAATAAGATCAATAGTTACAAGCGAAGGTAATGTCGAAATATCTATTGTTAGAGTTGATAAACCAATACCAGCTGATGATGAAGTATTAATTGAGGTTCACGCTGCTCCAATTAATCCTTCTGATATAGGTCTACTCCTAACATTTGCAGGAGATCTCTCTAATATTAACATTTCTGAATCTGGTGATGATTTAGTTGCCTCTATAAAAATTCATCCAGGCCTTATGGCATCTATGAAACCCCGATTGGATAAATCTTTGGCTGTAGGAAACGAAGGCGCTGGAATAGTTGTTGATGCAGGGAAAAATGTTAAAGAACTGATCGGCAAAACGGTTGGGCTTGCAGGTGGGTCAATGTACTCTCAATATATCTGTGTCCCCGCTATTAATTGTTTAGTAATGGAAGAAGGAACTACCCCCAAAGAAGCTGCTTCATCTTTTGTGAACCCTTTAACTGCCTTATCTTTTATTGAAACTATGAAAATGGAAAATCACTCAGCAATTGTCCACACTGCAGCAGCGTCTAATCTGGGTCAAATGCTTGTGAAGATTTGTAAAGATGATGGGATTCCTTTAGTCAATATTGTCAGAAAACAAGAACAAGTAGATATATTAAAAAATATTGGAGCAGAATATGTCTGCAATACAAGCGATCCTGATTTTATGAAGACTTTAATAAAAGCCGTAGTAGAAACAGGAGCAACATTAGGTTTTGATGCGACTGGTGGTGGTAATAATGGAGAGTTACCAGGACAAATTTTATCTGCAATGGAAGTAGCAGCAAACAAAAACTCTAAAGAATATTCAAGATATGGTTCTGAAACTTATAAACAAGTTTATATTTATGGCGGCCTAGATCAAACACCATCAATTCTTAAACGGTCTTACGGCATGTCTTGGGGACTAGGTGGGTGGCTTCTGACCCCAATGCTTGGAAAAATTGGAATGGATAAGTTTCAAACGATGCGAGCAAGAATCGCTAAAGAAATAAAAACAACTTTTGCGAGTACGTATATTCAAGAGATATCTTTAGAAGAGATGCTTCAACCGGAGATAATAAATTCTTTTGCTAAACATAAAACTGGTAATAAATACTTAGTAAATCCTCAAAAGTAAGTTTTATTTAAAATTCAGAGTATTTGCTTTTTTTGTTGACTCTAATCGTCAAGATTCTCAAGTGGGTTTTCGGGTTGGCAGATTTCGAAGGCTTCCTGAACTTTCTCTGATTCAAAATCAATATCTGCATCCCTGAACGCAAAAAATCCGAATTCACCAGGTTTGGGGTCTGGAAAATCAATTCCCTCATCTCTCATGCATTGCGAAAATTCCAGAGACGCATCAACTAAGGCTGCTTCAACCTCTGGGTCGAGATCAAATTGTTCTGGAAGAGCTTCTCTTAAAATATCTTCACAATTTACAAAAGCTTCTTCGAATTCCTCTTCATTTTCTATATTAAGATCATCAAACTCTGGGTTTCCGTCAATATCGAAGCTCGGGTCAGGAAAATTTATACCTTGTTCTCTCATACATTGTGCAAAATCTAAAACACCTTCTTCAAAAGTTTTCTCAACTTCTACAACTTCGACTTGTGTTGTACTTTCTATTGTTACTACACCTTCTGAAGCCTCCTCACCCCCAATTGTGCAAGCTGTGATAAAAACCAAGGTAAAAGTTAGAATTATATTTCTCATTTTCTAACTGCTTCTGCTGGCTGTATTTTTGAAGCCTTAATAGCTGGATATACCCCTGAAATTGCCCCAATTAATAATGCCAACAGGATCGCACCTAAAACTTGGCTAACAGGTATCGAAAATACTATATCTGTATAGTTTGTATAACCTAGGGTAACACCGGTTCCCAAGACTACTCCAACAAGTCCTCCTATTCCAGATAAAACAATGCTCTCTAATAAAAATTGATATCTTATCTCTTTACGAGTTGCTCCAATAGACCTCCTAACGCCAATCTCCATTCTTCTTTCAAGAACTGACATAACCATCACATTTGCAATAGCTACCCCTCCAACAAGTAGTGCAACAGAACCAAGGCCAAGAAGTAAATTTGTAAATGCTGCGTCAGCAGCCTCTTGTGCTTCTAGTGCATCAGAGGGTCTAGAAACTTGAACTTGATCTGGATTTTCTGGATTCATTGAGGGCGCTATTACTTCAACAACATCTTCAATGTATGTAGGATTTGCTCTAACATAAATTGTTGTTGGTTCTTTGTCTATATCAAAAAGAGTTTTCGCAACCCCATATCCAATAAATACAGATCTGTCTAAGTCTGGATGAATTTTTAACTCATCTATAATCCCTACAACTCCAAACCATTCATTACCAATTAAAATTTTTGTAGGAGTTTCTAAGGTATTTATTCCTAACCTAGAAGCTGTAACACTACCTAAAACAGTAACTGGAATATTTGATAGACCATCCTGTATAAATCTTCCTTCAATTAAGTTTCCCCCAACAACCTGAAGAAGTTCTGGACTTGTGACTATAGTCGATATTCCACCGCCTTCGAACTCAGAAATAAAATCACTGCGTCTTACGATTAAATCTGTTTGAGTTGTAGAGGTAACTTCTTCTACTGGTCCTATCCTTTCAACCATACCCACAACACCATCAGGTAGTTTTTCTTGAGTTCCAAAAAAACCTGCTTGTGGAGAAGCTTTTATTAGGTTTGTACCAAGAGATTCAAGAGTTGCCAATAGGTCAGCACGACCAGATGCTGAAATACCTGTTACTGCTACTATTGCAGCAATCCCGATACCTATACCGATCGATGTAAGAGCTGCTCTACCTCTTCTTGCTCTTACTCCATATAATGCAACAAAAAAAAGGTCTTTAATTTTTAATCTCTGTTTCATTTAAGCAACAATCTTTCCATCAGTTAGAGTTATAACTTTTTTAAATTTCTTTGCATGCTCTTGATTGTGAGTAATCATGACTACAGTTTTTCCCTGTTTGTTTAATTCTTTAAGAATATTGAGAATATTCATTCCAGATTCTTTGTCTAAGTTTCCAGTCGGCTCGTCCGCAAGAATAAAAGCTGGATTTTGCACAAGTGCTCTTGCAATGGCGACTCTTTGCTGCTGTCCTCCAGAAAGTTCTGTTGGTTGATGTGTTATTCTGTCGCCCAAGCCAACCTCTTCTAATACTTCTGCTGCTTTTTTTAATCTTTCTTCTCTTTTAATACCTTGATAGAGCAAGCCTTCTGCGACATTTTCCTGAGCAGTAAGACCGGGGAGTAGAAAAAAACTTTGAAATATAAATCCAATTTTTTCGCCCCTAAATTTGGATAACTCATTATCTGAGAGACTTGAAATATCTTGACCCTCTATCTCTACAGTGCCTTCAGTTACTGTATCTAGTAGTCCGATCATATTGAGTAATGTTGACTTGCCGCTACCGGATTGACCAACTATTGATACAAGGTCACCTTCTTGAATTTCTAAAGAAAGTTCGTCTATAGCCTTAACTTGTGGTGGCCCCTCATAAATTTTGGATATATTTTTTAAAGCAATTACAGTTTTTGGTTTTGATTTCATCTAGGTACAACTACCAATTGTCCTTTTTGAAAATTTCCAATAATTTCTACAAATCCATCAGTAAATACACCTATTTCAACTGCAACATAAGTGGTGTCAGTTCCAGAATCTCCATCAAATACTACACCCTCTACATCTCCGCTGAATATTTCTACTGCATACCCACCTTCAGCTAGTGCTATTAAGGCATTAACGGGTACATATAAAACATTCTCAGATACTTCAGTTGTAACAAATACTTTTACTGGAGCTTGGTCGTAAACTTCGATAGATTCTGGATTAAGAACATCTAGTGTCACCTCTATGAAATCACCAGCTTGCGTTTGTGTGACGACTTGGTCTATGAAGGTAATTATTGTTGGGACTCTTTCATCCGTTGGTAGTTCAATTTCTACACTATCACCTAAGGAAACAGTCTCCTGATCTGTTGCATCTACCTGAAAGACAACTTCGATTCCGATAGAAGATATATTATAAAGTTGAGAATTAAGGAGAACCGCTGAACCAAGATTGTTTATATATGATCCAACAATAAGTGGGGATTTAGATGCATATGCATTTGTTGGTGAGAAAGTTTCTGATTTAGATGAAAGAATGAGTTCCTCAAGCTCTTCTTTCTCTTTGGCTAATTCTGCCACCTGATCAACGCCATCATTATATGCTTTTAGTGTGTCATCATAACCTTTTTGGGCTGTTTCAATTGCTAAAGCTTCTGTAGCATCAATTCCTGACTCTTTTCCTTTTTCTAAATTTTTGATTCTTTTTTGCTCTTCAATTGACTGCTCTAAGTCCTCAATGGCGCCATCTAAAGTTCCATCTGCAGTCTTTTCTTTTGTCTTTGGATTCGATGTGTCTCTATATAATGTCAAACTTTGTTCTGCACTCTTGATAGCGGTGTCTGCTGCTTGCCATGCGGTACTTTCCTCAATTGCTGTTTCTTTGGCATCATCCAGCTTTTTCTTCTTATCGTTGACCTGCGTTAAAGTGGTTCCTCCATCTTCAATTGTCTTCTCAATAGCTTCAACAGCCGACTCTTTTAAGTTGATTGCAACTTGTTCCGTCGAAGTTATTTCTGATTTAGTATCAATTTTATAGTCAATATAAAGAGCATTTAACATGGCCGAAGTTATCTCATCAAATGTCTCGTCTGGAATAAAATCTTCAGAAGCATAAGCCAAAAACTGTAAAGCTTTTTCGAGTTGTAAAACATCTGGTCCAGGCTTTGAATTTAAATCTAGTGTCCTGTAAAAAGGTATCGACCCCTCAACTAAAATTACAGGCTTGTTGTCGACAGCAAAAAGGACTTCTCCATAATTTACTACTGTTCCTTCTTCTGGAATATAAGTAACCACTCCAGCGATAGGAGTTTTAAGAATTTTGCTGTCGGTTTGCCTTAGTGCTGTCTCTTATACACATCTCCGAGCCCACGAGAGAACAACCGATCGCGTTTGCCG
>CAXHFF010000005.1:0-21307 GCA_964016255.1 uncultured Acidimicrobiaceae bacterium
GTCCTTCAAATTCAGCTCCGAAATATTTAGATCTAGACGGCATTACAAAAATATCTATATTTTGATAAAAATCATACTCCTCATCTATATTTTCTTCTATAAAATTTACCTTCGCTGAAGAAATAGAAGCAAGTCGCTGTAAGTAATTTTGTTGTTTCCCAAAACCTAGAATATCCAACTCAACATCATGTCCCTTTTCTTTAAGTTCGTGTACAGCCTCAATAACCCAGTCGATTTTTTTCCTTGAGACAAAACGACTCATGACTCCCACTTTTATAGTCTGTTTAGTAGCGACTTCTTTTTTTGGAGTAGGTATATCTATACCAGCTCCAATATTGATAATTTCAGTTTCAGTGATATCTTGAAGTTTTTTTTTGGAAAATTCACTGACAGTAAATATCTTATTTAGCTTTTTTAGACTACTTTTTAGAATTGTTCTTACAACAGGAATATAATTTAAAATGTTAAATTCAGCACCATGACAAATCATAAACTGAGGAATCTTTACATTTTTTGGGTTTTCTGGATTTGAAATTTGGTCCAGTTTGTTTATTAATAAAAATTGAGGATTACTAGATCCATGAAGAATTGTATCAATATTTTCACTGACAATAATTTTTTTTATTTCGCTAATAATATCTTTACTACTTAAGAAAAAATTTTTTGAGGAGTTGATAACGTTATCTCCTTTTGCCCATTTTGGTGCGTATATTATGAATTCATGGTCGACAGAGTCAACCAAGTTAGTTAAGTATGTAGTGATACCACCCTTTTTTGGCAACCAGTCATTTGTTATAAGTAATATTCTCATGGAGTACTGAGTAATATTATACGTCTGTAATAAAGATTTATACTTTTAAAAAGCAGATGCAAATATCAAGCTAACAATTGTCATCACTTTAATCACAATATTCATAGCTGGACCAGAAGTATCTTTAAATGGATCGCCAATTGTATCTCCTATAACAGCTGCTTTGTGTTCATCTGATCCCTTACCAGCACCGCCACCAGCTTCAATATATTTTTTAGCATTATCCCATGCACCACCTGAGTTAGCCATAAATATAGCAAGTAGGAATCCAGTTACAAGTGATCCCGCTAAGAAACCTCCGAGAGCTTCTTTATCCCAAAATCCTATAATTAGGGGTAAGGCTATTGCTAGTCCACCAGGTAGTAGCATCTCTTTTAATGCAGCAGTTGTTGCTATGTCTACACACTTTGTATAGTCCGGCACCACTCCTTCTTTTCCTTCCCTTAAGCCAGGAATTTCATTAAATTGTCGTCTAACTTCTTCGATCATCTTAAAAGCTGCTCGACCAACTGCGTTAATAGTCATAGCTGCAAACAAGAAAGGGAACATGCCTCCTAGGAACAAACCAAGAGTTACTTCCACTTCTGTTATGTCTAATTTTTCAATTCCTGCACTTTGCACGAAAGCTGAGAACAGTGCAAGCGCTGTCACTGCTGCAGAGGCAATAGCAAAACCTTTTGCAATTGCTGCCGTTGTGTTGCCAAGGGAGTCTAATTCATCAGTCGCTTCTCTAACTTCTGGGGGTAAATGTGCCATTTCAGCAATTCCGCCAGCATTATCAGCTATCGGACCATAGGCATCAACAGCTACAGTAATTCCAAGAGTTGACAATACTCCAATTGCTGCAATTGCGATTCCATAAATTCCACCATCAGCTCCTAGCGCCCAATCTCCTGCGGTATATGCTCCATAAATACCGAAAACAACAACTATTACAGAAAACGCAGCGGACCTCATTCCTTCAGATATTCCTGAAAGTACTAAGGTTGCGGGACCAGTTTTTGCTTGGTCTGCAATATTTTTAACAATTGAGTAATGATCTGACGTAAACCATTCTGATATTTGGCCGACTAAAATTCCTACTCCAAGACCGATGATTACAGAAAAGAATAATCCTATAGGATTTGCTGCATAATCTGCGAACATAAAATCACTTAAGAAGTACACACCTACAACAGTCAGTAACGCTGCACTGTAAGTACCTCTATGTAAAGCCTGTGCTAATTTACCTTCTTTGGGTACAACCAAAAATGAGGAGAGAATTGATGCTCCCATGCCAATTGTTCCCACAGCAAGAGGAAAAAGTAATAATGATGGAAGTACACTTTGACCGGCAAAAACTATAGCTGCATAAGCCAGTGGCGCTACTAACGAACCTACATAACTCTCAAAAAGATCTGCTCCCATTCCAGCAACGTCTCCCACATTATCTCCAACATTGTCTGCAATAGTTGCTGGGTTTCTGGGATCATCTTCAGGAATTCCTGCTTCAACCTTTCCAACAAGGTCAGCACCCACATCTGCTGCTTTGGTGTAGATTCCTCCACCTACGCGTGCGAAAAGAGCTATTGAGGATCCGCCAAGTCCAATCGCAGCTAAAACATCGTATCCGTTAGGAAGCTCTAATACTTCAATAAAAAACCAATAGCCAAGGGCGACACCTAGTAGTCCTAAACCAGCAACTGTGAACCCCATAACTGCACCACCTCTAAATGCTACAGGTAAAGCTTTAATTGTTCCACCATCCCGAGCAGCCTCTGTAGTTCTTCCGTTTGCGGCTGTTGCTATTCTCATGCCAATAAAACCAGCAAGTGATGAAAGTACTGCACCTCCAACGAACGCTACAGATCCCCAAGGGTATCCCCAGTCAGTAAGTACAGAAATTAAAATCGCTAGTATGACAACAAAAATGCTGATCCAGGAGTACATTCTTTTTAAAAACGCCATGGAGCCTTCTCTGATGGCAGTGGAGAGTTCTTCAACTCTTGAATCGGTCACTTTTATTGATAAAACTTTGTTTGCGAAGTATCCTGCAAGAGCTAGTCCAGCTGCTCCAGCAATCATTGAATTTATTAGCATTTAATTTTCCCCTTGTTCTTGACCCATAATATGATACTAAAAATCTAAATTATTGGAGTGTTTTTACTACTCAACTACTGGAGATTCAAACCTGTCATCATCTTCTTGGTTTGAATTATCACTTTTCTTGAGAATTCTATTCAAAAGCATTGGCGCAACAACTGTTGTGTTTATAACCATCCAAATAATTATTGCAATTACTTGTTCGTCAATTACAGCTGATAGTGTTGATGTTGCGACAGCAACAAATATTAAGCCTACTTCTCCTCTTGGGGCCATGCCTATTCCTATTACAGATGCATTCATTCCTTTACCTATTGCTCCAATTGCAGAAACATATTTTCCAGCAAATGCCAAAATGCTTATTCCAGCTCCAACTAAAAAAACGTAGCTAGATGCCAAAATGGAAATATCTACTTCAGAACCTATGTATACAAAAAATATAGGTACTAGGAGAAAGTTGATTGGTCTCATTTCTTCACGAATTCTTTTAGTCATTCCTGACTCTCCAGCCACAACTCCACCTGCAAATGCTCCAACAATTGGATGAAGCCCAACATAATGTGCTGCAGCCCCTAATCCCATTGCAAAAATAAAACTACCCGTTACAAAGGTTCCAGGAGAAGGTATTTTTACAAAAAAACGAAAAATATGTGGTGAGAATTTTCTCCCAGCTATTACGACTGCTGCTAAAAATCCAACAGCTTTAAGAGTTATTAATCCCAAATCTATAAGTTGAAAGTCTCCACTACTTCCGAGAAGGCCAGCTACAACGGTCAATATTAATAATCCTAAGATGTCATCGACGACTGCTGCACCAATTATCGTCTTTGCTTCTTTTGATTTTAATTGCCCTAAGTCACCAAATACTCTTGCTGTTATCCCAACAGACGTTGCTGTCATGGCTGCACCCATAAAAAGTGCTACTTCAAAAACATAGTCTCCACCTAATTGGAGGGCATAAACTGCACCAAAACCAAGTCCAAAAGGAGCTATAACGCCAATAATTGCTACAGCTAATGATGTTGAACCCAGTTCAATAAATTCTTGTAAATTTGTTTCAAGGCCAACTTCAAAAAGCAAAAGGACAACACCAATTTCTGCAAGAGTAGAGATAACATCACCAGACTCAGCATGGGGTAATAACCCTAGTCCATAATATCCAATAGTAAGTCCTGCTAATAACTCACCTATCACTGCAGGCTGGTTTATGCGACGCATTACTTCGGCTCCAAATTTTGCCGCGATAAGTATTATTACAATTTCTAGAAATTTTTCAATGATTGTTTCCATGATGACATATTAAAATGCACAGAAATAAAGTGTTAATCTTTATATAAATTTCATTCAAAGCAATTTTTGTAATTATAATAAAATACACATGGCAGGAAAAACACTATTTGATAAAATATGGGAAAATCACCACATCAAATCAATTGATGAAGACACAAACTTGCTCTTTATTGACTTACACCTTGTACATGAAGTAACCTCCCCTCAAGCCTTTGATAGTTTAAGAATTAATAACAGAGATGTTAAGTACCCAGAATTAACACTTGCTACTGTAGATCACGGTATCCCAACATCAAATAGGGCTTTGGGTATAAAAGATCCTTTGTCTAAAAAACAAATTGAAGCTCTCGAAAATAATTGCAAAGAATTTGGAGTTACACTCTTTGGTGTAAATGACTCAAGACAGGGAATTGTCCATGTGATAGGTCCAGAACAAGGAATCACACAACCGGGGATGACTATTGTCTGTGGTGATAGCCATACAGCTACACATGGAGCATTTGGCTCGCTAGCTTTTGGTATAGGAACATCTGAAGTAGAGCATGTTTTAGCAACACAAACCTTAGCTATGAGCAAGCCAAAGACCATGAAAGTTGAAGTTGTTGGAGAGTTGCAAAGTGGAATTACGCCAAAAGATTTGATACTTGGAATCATAAAAAAGATTGGTACTGGCGGAGGTGCAGGTCATGTAATTGAATATTCGGGCGAAGCAATTACCAGAATGAGTATGGAAAATAGAATGACTATATGTAATATGTCGATTGAAGGAGGAGCACGAGCCGGAATGATTGCTCCTGATAAAACGACTTTTGAATATCTAAAAAATAAAAATTATGCACCTAAAGACGATTTGTGGGAAGAGGCTGTATCAGCTTGGTCAGAACTTTATTCAGATAAGGATGCTTTATTTGACAAGACTATAGAAATTAATGTTACAGACTTAGAGCCCTCGATTTCTTGGGGGACAAATCCTTCCCAGATAATATCAATAAATGATGCAATTCCTAACTCCAATGATTATTTAAATGAAGCAGATCGAGAAGCCGCTGAAAGAGCTTTAGAATATATGGACTTATTACCAGGTCAAAAGTTAAGTGAGTTAAAACTTGACCGCGTATTTATTGGTAGTTGTACTAACGGAAGGATTGAAGATTTAAGAAATGCTGCAGCTGTAGTTAAAGGTAATAAGGTTAGCCAAAACATAGAAGCGATGGTTGTTCCGGGTTCTACGCTTGTTAAAAAGCAGGCTGAAGAAGAAGGCCTTGACCTAATATTCAAAGATGCTGGATTTGACTGGAGAGAAGCTGGCTGCTCAATGTGTTTGGGAATGAACCCGGATATATTAGCTCCAGGTGAACGATGTGCCTCTACTTCAAATAGAAACTATGAAGGCAGACAAGGGGTTGGTGGAAGAACCCATTTAGTAAGTCCCGAGATGGCTGCAGCAGCGGCAATTCATGGACACTTCGTAGACATTAGAAAATTAGATTATGAAAAAGCTTAACAACTTCACCTCAACCATGCTACCTTTGCCAATGTCAAATATTGATACTGATCAGATAATGCCTAAGCAGTTCTTAAAAAGGGTTGAGAGATCCGGATATGGTCAATACTTATTTTACGACTGGAAAAAAGAAAAAGAATTTCCACTTAATAATAAAAATTATAAAAATGCAAAGGTACTTTTAGCAGGAACCAATTTTGGGACAGGGTCTTCCAGGGAACATGCACCTTGGGGCTTACAAGACTGGGGTTTCGATGCAATAATATCGTCTAAATTCGCTGATATCTTCAAATTAAATTCTATAAATATTGGCCTAGTTCCCATTGAGACTACAGAGGAAAACATGGCCGTGCTTTTCAGTAAAGTTGCAAACAATGCCAATACCGAAATAAATATCTCCATAAAAGAAAAATTAGTCATTTGTGAAAATTTAGAGTTCAAATTTGTAATTGATGATTTTTCACAAAATAGAATATTAAATGGAATTGATAAAATTGATATTTCCCTTGAATATGCAGATATGATTGAGAATTTTAATAATAATAGAAAGTCTTGGTTGCCTAAACTAACTGACTAACACTCAAACTCAAACTTTCTCCAACTTCTTTTGATAAAAGTAACCCATTGTGAATCTGTAATGAAGATTTAAGATTTTGATTCTCAATGTAACCTTTGAGCCAATCCTCTTCAAAAAGAAAATTTAAATATTTTTGTAATCCAGTTGAAAGTTCTATAGAAGATGTTTTCGGTACAGCTCCAGGTAGATTAGCAATAGCCGAGACAAGTACGCCATCACGTATTTCAAATGGATCAGAATGGGTATTTGCTTTTACATCCTGAACACATCCACCTTGATCAATAGCGACATCGACAACTACAGTACCTTTCTCCATTGCAGATATGTCAGCATTAGAAATTACTACAGGAGGTTTTTTGCCAGGTATTAAAACTGCACCAATTACTAAATCGGCTGATCTAACTGCCTCAACAGCTTCACTAGATTCGTTATTTTGAATCTCAATTAATTCTCCGTATTTTTCTTTTAACAAAAGAAGGACTTCGTTATTAATGTCAATAGCTGTTACATTTGCACCGATACTAATAGCTTTATCTATTGCACTCTTCCCAACCTCTCCACATCCAACTACTGTAACCCTGGCATTGTTACTGTTTGAAATTGAGGATAAAAGAAGTCCTTTACCTCCGGATGAATACTCAAGAAATTGCATTCCTTTCTGAATTGCTAAATTACCAGCGATTTTAGACATAGGAACTAAAAGCGGGTAAATACCATTCTCAATAATCATTTCAGTTGCTATCGCAGAAAGTTTCTTTTCCAATAATTTTTTTGTAAGCTCCATATTTGAAGCTAAATGTAAATAGCCAAACAATATGTGTTCAGGTTTTAAGAAATCATATTCCTCTTGTTGTGGCTCTTTGACTTTACAGATGATTTCAGAAATACTGTAAAGCTCTTCGGCACTGTCTATTACTTTCGCACCAGCAGTGGTATAGTCTTTATCAGAAAAACCAGATCCAATTCCTGCACCAGTTTCGACATAGATATCAGCAATTCCTGTGAATTGAGAAATGTGTTCTGGAATTAAACTAACTCTACCTTCATCTTCTTTTACTTCTTTTGGTATCCCAAATTTTTTAATCATTTGAGGGAACTGTTTCCTGAAGATGTTTGTCTAAATATTTCATGAAAGGCGTTCCGCCAGTACCTACAATGTTTGAATTTGAATCGTTAGTGAGTGATTGTTCATAAATATATATTCGTGCGTATTCCAAATGTTTGTTTCTAAAAATATGAACTTCTTTAATGATTTGTGCAATTAAATTTTTGTCTTCATCATCTATGTCTGCAACTACATTTTTTCTTTCTGTTTGAGACCATGAATCCAAATCATTCAAAAGATCTCTGTGTTCTTTGGGCATATATAACCTCATTTCATCTAAATATTCTTTTAATGGGTCATCAGAGTGAGTAACACCTAATAATGCATCTAAAATTGGAACTATTGAACTTTGGGCTCCCGTTTCACCCCTAAATATCTGGGGTTCATTATTATATTCGTCAACACCTTCGTATACGACTCCATCAGGTGTTGTGGGGTTATTTTTCCATCCAAAGATATAAGGTCGAACTCTGTTGTAATAAATAAATGGATCACACTTTTCAGGCATTCGGTTCATAATCGCATTAATCTTTTTGATGCTTATTAGTGCCTCTTCAAGATTATTTTTATCTCCAGAATCAAAAAAATATTGTTTGAGTGACGATAATATTTCTTTGGCCTCGTGCTCTATGGCAACGTGAATCATTATAAACCAATCTTCATCAACACCACCAAGAAAATTTTGAACTATGACAATATTTTCAAGGTCAAATGACCTAGAGGAATCTAACATTTTCCAATTATTTAATGCGTAGGAGGCGTAGGAAAGAATTGGTGGTCTTTCCAGTTTTTGAGATATTTTAAACCATGTTTTCGCAATCTGGGCGGGTATAATATTTTCATTATTTTTTTTACCCCACATAAATGCATGACCAATATAAGAATATATCAACATAGCTCTCTCTAATTGGGGTTTGCTCAAATCATTGATATTTTTTTCGACTTCCAATAATAGAATACGACTCTCTATTTGTTCATTAGCCAATACCTTAGGTAAATCTGCAGCTAACTTTTCGACATCTGAAAAAGCCTCGGGAAGCTCTAAACATATGTCTTTTGGTATAAATCCCTGATTAAGTATGTCTAAGTTCAATATTTCCCCCTTATTAGTAACTTGATGTGTTTTCTTATTACTTTTAATGTTAACTAAGTTATAAGTACATGGAGAGTAATTTTTTTGTAATACTAGGAAATCAACTGTTTGAACCTAAATATTTAACAAGTAAAAATTGTAAAGAGGTTTTCATAGCTGAGGATTTAGGCCTTTGTACGAACTTTAAGTATCATAAATCTAAAATATATCTATTTCTTACAGCAATGCGTGAATACAATGATGAACTAAAACTAAATGCAATAAAAACAAACTACTTCAAACTCGACGATCGAAAAGACTCCGAAGAATATTCTTCATTTTTAGTAACTTTTTTGAAATCAAAAAAAATAGAAAAAATACATATCTTTGAAATTGAAGATAAAACTTTCGAAAATATTTTTGTAAAAACATTATCAAGTGCAAATATTGAAATTGTCATACATGAGACACCAATGTTTATTTTTAGTAGGGATGAATTCCTACCTATGGCTAAAGGTAAAAAAGTTTACAGAATGGCCTCTTTCTATCAAAAGGGAAGGAAGAAACTAGATTTACTAATGGATCAAGACAATAAACCCCTGGGTGGTAAATGGTCTTTTGATGAAGAAAACAGAAAGAAAATTCCTAAAAATACTTCTCTTCCAAGTTTTCCAGTTGTTAAAGTTTCTGATCATCACAAAGATGTAGCTACTTTAATAAATAAAGTATTCAAAGATCACCCTGGTGATTTAGGAAATATTTGGTTTCCTGTAAACAGGAAAGGTGCCAACAAGCAACTTGAACATTTCTTCGACATCAGGTTTGATAATTTTGGAAGATACGAGGACGCAATGCTTGAAGGTGAAAACTTTCTATTCCATAGTTGTATCAGTGCATTCTTAAATATTGGCTTACTCACACCAAAGCAAGTTATTGATAAAGCTATAAAATACTCGGACAAAAACTCCATACCTTTAAATTCCCTAGAAGGATTCATCAGGCAGATTATCGGTTGGCGAGAATTTGTAAGAGG
Organism: uncultured Acidimicrobiaceae bacterium; assembly: GCA_964016255.1. Lineage (GTDB taxonomy): Bacteria > Actinomycetota > Acidimicrobiia > Actinomarinales > Actinomarinaceae > Actinomarina. The sequence continues at coordinate 9,475 of CAXHFF010000005.1, forward strand.
CATATATCAAGAAGAAGGTCACAATCAATTAAAAAGTAACTACTGGAATAGTAAAAAAAAGCTCACCCAATCTTGGTATGACGGAACTACAGGAATAGCTCCACTGGATGACTGCATCAAAACAACTATAAAAGATGGTTATATCCATCATATTCCAAGACTTATGGTCATAAGCAATATTATGAATCTATGTGGAATAGACCCTAAAGAAATTTACAAGTGGTTTATGGAAATGTATATTGATTCTTCTGAATGGGTGATGGTTCCAAATGTATTCGGCATGGCGACTTACGCAGATGGAGGATTGATGTCAACAAAACCCTATACGTGTGGTTCAAATTATATTCTTAAAATGAGTAACTATAAAAGAGGGGATTGGTGTGATATATTAGATGGTTTGTATTGGAGCTTTACAGAACAAAATCGAGATTTCTACCAAGCCAATCCTAGATTATCACTTCTAACCCGTTCACTTGATAGGCTAGATCCTGTTAGAAAAAAACATATATTCAATGAGGCAGAAAAATTTATTGAAAGTAATACGATTTAATTAGATTCCATTGAAGACAAATAATTCCTGAGTAAAATTGGCTCATCAGTAATGACACCGTCACAACCAATATCTATACACTTCTGAAATCTCTCGACAGTATTTACTGTCCATATATGAAGTTGCAGGTTATTGACTTTACAAAACTGAAATATTTTTTTGGAATGAATCTGTAGACCCTTCCAATTGTATGGCGCCTGAAGTGCTTGAACTTTGAATCTTCTTTTTTTAACTGGTAAAAATCTTGCAATTAGATTTTCTCTAAATGTGCCCGATGATAAAATATCTCCCCTGGACACCTCTAAGAACTCATCAAGTCTTTTTGGACTAAATGATGATACTAGAACCCTCTTTTCAGCTTTAAGGGAATATATAATATCCGCCACCTTTGTTGCCATTCCAGATTGTTTTAGATCTAAATTAAAGTTTAATTTTCTGTTGAACTCAAGAGCGTCGGCAAGACGGATAAAATTTGTTTTTGTTTTTGGTATCCCCTTTTTTTTATAAAACTTGTATCCAGCATTTATTCTGGCGATATCACTCCAATTAAAATCCCTTACTTTGCCAGTAATATCTGTTGTCCTGTCAAAAGAATCGTCGTGGTGTAAAAATATTTCTCCATCTTTAGACATTCTTAAATCTGTTTCAAAATGTGTAAAGCCTTCTTCTGTTATGAACTCAAGTCCATGTCTTGTATTTTCTGGAACCAAGTTTGAACCACCTCTATGCGGAATTATTAGAGGTTTTTTTCCATCAAAGTATTGGGAATTAACCAGAAACACCACCTGTAAAATTGAATTCTTTTAAATGTAGTTTTGGAACTTTCAACATTCCTTCACCAAACTCTGAATCGGCATATCTAGATGTATCCCCCACAGAAATTACATTTCCCTGACTTAAAGATGTAATAAAACTCTGCGTAAACCTAAGTCGGCCAATTGGTTTGGTAATTTTTCCATCCTCAATCAAAAATGAGCCATTTCTATTAAGACCTGTAACAACCTGTGTAATTGGATCTAATACCCTGCAGTACCAAAATTCATTAATAAAAATTCCTTTTTTGACACTAGAAATCATATCTCCATGACTTGTATTACCTTTACTCAATTCTAAGTTCGTAGCTATACCTCCAAAATTATCACCCCATCCAAAAAGTTCGTGATAAGTATTTTCCATATTTAATTCTTTAGAAGTCCTTCTGGTGTGAAAAAAAGTATTTGGAATACCATTCTTTATAACTTCAAGATTATGTTTTTTAGCACCGGATGCATCAATTTTGAACCCTATAGATTCATCATCTTCTGGTGTATCAATTAAAGTAATTTTCTCATCAAATTGCTTTTCATTGATCAATATAGGGCTCATACCATCGATTTTGCTTTTTGCATTTAACCCATAAACTGATAGAAATACCAATATTGTACTTACCGCCTCATGACCGAGAATTACCTCATACTTTCCAGGATCTATGTCTACTGGGTTTTGACTGTCAATTGCTAAACTAGCTGCTTCATGTCCTGTTTGTGCGGCATCTAAATCTTTTATGTCAACAGATCCTCTATGGGAAGATCCAGCTGATGTATCAGTTCTAAATATCCCATCAATAAATGCACTTGAGGAAGTGTCAGTTGAATTAAGCCCATTTGTATTCCAAATAAAAAAATTATTTATATATGTTGAACAATAACCCGCAGCATTCATGTCTTTACCTTCGTTAACAAAATCTTTTACTAAGTTTGCTCTTTCATCTGGACTTGGTTCATGCTTTTCTAGATATCCATCGTGAGAGTCAGTTTTACTCGTTAGCCCAGCCCAGGTAGTATCTTCTGGACTCTCCTCCAGCGAATCTAAAGCCTCTTCTATAAATTCTTTTGAACTCTTAATTGCTGTTATATTTTTTGATCTAGATAAAGTTTTACCATCTTTATGAACTGTTAAATATACATCTGCTGACTCCTCATCAACATTCTGATGAATTTGAGAATTTGCAAACCTAGTGAGTGCGCTTTTAGAGTGCATCATTTTTAACTCACATTCAACACTATTTGGTATATTTTCCTGAAAGTTGTTTAGAAGATCTGTCCAGATTTTCATCCTCTCACTCCAATTCTAGTTTCCTTGAATCTAGCGGGTGATGCAGGATGCCCGGTATGTCCAATTTGGCTTGGCTGGCCTTTTCCACAATTGGGTGTTCCCCAAAATACCCATTCATCCTCATTTGCGAGCATATCCATATTTCCCCAAAATTCAGGCGTTATTCCGGTATATGTTGGATTTTTTACCATGTCAATAATCTTTCCATTTTTTACTATCCAGCCAGCCTCACATCCAAACTGGAAATTTAACCTCAAATCATCAATAGACCAAGATCTGTTGGTTTCCATGTAAATCCCATTTTCTGTAGATTCAATAATCTCCTCTAATGACGATTCACCTGGTAATAATCCTACGTTTGTCATTCTTACCATCGGTAGCCTTCCAAACCCATCAGCCCTGACCATTCCACCTGGCATTACTCCAGCGATTGCTGCACTATCTCTTCCCGATAATACGCCTGTCCAAATTCCCTCTTTAACAATATCTACCCGTTGAGCTGGTGTTCCTTCATCGTCATATTTGAATGTTGCCAATGCACCAGGAAGTGTTGCATCAGCTACTATATTCATGAGTTTGGAGCCATACCTGTGCTTGTTTAGTTTGTCCAAATCTAGGTGAGACGTACCTGCGTATGCAGCCTCCCATCCAAGAATTCTATCTAGCTCAATTGCATGCCCAACTGACTCGTGAATTTGTAAAGCTAGCTGACTACCCTCTAAAATAAGATCCATTGTTCCTTCTGGACATTGCGGTGCAACCAAGAGTCGCTGTGATTCCTCAGCTAACCTTTGAGTATGACTTTCAAACTCAAATGATTTTACTACTTCCCATCCACCAGTTCTATATTCACCAAAGGACTGAGGATATGATCTAATTTGTGTCTCTCCATCGCCTACAGATAATGAGGATATTCCTCCTCCCGACTCGATAATATTTTGAAAAATTTCATGACCTTGACTAGAACAAAACCATTTTTCAGTATCCCAAAAATCAAGACGGCCTGAAGATCTTGAACTTCCTAATTTTTTCATTTGTTCAGTTGAATTAACTAATAAATCTATCTGTTCAGTTGTAGAGACTTTAAAGGGGTTTTCTTCGTGAGGTGTTGTGTACTCATCTTTAACAACGGGAACATCTGCAAAGGGTGTCTCTTTGCCTGAGACAACAGCGGAAGCTTTAGCTATTTCAAATGCTTTTTTTCCAGATGAGATTAGTGATTCTCTTGATAAATCATATGTCGAATAAAAACCCCATGACGACCCTACTAGTGCTCGTATCCCTAAACCAATTTTTTCAGATTCATTAAAATTTTCGATTTCACCATTTTTTGCAGCAATGCTTCGAGATTTGGAAATTAAAATACGAGCATCGGCATATTTAGCTCCACAACTCATTGCTGCATCAATACTTGTATTAATTTCTGTAAACATTTTAATTCATTTTACACATTTAAAAAAAACATTGTCTGTAATCTTGGTGTATGAAACACATCACAGTTTTTGGATCCTCTAGGTGCAGTAAGGGAGACTCTGATTATTTATTTGCAGAGAGTGTTGGTGACATCATTGGAAAATCTGGTCATAGTGTTGCAACTGGAGGGTACCAGGGAACTATGGAAGCAGTGTCAAAGGGTGCCTCAAAGCATGGAGTAAAAGTAATAGGCGTTACTGTCCCGACGTTATTCAATAATATGAGTGAAAAAAGCTTTGAAGTTAGGCCAAATGAATATATAAATGAAGAAGTAGCCACAGAAAGCTTGTCTAATAGAATTCACTACTTATTAGAAAATTCAAAAGGCATTGTTGTTCTTCCTGGAAAAATAGGAACTCTGACAGAACTTATAGTTGCCTGGAATACAAATTACCTCTACAACATCAATAATGATAAAGATGTTGTACCTATTATGTTAAAAAAAGACTTTTGGAAAAAAATCATTGATAATTTCCCTAAAAATATGGAACTGGAAAACAATTTTTTAAGTTATTATGAAAGCGTTGAAGACCTTGGAGAATTAATTAATAAATTAAACTAAGTCTTGTTCTCTGATTCCGAATGAAGGATGTCTTAGCCTACAAAGTGCGAGTTTCTCTAACTGTCTTATTCTTTCTCGAGTTAAATCAAACTCTTCACCAATCTCTTCTAAAGTTCTAGGAACACCATCATAAAATCCATATCTTAATGCAAGTATTCTTCCTTCTCTTTCAGGAAGTCTGCTGATACTGTCTCTTAAGCTCTCGGCAACGTCTAAATCTTGAACAATTAATGAAGGATCGCTTGCATCCTCATCTTGAATAAAATCTCCAAGTTGTGCACCATCTTCACCTACAGGTTGTTCTAGTGATACGGTGTCAGCTACGCTTAAGGCTAATTCAACCTTATCAACTCCAACTCCAGCTTCTTTAGCTATCTCCTGAGGCTTAGGGTCTCTACCCAATTCAGCTTTAAGTTGTGCTTGAGCTGCTCTAACAGCTGCCATAGTGTCATGAAGATGTACTGGAATTCTTACAGTTCTGGATTTATCAGCAATTGCTCGGGTAATTGCCTGCCTAATCCACCATGTAGCATAGGTAGAAAACTTGAATCCTTTTCTCCAGTCAAACTTTTCAACAGCCCTTATTAAACCCAAGTTACCTTCTTGAATGAGATCTAAGAAATCGATACCTGATGTATTTGCATATCTTCTAGCATTAGCTACAACAAGCCTAAGGTTAGCTGTGAGAAAGGCGTCTTTTGCCTCTGCTCCTTTTTTTCTATCTCTCTTAAGCCTAATTTCGCCTTTCTTATCTTTAAACTGTTTTTTACCTAGCTTTATAGAAGCCTTCTCTCCAGATTCAATTTTTTGAGCTAGTTCTACTTCTTGTTCAGCAGTTAATAGGTCAAAATTTCCGATGGCAGTTAGATATTGGCTAACAAGATCTGTTGTTAATTTACCTTTATCATCAGCAAGTTTTTTAACAAGAGATTTAGCCTTTTCTTTAGCAGCCGCCTCTTGTTCAGGTGTTAAGCTATCTTCGTCTACAGCCACCTGTTCTTCAACCTTTGATTTTTTTGGCTTTGCCGGTATTGTTTTAGTTACCATCAGTAATTTGACCTTTAATTATCATTTCTAGTTACAGAAATGTAAGGATAAACATATTTTTGATATAAACCTAATCGATACATGAATTATTTGGTAGTTATGGACTTATCTCGAGTTTTTTCCATACTTATGTATATATATGTAATCCAAAGTAAATCAGCAACTAATAAATGTACTACACTGAAGAAAATATTTATATTTATAAGAACATTCAGGACACCTAAAGTTACACCGACTATTACTAGGATTCTTATTTGACTTGTCCTTATATTAAAGTTCTCCTCAAGTCTTCTTGACTCTCTAAATAATACAAATGAAAGAATTGTGGATGCAATTGGGTGTAGGAGTCTTAGTCTTGTGAGTAGCTCTGAAGTACTATCGAAGTCTTCAACTAAACCAGCTATGAATGATTCACTGGGAAACAAAACATCAGCAAGCGCGGCGATTGAACCTGTTGCCCCAGTCAACACAAAAAGAAATGTTATTATTTTAAAGTTTCTGTCCATGAGGTTGCTTATCTTAATTTCTGGATTTTGTGTTAATTTAAAAATTATTGTGTACATAGCAAGAAGTCCAAAAGTATTCACTAAATGAAGAGGGACTGCAGCCACTCTTGGCCCAGAACTGTTCATTCCAACCCATTCGTATAAAACTATTACTGCCCCTATTAAAGCCTCAAGGAGCACAAAAAAGGTCAGGTAGTTGATAACTTTTTTTTGAGTACTAGTAACTGAAACATCAAAAGATTTTATAAAAATTGCAAGAGTTACGATTAATAACAGGCCACTAATAGCTCTGTGTGAAAACTCAATTTGCTCAGAAGCAGAGTTTAAAGATGGAATAACTCGTCCGTTACAGCTAGGCCACGAAGATCCACATCCATCTCCAGAGCCAGTGGCTCTAACCACCGCACCAGCAATAATTGAAAAAATTGAGAGTGCTAACCCTGTCTTAGATAATTTGGAAAGAGTCACAATAAATTATCAATAATAATTTTGATGGAGTCTAGAAATAGTTGAAATCCTCTTGAAATTAAAATTATTATAAAGACAAGGCTTAATGCTGTTTTGGCATTTCGAGAAAAGTAAAAGCCTAATTGCTTTGAATCCCCAATATATGGTTGTTCATCCAGTGCAGTTTCAAGGTTATCTCTTTGATTTTGAATATCAAAATCTTCAAGATCTTGTGTGTCAGTAATATTTTCATACGTAAAGAGCTCAGGTTGGATAATTTCTTTTGATTGTTCTTTATCGGACTTGAATCTATTAAAAAAACCAGACTTCAACTCTACTTTTTTATCTCTATCTACTGTAAATAATGAATCTTCAATATTTTCAGAACTTGGACTTCTTTGTTCATAATTTGTCAAATCCTCGAGTGTTTCCATAACCTCTTTACCAAGGAGTCCTTCTAAAGCAATAATAATTTTTTTATCAGTGGGAAAACTTGTCCCTGCATCCCATTTTTTAACGTCTTTTAGATTTGCTCCAGTGAAAGATGCAATTTGTTTATTAGATAGACCTCTTTCTTTTTTAAGCCTCATAAATAAAGTTGAAAAATTTTCCATATAAGGTAATTCTATTCTATCTATAATTTTTTATACAATTAGTCTTAAGAATGGAGGTGAATGAGCGCCTGGTGGGCTCCCCGGTCTTCAAAACTGGTGAAAGGTGTAAAAGTCTTTGGCGGGTTCGATTCCCGTCCACCTCCGCCAACATAAACAAAATATATGTTTTATATAATGAAATCTTGGATAATCTTAAATAGTTGAATCAAAGAAATAACAATCCGAATCAAACTGATAGACGGTTACTAACAGTATCTGACAAAGATATTTTTGTAACAGTTCAAAAAGCTCTGCTTGTTGGCATTATTCTTAAAAATCAAACCCGAGCCGATCGTGAAGAGTCTTTAAAAGAATTAACAAATCTTGTTAAAACTGCTGGATCAGATCCAAAAATAATTCAAACAAAAAGAATCGATCGTATTGATCCAAAAACATTTATTGGAAAAGGGTCAATTAATGAACTTGAGGAGCTATCAAAAGCCAATGACATTGATGTAGTAGTTTTTGATTGTGAGCTTACCCCTAACCAGCAAAAAGAACTAAGAGCAATTTTCCGATGCGACGTAGTGGATAGGACCGGCTTAATTTTGGATATATTTGCTTTACATGCACAGTCCAAAGAAGCCAATCTTCAGGTTGAACTAGCGATGTCAGTCTATCTAAAACCTAGACTTGCTGGATTGGGCAAAACATTGAATCAACAGGGAGGAGGAATTGGTACAAGGGGCCCTGGTGAAGCAAAATTAGAAACTGATAGTAGATTAATTGATAATCGCATAAACAAACTTCGAAGAGAATTAAAAAAAATAGAAAAACAAAGAGTTCTTCAAGCTAGCTCAAGAGAAAAAAATAATACCCCTTTGGTATCAATTGTTGGGTATACCAATGCCGGTAAATCTACATTATTAAAATCATTAACAAGTTCAGATGCTTATGTGGCAGATGAGTTATTTGCAACTGTGGATTCGCTACAAAGGGAACTTCCAATCAAAAATATACAAGAACCATTAATTTTGTCAGATACCGTAGGTTTTATTCAAAATCTGCCAACTACTTTAATAGAATCTTTTAAGTCAACCCTTTTGGTCGCGACAAGTGCAGATTTACTAATACATGTAGTTGATGCAGCAACTGCCATACCTCAGATGCACATAGGCACTGTTAAAAGTATTCTTGAACAAATAAATGTGAGTGCGAATGAAATAATGGTATTTAATAAAATTGATAGGCTCGACAGAGCTTCGTTAAATGATCTGACTGAAAGATATCCTCAAGCTCTTTTTATTTCATCTCTCAAAAATACAGGTATTGAGGAACTCTTAGAAAGAATCTCGAGCGAAATATATGGAGAGATTAAACAAGGTTCTTTTTTAGTAGAGCCAAAGGATCTAGAAAAAGTAAATAGATTTGGTGAAATTTTAGAAGTAATAAATAGTTCTAATTTATTACTATTAGAAATAAGCATGCGGAGTAAGTTAATACGCAAGTTGATAGATTTAAAAATAATGAAGGAATCTGAAAATGCTGAATGAAATTGGCTTGATTGGCCTTGGAGTGATGGGGAAGAACATTGCCCTTAACATTGCCGAAAAGGGTACTTCTATAAAAGCATTCAATCGCTCTCGGAGTAAGTTAAACAGGGTTGGTAAAGAATTTGGTGAAATGTTTTCTGGCTTTACAGACTTAGAAGAGCTTGTAGATAATCTTGAGCGTCCTCGTAATATACTATTGATGATTCCTTCTGGAAAACCTACACATTCTGTAGTAAACCAGCTTTCTAATCTATTAGATGAAGGAGATGTAATTATAGATGGTGGTAATTCGTTTTATCAAGAAAGTGTGAACTACGGGGAAATTCTTTCTTCAGGGTCTATCAATTTTGTTGGCATGGGTGTTTCCGGTGGTGAAGAAGGTGCCAGACATGGACCAGCTATCATGGTTGGTGCAGATACCAATCTCAATGATAAATTAATTGAATTGCTGTCTGCAATTTCTGCAAAAGCACCTGACGATTGTATAGGATTTTACGAAGGCCATGGATCTGGTCATTTTATTAAAATGGTTCATAATGGCATCGAATATGCTGAGATGCAGTTAATTACAGAGGCTTACCATCTCTTAAAACACTCGGAATATAGCAATATTCAAATTGCAGAGTTTTTTGAATCCTTAAAAAAGATAAACCAATCATCCTATTTAATTGAAATCACAAGTGAAATACTAAGAAAAAAAGATGGTGAATCGTTTATTTTAGATTTGATAAAACCTTTTGCCAACAATAAAGGAACTGGGAAACTAACGGTAGAAACATCATTCAAATTAGGCATTTCAGCGCCGTCAATATATGCGGCATATGATGCAAGAGTTCAGAGCAATGCCAGTAGTACTTGGAAAAGAGCTATTAATCAAAGCGAGGATAATATATTAAAGTTCGATTCTTCTTTTAGAAAAATAATTAATGAATCACATCTTAGCAAGGCTCTTTATTTTGGAAGAGTAGCTGCAATGGTTCAGGGACTTAAAATAATTCACAAATATAGTGAAGTTAACAATTTATCAATTAATTTTTCAGATGTTTTTAAAAACTGGAGTGGAGGATGCATTATTAGATCTGAGATGCTTGATGAATTATTGGAAATTAATAATACATCGGCTGATTTCTTCAAATCAGAATCTTTACATAATCTATTAAAAGACAACTTGAGTGTTGTCAAAGATGTTGTTAGTAGTTCAATATTAAATAATATTTCAGTACCAGTATTATCATCCAGTCTAAGTTGGTATCTGAACCTAAGTTCTGAGAGTAATCCTTCTAACCTGATTCAGGCACAAAGAGACTATTTTGGAAGCCATACAGTACAGTTATTAGGTTCAGAAGAATACATACACATTGATTGGAGAAATGATGAATAAAGCAATACTGCCGAAGGTAGCTAAGCCGATACGCTACGAAGTTAAACTTGATATCAACTTATCTAACTTTGAATACACTGGTTTTCAAGATGTAGAGCTTGAAATAATAGAAGAGACCCAATCTTTTGAAGTAAATGCTATTGATATTGAAATAGTCACGGCTTCACTTTTTAATGAAGATGGTGAGAAATTAGACCTTGCTTTTGAATACATGAAGGACTTAGAGCGAATATCTTTTAGTGCGAATGAAAATATAACTGTTGGAAAATACTCACTACAGCTTGAATTTAATTCAACAATAACTAATGATTTAAAAGGATTTTATAAAAGTCAGTTTTTAGATTTGAATGATAATGTAAAGTGGATTGCTACAACTCAATTTGAACCAACTTCAGCAAGAAATGCTTTTCCCTGTTGGGATGAGCCAGAATATAAAGCAGTTTTTTCTATAGCCCTCACTTCTGATGAAAAGTACTTAAGGATATCCAACGAAAAAGTATTGAGCGAAAATAAATTAAAAGATGGTAGGGTTGAAACTTTATTTGTTGATTCAATGAAAATGTCAACTTATCTTGTAGCTTTTGTTATAGGTGAGCTTGAGGTTACCGAAGTAGGAAGTGTTGGAGATACAAAAATAAGAATCATTCACAGGCCTGGTTTTTCTCATCAAACTAGTTTTGCAGGTATTGCCGGTATGAAAATCTTAGAATTTTTTGAGAACTATTACCAAATTCCTTATCCCGGTTCAAAGCTTGATCTTATAGCTATCCCTGATTTTGCCATGGGAGCTATGGAAAATGTTGGCGCAGTGACTTTTCGCGAAAGTTTACTTTTGATTGATGAGTCCAAAGCTACTCGTCAGGAACTTTCGAGATCCGTAAGTGTTATTGCACATGAACTCGCACATATGTGGTTTGGAGATTTAGTTACGATGAAATGGTGGGATGGTATTTGGCTTAATGAAGCTTTCGCAAGTTTGATGGAGTCTATTGCAGCTAATGGAACCTATCCTGAATTCGAACAGTGGAGTGAAATGAACCTTTCTAGAAGTGCAGGATTTGGAGTTGACTCTTTAAAAAACTCAAGACCTGTTGAATTTGAAGTAGAGACTCCAGAGCAAGCTGAAGAAATGTTTGATGTTCTAACATATGAAAAAGGGTCAACTGTATTAAGGATGTTTGAGATGTTTGTAGGGGAAGAAGTTTTTCAAAAAGGTGTACAGGAATATTTAAACAAATATAAATTTGAAAATACTCATTCTTCTGATTTGTGGGAATCTTTGAGTAAGGCAAGTAATCTTCCTTTAAATAAAATGCTCCCAACTTGGATTAAGCAACCCGGATTTCCAATTATTGAAGTAAGTAAATCTGAAGGTAAGTTTATTCTGTCACAGTCAAAATTTTTGATTGATGGGTCAACTGATGATTCGCTTTGGGAAATACCCGTCAATGTTAGGTTTTTAGATACCGGAAAAGTTCATACACTTGTGCAAAATTCAAAACAAATTGAATTGGATGCTCTGGGTGAAATACCATTCATTAATAATGGCTGTCTCTTATACACATCTGACGCCTGCCGACGAGAACACACGTGGTGGGGTGGGGGGGGGGGGGGGGGGGGGAGGGGG
>CAXHFF010000006.1:0-19300 GCA_964016255.1 uncultured Acidimicrobiaceae bacterium
AAAGTAAACACTAGAATATATTTTTCGTAAGACCATAAATTAGTTATCAGAATAAACTTTGAAACGAATCCACTAGTTAGTGGGAGACCAGCTAATCCAAGCATGAAAATACTAAAACAAACTGTAATAAATTTGTTTTCCACAAATAGACCTGATAAATTGTCCATTGAAAAATCAGATGATAGTTCTCCTGTTATTACTGAAAAAATAAGAAAAATACCTGTTAATTGTATCAAGTATGCAGCAAGATAGAACAACGAAGCACTAGTTCCATTGATACCAGACGTCATCCCAGAGAGAATGAATCCTGACTGCACAACTCCGCTGTAGGCAATAAGTCTTTTCATGTCGGTTTGAACAGTCGCAAAAAGAGATCCAGCAAAAATTGATAAAACTACTATTGCCGAGAAGAATAACTCAAATTTATCCATAGTTAAACCTAGGGAAACTATACAAAGCCTCGCAAGAACAACAAAAGAGGCTGCTTTTGCCGTAGAAGCCATAAACCCAACATATCCAGTAGGAGAGCCTTGGTAAACGTCTGGCGCCCAAGATTGAAAAGGTGCCGCGGCTACTTTAAATAATAATCCAATTATCAAAAATAAAATTCCAATAAGAGTGGTTAATGGTATATTCTCTGGGCCAATAAAAGAAAAAGCGATAGTTGTTTCATACACTCCAGTTATAGATAGTGATACATACATTAAAGAAATGCCGTAAACAAGAACGCATGAAGCTAGTGAACCTAAAAGAAAATATTTCAGAGATGCTTCGTTACTAAGAAGGCTACCCTTGTTAATCCCAGCTAAGGCATATAAACTAATCGAACCAATTTCTAGACCAATGAATAACATCATAAAATTTTCTGAATCGACCATAAGCATAAATCCTGCTGTGCTCATGAGAGTAAGGATTATTGCCTCTGTCGTCTTCTCTTTAAGTTCGAAAGATGAATTCCATATTGGATAAAAATTAAATAATAAAACTAGACCCAGTAGGACATTCCCAAAAAGAGAGAATTCATCAAGAAGTATTTTTTCAGAAAAATATGACGATGCTCCGTCTGTAAAAAATAGTCCAAATTTTAAAAAAATAGTAAATAAAGTAGCAACAATTCCAGTAATTGTTACAATTTTTTTTGTAGTATCAGAAGTATTAATCGTTATTGTGCAAAATAATAATACAAGAGCGGTAGCAACAAGACTTAATGTTGGTCCGATAACAACCCAATTTAACCCTATAATTTCTGAAATTGTACTCAATTTAAACCTCCGCTGAAAAGCTGAACTAAATCTGAAATCTTTTGTGCATCATTAAGTACATAACTCTCAATAAAAGCTGGATAAATTCCAATGATCAACATTAATACCAGTAAAGGAACTACTGAAGCAAGCTCTCTAGTATTCAAGTCTGACAAGTTTCTATTCTCTTCATTTTGAATTTCACCAGTAAACATTCTTTGATAGGCCCACAACATGTAAATTGCTGCCAAGATAACACCGAGGGCAGAGATTGCTGATAACAATTTAAATGTACTAAAGCTTCCCATTAGGATCATAAATTCTCCGACAAAACCATTCAACCCCGGTAGTCCAATAGAAGCAAAAGAAGTAAATAGAAAGATTGCTGCATATTTAGGCATTGTAATTTTAACTCCGCCAAAATCAGAAATTCGTCTTGTATGTCGTCTTTCGTAAATGAATCCCACAAGCATAAAAAGGGCTCCTGAGGTTATGCCATGATTAATCATTTGAATAATTGCTCCCTCAAGGCTTAAAAGATTTCCAGCACTAATACCGAGCATGACAAAACCCATATGACTAATGGATGAATATGCAATTAATTTTTTTATGTCTATTTGAGCTATTGCGACTACAGCTCCATAGATTATTCCAATAACGGACAGTACTGCGATTATAAATCTGTATTCCAAATATCCTTCAGTAAACAGAGGTATGGACACTCTAAGTATGCCGTAAGCCCCTACTTTTAAAAGTACTCCTGCAAGCAATATACTTCCGGCAGTGGGTGCTTCAACGTGTGCATCAGGAAGCCAAGTGTGAAGAGGAAATAGAGGAACTTTTACTAGAAATCCAAAAGTAAACAGTAAAAACAATGCTTTAGACTGCTCAGCACTAAAGCTGATATTTGATAATGTTACAAAATCTAAAGCAAGTGTTCCAGTTTGAGAATAACTAATTACCCCTGTGTATACGGTTCCGATAAAAATAAATATTGAACCAAAAACTGTATAAATAATAAATTTTATCGTTGCATACCTTCTATTCTCTCCACCCCAGATTCCCATTAAGAAATACATAGGGATTAAAATTGCTTCAAAAAATATAAATAAAGAAAGTAAATCACCACTTAAAAATACACCATTCACTGCAGAGTGAAGTATTAATATAGATCCTACAAAGCCTTTACTACTCGAATATTTTTCAGTCACAGATAAAAATGATAACAAAACTAATATTGAGGTTAGTGACAGTAAAAGGTGTGACATTCCAGAAAAACCCAAATTAATTTTAATTCCATAAGAACTTATCCAGTCAATTGAGTCGAATTCTTGATATGCACTTTTACTATTTATATTAGAAAATAAATACATCGAAATACTAAAAGGTATTACAGATAGGAATATTGCAAGAGGCTGAAAAAGTTCCGATCGTTGTTTGGGCATAAGGAAAACAATTAAAGCACCAATTAATGGAAAGAGAATGAGAGTATAAATTAAGCCTGTCAACTTATCACCCATGGAGTAGCAATAAAAAGTCCAATTAATAGAAGCATAAAGAATCCAAAATAAACCACATAAGATCTAACAAATCCTGTTTGAGATTTTGAGACTCTTTTTGAAGAATTATAAAAAATACTCGATGTCTTATTAACTAACCCATCAATCATAAGTCCATCAACTACAACTGCCGTTTTTCTTGATGCCAATTTCAAGCCTTTTACGAAAATAAGATCTCCCAATTTATTTAGATACAAAGTATTTGAGGATAATAATTTCAATTCTTTTTTTAAAGGCACCTTAACTTTAAAATAAGAAAGTATATCTACGATGTATATCAAATAAGCAAGAAAGAGCCCAGTAAAGCCAGCACCGATTGAGATTACTGCAAGAATAATTAATGATATTCCTTCAGGTAAATGTGTTATGTCTACAGAATGAAGTGTTTCGTGTAGAACTTTTTCAACGCCGTGAAAAAATGGAGTATTAATAAAGCCTATAAAAACAGAAAATAACCCTAATAAGATTAACGGCCTCAACATTGTTTTTGGAGCTTCTTTAATTTGGCTAACATCATTTTCTGTTTCCTTATGAAAGATTAACAACCAGTGTCTTCCCATATAGAATGCAGTCATAAATGCAGCAAGTAAAGATAATGCCCAGAATCCGTAATAAATTCCTCCATTGGCAAACGTTGAAGCTAAAATTTCATCTTTTGACCAAAACCCTGCCAAGGGTGGTATTCCAGAAATTGCTAGAGTGCCTATTCCCATCATCGCAGCCGTCACTGGCATTCTTGTTTTAAGGTTTCCCATTTTGTGAATATTTTGTTCATGATGCATCTCATGGATAACTGCACCAGCTCCTAAAAATAATAAAGCTTTAAAAAATGCATGGGTTACTAAATGGAATATAGCAGCGACATAAGCTCCTGAGCCTATTGCAATAAACATGAAGCCAAGCTGTGAAATAGTTGAGTAAGCTAGTACTTTTTTAATATCGTCTTGGTTTATTGCGGAAAAGGCAGCAATCAAGGCAGTTAGTAGTCCTGTTGTTATTACAATTAATTTGCCGATTTCTGAAAACTGTAAAATTGGTGAAATTCTAACAAGCATAAAGACTCCTGCTGTAACCATCGTTGCAGCATGAATTAAAGCACTTGCCGGAGTTGGGCCTTCCATTGCATCTGGCAACCAGCTAAAGAGTGGAAATTGTGCAGACTTTCCAAATGCTCCAACAATAAAACAAATAACTATGAGATCAAGGCTTTGCTGATTTCCAGCTAGTACTTCGCCAAAAACTTTTTCATAATTAAAGGTTCCAAAAATACTTAAAATTAACATCAACCCTACAAGAAATCCAAAATCTCCAATACGATTAAGAATGAAGGCTTTGTTTCCAGCTTTAGCTGCAGATTGCTTTTTTGACCAAAAAGAAATAAGAAGATATGAACTCAATCCAACTAATTCCCATCCAAAAAACATTACTAAGAAGTTTCCTGACATAACAAGTAAGAGCATTGAAAATACAAATACATTGAAGTAAATGAAATACTTTGAATAATGTTCGTCCTGGCTCATATATGAGGTCGAAAAAATCTGAATGACAACTGACAAGCCCGTTACTAATACCATCATTATCCCGGAGAGACCATCTAAGGTAAACTCAAACAATATTTCTGGGATAGTCAACCATGTAAAAAATGTGAAATGGATTGGTTCAAATTTTTCTACAGTAAGTAAAAAAAACATTCCAGAAGCAATCGTAAATGATAAAAGAGCAGAATTTATCGTCAAGAAATTAAGAAGAGTTTCATTAATAAGTCTATCAATTAATTTAATTCCTAAAGCTGTCAACAAAGGTAACAAAACGATTACTAAGAGTAAAATTTCCATTTCTAACCTCGTGATGCTCTTAATAAGTCGACGGATGCTGATGACTGTTTTTTAAAAATTGAAACAATGATCGCAAGTCCTACCACTACTTCTGCCGCAGCAACCACCAGTACGAAGAAAACAGAAATCTGCCCCTCTATTGTTCCAAAATGTCTGGAAGCTGTTATGAATGTTAGATTTACTGAGTTGAGCATAAGTTCAATACACATAAACATAATGAGAGCATTTTTTCTTATCATCATCCCGATGAAGCCTATTGAAAAAAGAATTGCGGCTAAAGTTAAATACCAGTCTGTTGATACTTCTATCATAATTTTTTTCTTGGTTTTGTATCATAAGCTAATGCAATTGCCGCTGCGGTAGCTACGATTAACAATATTGAGATAATTTCAAACGGTAGAATCCACTCAGTGAATAAACTTCCAGCTATAAGGTCGGGCGTTCCCTCTAGGCTATATTCGACTGCCGGGAACCAAAGGTCCCATTTAAGTCCAGATTTGATTACAACATAAGAAACAATGCCACTCAATATTAAAAGAGTTCCCGAAACTAAAAAAGTTTGACCTTTGATTTCTTCTCTAGTCTGCTCGGGTTTATCTACTCCAATCATCATTATTACAAATAAAAATAATGTCATTACAGCACCTGCATAAACAAGCATTTGAACCATGGCAACAAATGTTGCATTCAAGGTTATGTAAATTATTGCGAGTGAAGCAAGTGTTAAGACTAGTCCCATTGCATTATGGACAGGATTTTTTGCAAATATAACTATCAAAGCTCCTAGAATCACCAAACCTGCTGGAACTGCAAATAGAACTATATCTAACACTTCTTACTCTTCTTCCATTGTTTGACCTTTTTCTGGTTCTCTCTCTCCATAACCAAGTGAATTAGTCCAGCCAATTACATTTTCGAAATCTGGATTTCCATTAGGGGCTGTTGCCCTCATCCATCCATCAATTTTTGTCAGTTCTTCTGGATTAGTTAATTTAGTTTGTTCTTCATGCGTATTGGCAGAACCATCTTCTTTAACAAGCAAGACAGACTTATCAAATACTGCTTCGGATCGATCAGCAACACTCATCTCAAAAAGAGAGGTCATTGTGATTGCCTCTGTTGGACAAGCTTCCACACATAAACCACAATAAATACATCTCAACATATTTATTTCATAAATGAAGCCATACCTCTCACCTGGGCTGACTGGGTTTTCTTCTGGATTATCTTCTCCTCTAACATAGATGCATTGTGCAGGACATGCCCCAGCACAAAGTTCACATCCAATACATTTTTCCATACCATCTTCGTACTTATTGAGAACATGTCTACCATGAAAACGTTGAGGCTTGTCTCTGAACTCTTTGGGATACTTATCAGTTACAGATTTTTTAAATAGTTCTTTAAATGTTACTTTAAGTCCTTTTAGTAAGTCATAACCGCTGCTCATTTTTTTAACTCCATGGTAAACCAAACTCCCTAACTCCAAGGACTATTGAGGATAATAAAAGCCAAACAAGTGAGATCGGAATAAGTCTTTTCCATCCTAATTCCATTAACTGGTCATATCTTAATCTAGGCAAAGTAGCTCTTATCCATACGTATATAAATAACAAGGAAAAAGTTTTTACTCCAAGCCAAACAGCTGGCATAAAAGCAGAAATAAATGGGGGCAAAATTCCTGAAAAGGTTGGACCCAGCCATCCGCCTAAAAAGAAGGTCGCTGTAATAGCACACATATTAAACATATTTATATACTCCGCTAAAAAAAACATTGCAAAGCGAAATCCAGAATACTCAGTATGAAATCCGCCTACCAATTCCTGTTCAGCTTCAACAAGGTCGAATGGTGCCCTATTTACTTCAGCTACAGAGGCTACAAAAAATATAGCGAATGCCACAAATTGAGGAAATATATTCCACTTAGGAATAAAACCTACAATCGAATCAAGTATAGGAATTGGGCTTGATAGGAATCCTGATTGACTTTGAACAATGTCCATCATTGACATTGAACCTGAATAAAGTATTACTGGAACTAGCGCTAAACCCATAGCGGCTTCGTAAGAAATCATTTGGGCTGAAGCTCGAACTCCACCTAGTAGTGGATATTTTGATCCAGATGACCACCCAGCAAGTACAACACTATATACAGCTATAGAAGATAGAGCTAAGAAAAATAGAACTCCTACATTAATATTTGCTCCAACTAAATCTACATTTACGCTCTCTCCCTGAATTACTAGATCAACACTTGGTCCAAGAGGGATAATCATAAATATTAAAAATGAGGGCACTAATGCAAGGATGGGAGCCAATAAATACATAGCTCGATCAGCTTTCATTGGGAGTATTTGCTCTTTTAAAAGTAGCTTCACTGCATCTGCAACTGTTTGTAAAATTCCAAAAGGACCCGCTCTATCTGGTCCCACTCGTGACTGCATGCCGGCTACTAACTTTCTTTCTAACCAAATAAGTAAAATTGTGTTGGTTAATAAAAGCCCCAAAATTAAAAAGGCTTTAGTTATTCCAATAATTAAATCAGTTGACACTTAATTCCCTCATATTTTTAGCCTCTTTAATATCGAAATCTTTTGTGGGGTCTAGTTTTTCGAAACCCCTTCTATTAATAGGAACTGAAATAAGATTATCTGGAAGAAGATTATTCAATTTTATATTTACAAAAATTGATGCTGAACCTTGGGTTAAATTAGCAACGTTTGATTCGATACCGTATTTTTCCAAAGTTGCTGAATTCAATTCAATAAACCTTTCCGAACCGAGCATAGAAATTGATGGTGAGTTGATTTGAGTGCTAGAGTCTCCGTAAAGTCGTTTAACCATTAATAGAGATAAGTTATCTGTTTCAACATCCTTAATATTTAAATTAATTTCTTTATAATTTAAGATTCCAAAAAGATTTGATGGCTTGTTAAGATTATCAAATGTTGGTAAGTCATCACTGATTTTATATTCATCTGCTAGCGCTTTATTCAAATCGATAGCATTATCATAATTAATATCATTTCCTAAAGATTTAGCAATCATTATTAAGTATTCCCATTCTGATAGTGTTGAACCTGGATCAGGAAGAATTTTATTTTGCTTCATAATCCTCATCTCCATATTTGTAATAGTTCCTTCTTTTTCACCAAAAGCAGTCGTTGGTAGTATCAGGTCAGCAAGTTCTGTTGTTTCATTTTTAAAAATATCTAACGAGATAACATAGTCTGCATCTTTAAGAAGATTTTTTATTTTCAATCCAAAGAATGATGAATTAACAGGATTTGCACCGATAGTAAATACAATATTCTTTTTTGAATTTTCATATTCTTCACAAAACTCGTTTAATCCCTTCAACTGATCAATCTGCTGTAGGGCACCAAAAGTATTCGCTTTACTAAAGCAATTAAAAACCTTGAGATCAGAAACTTTTTGAAGGTGTTCAATTAATTGATCTAAAGAATTTTTTTTCTGTAAAGGGGTAGATTTTCCAATAATGGTTGTTACTTTTTTATTTTCAATAATACTTTTTAATTCTTTAATATTGCTTAAACTGGTTTTCAATTCAAAATTATTTGAAACAAATTCAGATCCAAGATATAAATCTGAAAGACTTTCCAAAGCGGTATTGGTGTGTCCAAATACAATTAACTTCACTCCATTTTTAACAGCTTTTTTTATCCTTAGATATAATATCGGTAAATTATCCTTGATGTCTTCTGCCCATATAACAATTGCATCAGAACTGTCGAGATCCTCGAATACAGCATTTTCATATTCGTCGCCAAAATATCCATTAAATATGTGATCATCAGCAAAGTAGACATTTGATTTATCCTTACTTAAAAACTGATTTCTATTCAGCAGATTAGCAAATTTGTTAATGACAAAATATTCTTCATTTGTACTGTTAGCTCCGACAATAAACTTTATATCTGGATTATCAAGCTCTTGAACTTTGTTTTTAATTTTTTCATTCGCATCGGAGATACTAATTATTTCATGACTCTCATTGTTCTTTGAGATGATATTTAATAATCTACTTTCTGAATGTAAATATTCGAAATTATATCTTCCTTTATCTGAGAGCCATCCTTGATTTGTGAACTCATTATCTTCACCGAGTATTCTTAACATTTTATTTTGAGATACATTTAGTTCTACTGAACAACCTACTGAACAACAGTTACACGTTGACGACACTTTTTTTAAATCCCAGGGCCTTGCCTTAAACCTATAACTAGTTGCGGTTAGTGCTCCGACAGGACAAATTTGAACTGTGTTACCAGAAAAATAAGACTTAAAAGGTTCATCTGGAAATGTATTAACTTGAGTTTTATTTCCTCTTTGGATAAATTCTATTAATGGGTCTCCTGATATTTCATCAGAAAACCTTGTACACCTTGCACATAAAATACATCTCTCTCTGTCGAGTAAAACAATATCTGAAACAGGAATTGGCTTTTCAAAATGTCTCTTTTCTTCTATAAATCTTGATTCACCTGGTCCATAAGCCATGGTCTGGTCTTGTAATGGACACTCTCCAGCTTTGTCACATATTGGACAATCCAGAGGATGATTTATGAGTAAAAATTCTAAAACACCTTCTTGAGCTTTTTTAACAATGTCAGATTCAGTTTCAACTGCCAAGTCTTCTGTCACTTGTGTGGTGCAAGAAGGAACCAATGCTTTTCCTCTTGGTGTCTCTATCTCAACTAAGCACATTCGACACATTCCGACTGGATCTAGTCTCTTATGCCAACAAAATCTTGGAATGTGAATCCCTGAATCTTCACATGCTTCAATAAGCAGCTGTCCCTGTTTGCCTTCAAGTTGTTTACCGTCAACCGTAAAAGTTATTTTTTCACTCAACTTATTACTACTTTCTTTGGTAGTAAAATTTCAACTTCTGACCTAAAGTCTTTCATTAAAGATACTATTGATGCAGTTGCAGATGGGCCAAGTGGACATATTGTGGTCATCTTTGGGGGCCATGTCAGTCCTGGTGAGATATTATCACAAACATCAAGTAACAAATCAATATCTGACATACGTCCACGACCTGAAGCAATTCTTTCTAATATGTTTTCAAGCCAGGTAGTTCCTTCTCTACAAGGAGTGCATTGACCACAAGATTCATGGGCAAAGAAACTTACTAAGCTTTTTGCAGCCAAAACTAGATTTGTATCTTCATCCATCATAACAACTGCTCCAGAACCAAGCATAGATCCCTCATTTGCAACATCATCTATAGTCATTTTGACATCTAGTTGATCTCCTCTAAGCCATGGAGCTGATGCTCCTCCGGGAATATATGCTTTAATAGCTTTATTTTTAACACCCTTACCTAAAGTCTCTACAAATTCTCCAAATGAAGATCCCATTTCTATTTCGTAGTTTCCAGGATTATTTATGTGTCCGGAAAGACTGAAAATCCTTGTTCCAGTTGAACCTTCAACTCCTAAACTTGAATAATCTTTTCCAGAGTTACTCATTATCCATGGAACTGAAGAAATAGTTTCAACATTATTTACAAGCGTTGGTTTGTTATACAAGCCTTTTACTGCTGGAAAAAATGGTGGTTTTAATCTAGGTTCCCCTCTTCTACCTTCCAGTGAGTTTAGTAAAGCTGTTTCCTCTCCACATATATAAGCTCCTGCACCGAGGTGAACCACAATGTCCAAATTCATAGAGGATCCAAATATATTCTTTCCTAAATATCCTTTTTCATAAGCTTGTTCAACAGCGCTTTGAACCCTTCTTGCTGGCTTTGCATATTCACCTCTTATATATATGAAAGCCTTTGAAATATTTGCGGCAAAACAGGTTATTATCATTCCTTCGATTAATTGATGAGGATCTCTTTCGAGAAGAATTCTATCTTTAAAAGTTCCTGGTTCAGATTCATCCCCGTTTATAACAAGGTATCTTTCTTCATCTTCAGCTAAAAAGCCCCACTTGACTCCTGTAGGAAAACCAGCTCCCCCTCTACCTCTAATGTTAGAATCTTTGATCTCTTGGAGCACCTCTTCAGGATTTCCAGACTTCAGTACTTTTTTAACAGATTTATATCCTCCATTTTTTTCATAAGATTTCAGCGAATGGCTATCTTCAGGATTTTCTCTCATGTGTTTAGTTAGAAGAAGTGTTTCTTTCATTTTTTTTCCTTTAATGTGTCGTAAGTTTGAAAACCTGGAACAGGGCTAGCGGTTCCGTTATTATCTGAGATAGCCCAGTCAAAAGACTTCACTCCACCAAATTTTTCTTGAAGCTCATCAGCAACTACAATTTCAGGTTCTTCTTCTTTTAGCCACTTGCATAGATCTATAGCTTTATCAGGTGTAAGACCTTCGATAGTCTCATAATTAATTTGAATTGCGGGTGCTCCACCACAAGCTCCAATGCATTCAACAGACTCATAAGTAAAGAAATTTTCGTCATCTGTTTCGTTGCTACTTAGGCCGGTAAAATTTTTAACACTATTAATTACATCACTTGAGTTACTTATCTCACAAGAAATTGATTTACAAACACTGAGTAAGTATTTTCCTGTTGGTTCTTGTTTGTACATTGAATAAAAAGAAGCTACAGATTGGACCTGGACTTCTGTAATTCCAACTAGTTCACTAATCTCAACAATTGATTCATTTGAAATATATCCATCTTTGTCTTGAGCTAAATAAAGGAGTGGTCCTAATGCAGACCTTTTTTGGGGATACATTTCAATAATTCGTTTAGCTTTTTCCAGTCTTTCTGTTTCCCAACTCATCTATCTACATCTCCAATTACTGGGTCTAAGGATGCAATTGCTGCAACAGCATCAGCGATTGGGCTATCTGCCATAACAATAGGTAAAGCTTGAAGATTACAAAATGATGGGCCTCTTACATGCATACGATATGGCTTGGAAGAGCCATCTGAAACTATATAACAACCCAATTCTCCTCTTGGAGATTCAACGGCTACATAAGCCTCTCCTTCAGGAACCTTAAATCCCTCAGTATAAATTTTAAAATGATGAATCAATGCCTCCATAGATTCATCTAATCTTTTTCTTGGTGGAGGTGTAACTTTTTTATCTTGAATTTTATATGGACCTTTGGGCATACTGTCCATTGCTTGCTCTACAATTTTTAAACTCTCTAGAATTTCAAGTACTTTAATTCTCCAGCGAGCAAATACATCACTCTCTTGTAAAATAGGAACCTCAAAATCAAATTTTTCAATTCCAGAATAAGGTTGCATTTTTCTCAGATCCCAACCATGACCAGATGCTCTCAAGCTGGGTCCAGTAATACCATAAGCAAGGCATTCTTCAGCAGTTATAATCCCCACATTTTGTAATCGTCCTTGCCATATTGGATTATCAAGTAACATTTCGTCATAATCTTTTAGCTTTTCTGGGATAATTTTTAATATTTCTTTTACGTCTTTTTGCCAATCATCAGGTAAATCTGCAGCTACACCTCCTGGTCGGATGTAGTTATGATTCATTCTTAATCCAGTTGTCTTTTCAAAAAAGTTTAGGACTAATTCTCTTTCTCTAAAGCCAAATATCATCATAGAGAGTGCACCTATATCCATACCTCCAGTAGCAAGGGCAACTAGATGCGAAGAAATCCTATTTAATTCAGTCATTAATATTCTTATTGTTTGTGCTCGGTCAGGAACTTCCATATCTAGAAGCTTCTCAGTTGTAAGTGAGAAAACAAGCTCATTAAAAAAGGGAGATAGATAATCCATTCTGGTTGTATTGGTTGGTCCTTGTAGATAAGTAAGTTCTTCACCAGTTTTCTCCATGCCAGTATGTAGATACCCAATGATAGGTTTTACTCTTCTTACTGCTTCACCCTCAAGTTCAACTTGAAGTCTTAAAACTCCATGTGTTGAAGGATGTTGAGGTCCCATGTTGACAATCATTCTTTCATCTTCAGAAGTTTCCTCTTCAACAAAATAGTCATCAACAACATCAGATCCTGTTTGAATTTTTATTTGCTGCTCAGATTCCTCATCAGTCATTTTTTGAGAGCCTTCGTCAGTAGAAGCTATGTTCCAACCTCCTTCTTCAGAGTTGGTGGCCCAGAAATCTAAATCTTCCGAGTTTTCTTTGTTTTTAACCATATTTAATCCACACTCGGAGCGTTTTTAAACTGTACAGGAATCCTTCCAGATCCATAATCTTTTCTAAGGGGATGTCCCACCCAATCATCTGGCATCAAAATTCTCGTTAGCTCCGGATGATTTTCAAAAATTATTCCAAACATATCAAAAACTTCTCTTTCATAAAAATTTGCACCAGGATAAATATCTGTGATTGAAGGAATTGTGAGTGTGTCGTCTTGAACTTGCACTTTAATAGTTTTTCTGAGGTTCTTAGATAGAGATAGAAGGTTTACGATTACTTCAAATCTAGGTTCTTTTTTTCTAAACCAGTCAACAGCAGTGAGATCAACCATCATCTCATATCCCTCATCGAATAATGACTTCACATATTTGTAGTATTCGCTAATCTCAATTTCTTGTACTTCATTCATCTATTAATTTCTCCAGCCATAATCTTGTCATGTAAAGTTAAAATCCCATGCATTAATGACTGTGGTCCTGGAGGACAGCCAGGAACATAAATATCTACAGGTACGATATGATCTACACCCTGCACTAATGCGTAATTATTAAACATACCGCCAGTTGATGAGCATGCTCCCATGGCAATGACCCATTTTGGCTCTGCCATCTGATCATATACTTGTCTCAATACTGGAGCCATTTTTTGTGAAACTCTTCCTGCAACAATCATTAAGTCAGCTTGACGGGGAGAGGCTCTAAATACTTCCATTCCATATCTCGCTAGATCATATTTAGCTGAACCGGCAGCCATCATTTCTATAGCACAGCAAGCTAAACCAAAAGTTACTGGCCACATCGACTGTGTTCGTGACCATCTAACTGCTTTGTCAATTGTCGTGGTAAAAATATTGTCAGGTGAATACATTATGCTACCTTTTCTGGTTCGAGCCCTGGCTCAAATAATGTCTTTTCAAAATATCGTTTCCTTCTTGGGGTATTCCAATCAAGAACACCTTTTTTCCATACATAATAAAGTGTCTCGAGTACAAAAAAACTAAAAATAGCAATGACAAGTATCCCATACCAACCAAGCTCATTAAATCTTGTAGCCCATGCAAGTAGAAAAATTATTTCAATGTCAAAAACAATATAGAGCATTGCAACCATGTAAAACTTAACGGGGAATCGTTGTGAAGGCTCTTCTTCTGGAAAAATGCCACACTCATATGGAGCAAGTTTCTCAGGGGTTGGATTTTTTGGTGACAATAAATAACTAACACCCAGGGAAACTAAGGCAAAGCCCACTGCGATTATTAGCATTATTAATAAAGGTACCCAATCAACCATGTCTCTCCTTTAATTGTGAAAATTTTCACAAAGTTAATTATTATTTTACTAGGAAATCAGGATTAATGTCTAATACTTAATTACTTGTTTTTAATAATTTTAAGTAGCCAGAGTGGGCATAAAAATTTTGTGCCTAAAAGAAATACTTCCTTTAAGGTGAGTCTTGCCTCGTCAAACAACAGTTCAACTACAAAATCTATCGTGTGTTGATCGATTGCGGCAATAGCTAATAATCTCTGAGTCATAAAAGGACTTTGCAGTACTAGCCTTGCAAGAGCACAGCTTAAATAGTGTTTTGAGAATCTCTTGTTAAAACTTTTTTGATAAGACTTAAGACCGTTGTTAATTTCTTCTTTATTGTTTTGAAGCAAGTTAGAAGTATTTTCAGCAAGGAGAAAACCAGATTCCATACCATAGAAGATTCCTTCTCCACTCATAGGATTAATCATTGAACCGGCATCTCCAACTAAAGCTACTTTATCGTGAGCTAATTTTGGTCTAGATGACGCAAAGGGAAGCATATAGCTTTTTTCTAATCTGATATTTTCAACTATTACCCCCCTGCTTTCTAACGTTTGAACAAAGTCATTAAGCATGTCATTAATATTTTTATCTTCTTTCTTGAAAAGACTCAACGGCATACCTATTCCAATATTGATTAGAGTATCTTTGCTAGGAAAAGCCCATGCATAACCTCTTAATGCTGATACGTTTATTTCAAACATAAGGGATCTCTCTTTAAAAATATCTAAATAATTTGGGCTATCGATATAAGCCCTTATGGCGATAGCTTTATGCCAATCTTTATTTTGATCGAGATTCAAGTCTTTTCTGACTCTTGAATTAGCTCCATCAGCACCAACAAGAAGTGTTGTTGTGAAAGTTTCATTTTCTCCGGAAGAATTCTTAAAGCTGACGTTGATTGATTTATCTAAGTTTCTTTCAAATCCAGAATATCTATATCCTTCAAAGGAATCCACCTCCAAAGATTTTGCTAAGTTAAAAATTCTATTATCTAAATCTAATCTTGGTATTACGTAAACCACTGAATCTTCTTTGTTCTGTACTTCTGGAATATAATTCTGAATGCCAATATTTTTTGGTCCATATAATGTTGTTGATATTACCTCAGGTTCGTCTTCTAAGATATGTTCATTCCCGAACCTCTTTAAGGCACTAATAACTCCCGGCCCTATAGCATCTCCACAAGACTTATCTCTTGGAAAAATTGCTTTGTCAAAGATTCCTACTTTTAATTCAGGATTTAATTTTTTGTAAGAAATAGCTGTATTAGCTCCAGCTGGACCTGCTCCGACAATAACTACATCGTATGTTTCTGCTTGTTTCATTAGATATTATTAAGTTAACTCAAATAAAGATAAAACGTTAATTTATACACCCAATCTATATTAAATTTCATCTCTCAGCTTACGTTAAATTAATTACTTCATTAGATTGTGCATTAGTGAAAGAAAATAGCAAAATACCTCCAGCAACTGTAAAAAGGCTTCCTCTTTATCTGCAATGCCTTGAACAAGTTGGTTCGGATGAAATAGGTATATCATCCAAAAATTTAGCTGGACTTGCGAAAGTCAATGATGCCCAGGTTAGAAGGGACCTCTCTTATTTAGGAACATTAGGTACCAGGGGCGTTGGGTATGATGTTTCAACACTTAGAAATCAAATTCAGCTGGAGCTTGGCCTAGTAGAGGGCTGGAGTGCTGTAATAGTTGGAGTTGGAAATCTTGGTTCAGCACTTGCACATTATGGGGGTTTTAAAGAAAGAGGTTTTGGTGTAGTAGCTCTTTTTGATGATGATCCAAAAAAAATAAATAAACAAATCGCTGGATTGGTTGTAAAACCAACTACAGAACTACAAAATGTCTGCGATAAATACAGTGTTGCAATTGGAATCATTGCAACTCCTGGTGAGTACGCCCAACCTGTTGCTGATCAATTAATTAGTTGTGGTGTAAGGTCTATATTAAATTTCGCTCCCGTGTTGCTTAAAAATACTCCTGATGTACAAATTAGGTCCGTTGACCTCTCGCAGGAATTACAAATACTCAGTTACTACTTAGATAGACCTGTCTTAAAAGCTGTAAAATAATTTAATCTGTTCTCTGGTAAACATAGCCCATAAGACCTCTTATAACTAGCGATACCACTAATGCAGACCATAAAGAAATTAATGACGCCTCTCTGTTGACTAAATAAATTGATAATATAATTCCTATGGTTGAGGATAAAACTGTTATTAGAGAAAATTCATAAACTTTATCTAACCCAAGTAATACTCCATCCCACAAAAAAGCAAAACTTCCAAACAATAGACTTATGGAAAACAAAAATCGTAATTGGGTATTACTAAGTTGAGAAAAAGATTGTCCAGCAAAAAAAACTATCAAATCATCCAAGAAGAAATAACTTAATGCCACAAGGAGTAATGAAAAAAGTGCTGTTAGTTGTATTAAGTTAGAATACAACTGAGACTTATAATATTTAATCCCTTTCGAAATATGTTCTGAAATGAGAGTTTGAGAGGCAATCGCTATTGAATCAATTGCTACATATCCAAATGACCAAAGCTGTAATAATACATGCTGGAGAGCAATGTCTTTCATAGAAAGTAAAGATGCTTGATTTCTTAATACTGTCATAAAGCCGGTGAGAAACATAGATCTTAGAAAAATTTGAGATCCCACTGAAAAGAATTTTTTTCTCAAATATTTTTTATCTATTGATTCAGTTGATTGTGTTAGTAATTTTGTTTTTTCTCTTTGGATATATGACGAATATATAGAAGTTATTAAAAAAGAGATAGTGCTTGCTAGGCCAATTCCTACGATTCCATAATCAAATACGATTGCAAATAGGTAACTAAAAAAGACATTGAGTATTGAAACTAGGACAGCACTTCTTAAAGTTATTTTAGGATACCTTAAGCCTCTAAGAACAGCTGTTGAATGCATATTTACAAGGTAAAAAGTTATCCCAATACTTCTTATCCAAAGGTAGGTGTTGGCCTCCTTCCCAACTTCAAAAGATGGTTTAAAGGTTTCTATCAAACTACTAGAAAATACTAATATGAATAAAGTCGCTAACACACCAAGTAAAATAGACATATTTCGTCCATAATTTATGAAATAGTTGAGACTTTTAAATTTTTCTTGAGTGTTCAATTTAGCCACAAGTGGAGTAGTTCCATAAGCCAAAAAGATAAATACCCAGACTAAGACAAAGTAGATTGTTTCACCAATCCCAACCCCAGATAAAGATGTCTCACCTATAAGTCCAGCAATTTTAGAGTCTATAAGCCCTACTGCTGGTTCTGTTGCTAACCAGATAAAGATTGGATATGAGTTATTCCAAATATCTGATTTAACTTTATTCACTTTTATTTTTTAACCTTGGAAGCCTTATTTATACCCCATTGCATTATTAGAAAAAAAGTTTCTTCAGAAAAACTCCTCGGTGTAAGTTTTTGTGATAATTTATAATTCTCTAATAAAAAATTATTTACAATCTGTGTAGGAGTGTTTGTCTGAGAACTTAGGCTTTTTGTTAATTCATTTTCTAGTGTTTTTTTGAGTAAATCTTTTTCTTTTTTTGTAACTGTAATCTTCTGTGAAATTAAATATTCCTGTGTATCAATTATCAATCCATTAATTAGAGGTACCGGTGAATAGCTCATTGAAAAATTTGAACAATAATTAAACCAAGCGGGCCTGAGACTATTCCTACCCCTACTCTCTTAAACTCGCCATCTAATATTGTGTTCCTATGTGTTTCAGAACTCATTAAACTTTCATGACCTGAAACTAGGGTTGATGAGATTGCTAGATTTTCTGCAACGGTTTTATATGGCAGTCCTACCTCACTTAATCTATCACCAACTTGCTGACCATTAATCGGATTCTTGTGACACCAAAATCCCTCTTCATACATTAAAAAAGCATAGGCCGTAGCTATATCGGAAAGTCGCTGAGAAAACTCAATTGGGTCAATGTTTTCATTTATTCTTTCAATATTGACAATTTCAAACATTTCACTCGACTCACTACTTTTAGCTGCTAGTTGAGATCTTGAGACTTTAGGTATTTCTAAACATCCAAATTCATCGACAACAACCGAGGATTTACCTGTTAAATCTTTAATCCTTGAAACAACTTTTAATAAATCATTGCCAATAATAACTTCAAGAGCCTGTTGGGGGGCACCATCAGCATCTGTATAGAATGAAACTAACTCTGACCTTTCAAGATAGTCCTCTACAACAGGAGTTGTGTTCATCAAAGCGATGACAGTGAAGGAAAAAGTCAATATTAAATTACTTAATAAAAGCGAAAGTATGGAGCCTAATAATTTACTTCCAACATCATTTTTACCTTTTATAGAAAGAATGATATTTTGAATTAATGATGCAATTGTGATGATTGCAATAAAGATAATCACACCTGCAAAAAGTTCTGATAGTTGTCTTCCTGAGTTAAGCCAACTACTTATATAGGATCCAACTTCACTCGAATATCTAAAACTAGAAAAAATAGCCAACAAAAGAGCTGAAATGTAAAAAACTATCATAATTGACCCATTTTTCCAGCCAAAGTATAAAAAGTAAAAAATGAATAAATACAGTAAAATATCTACATATTCCTGATTATTTAGTGTATTTAATATGTTTTCAAGTATTTCAGTCATGTTGTGTATAAATTTTTTAAATATGCTATTTGTAGAGTAGTAAAAACACGCTATTGTTGTAATACATTCCTACAAATTATGTAGGAATTTTTATTTTCAGTGACTGAAAGGAAATTATATGAAGAATCGCAAAGCTATTGCTTTGATTGCGATTTTAGCGATTTTCGCTGCAGCTTGTGGTACAGCTGATGAAGTGGTTGAGGAAGAGACAGTAGTAACTGAAGCTCCCGCAACAACTGAAGCTCCTGCTACTACAGTTGCTCCTGCTGCTGACCCACTTGTTTTGGCATCACTTATGCCACTATCAGGTGACTTAGCATCTCTAGGACCTGGTATTGCACTAGGCGCGGCACTCGCTGTACAGCAAATCAATGCAGCTGGCGGTATTAACGGAGCCGATGTTACCTTAATTGATGGTGACAGCGGTTGTGATGGAGCTGTTGCTCTAACAAGTTTAAATGATGTTATTGCACAAGGTGCACAAGGAGTTATGGGAGCCGCTTGTAGTGGTACCTCACTAGCTATACTTGACACAGCAATTGCAGCT
>CAXHFF010000007.1:0-18211 GCA_964016255.1 uncultured Acidimicrobiaceae bacterium
AGTCCAACACCCGTTAAAAAGAATCCAAGGAAAATACTCACTGCAATATTGTCGATTAACCATTCCTTTGCTTCATAGGTAAATTTAAAAAGAATTATAGAAGCAACCAAAAGTTGAGAAAAAGCAACTTTTAATCCTCCTAATTGTGAACTAAATCCTTCACCAATAGTAATAATTAAAGACAAGCTGATAGCACTTATTAATCCAAAGAAAGCTCCCTCTAAAGAAGCTATATTTGAAATGTCCAATAGGTAATATAATCCGAGGAAACCAATGAGTATTAAAAATACTTGATAGCTTTTAGGTTTATTGCCACGAATAAATTCAATTAGTAAAACAAATAAAGGATAGGAAAATACCAGACCTATTCCAACTGCTATGGAGTTTAATTCAATCGACTCAAACATAGTTACCCAATGGATAGCAAGAAGTGGACCTAAGATTAATCCAGGTTTGATGAGTTCTTTAATATTAAAGTCTTTTCTTATTAATAAGACTGCCAAGAAAAGTGTTCCCAAAAATGTACGGATACCAACAAGTGATATAGAAGCAATATCAGATGTTCTTATTATTAATGGAATTGTTCCCCAGGAAATAGTTAATATAATTATTCCAGAATAGGCTTTTGTTGTAGGATTCATTTACTCAGATTGTTTTGAGTAATTTGTAAATTGTGTATATTCCTTACTGAAATAAAGATCTACTTTGCCGGTAGACCCTGATCTATTTTTAACAATGTTGATTTCCGCTACACCAGGTTTCTCGGTAGCAGGGTTGTAGTAATCGTCTCTGTAAATCATCATTACAATATCAGCATCTTGCTCAATTGCACCAGACTCTCTTAAGTCACCAAGTCTCGGTCTCTTGTCTTCTCTTGCTTCTGCCGCTCTGTTTAACTGTGAAAGAGCAATAATTGGAACTTTTAACTCACGTGCTAATCCCTTTAAGTTTCTGCTTATCTCAGCAATTTCCTGCTGTCTGTTATCGCCCGAGTTACCTTGCATGAGCTGAATATAGTCAACAACAATTAAATCTAAATTTTTAGAAGCTTTTAATCTTCTTGATTTAGCTCTAATGTCAGTCACAGTAATTACAGAGGCATCGTCAAAATAGAGTGGCATTGTATTTACTTTAGAGGCAGCCTCAACGACTCTTGACCATTTTTCAGGACCAAGTTGACCCTTCCGTGCATCACCAGATGCTACTTTTGCTTCTGAAAATAAAACTCTTTGTACTAATTCTTCTTTGGTCATCTCAAGTGAGAAGAATGCTACTGTTTTATTCTCTTTTGCTGCATTTGTTGCAATGTTAAGAGCTAAAGATGATTTACCCATGCTTGGACGGGCAGCAATAATGACTAAGTTACCATCTTGTAGTCCGGCCAAAGTATTATCTAGATCAATAAAATGTGTTGGAAGACCAGAGAGTCCTGTTCCTTGATTTTCAATTTCTTCAATTTGCTCAATTGCCTCATTTAAAAAATCTGATACGCCTATTAAACCATCACCTATTGCATCATCAGATGCATTAAATATTGATTGTTCAGATTCATCTATAACTGAAGAAATATCCTTATCTAGAGCATATGCAAGAAGTTCAATCCTTCCACTAGCTTTTAATAATTTTCTTCTGTTGGAATGCTCTAATACAATTTCGATATATCTTTCAAAATTGGCCGAGCTAGGAACGTTCTCAACTAGTCGAGCTATATATGAAGCATTCAAACTTGTTGTATTTTTATTTTTAAAGACAATTTCAGAAACTGTGACACTATCAATAGGTTTACCAGAATCAAATAATTCCTTCATAGCCTCAAATATCTTTTCATTGTTTGGGCTGTAAAAATCTCCTGGCTTTATGGCCTCCATTAATCTATTGGAGGCATCCCTTGATAAAAGTGCACTACCTAAAAGAGCTTCTTCTGCTTCAATACTACTTGGTGGAGCTTTTTGAACTCCAAGTGAGTCGCTGGATGAAACTGCTTCTGGTCCAGCCATTATTTTGTTTCGGGAACTATTTCCAAAGTTACATCAAAATTGACATCTGTACTTAGTTGTATTTTTACTGTATGTAAGCCAATCTCTTTAACTTGATCTTCGACAAGAACTTGTTCTTCTTTTAACTTAAATGTTGAAAACTTTTCAATTGATTCAATTATTTGAGTATTGGTTACTGCTGCATACAAAGTTCCTTCATCAGTTGAGTTCTGAGCTATAACCAAGTGTGCTCCGGCTAATGCTTGTTGAATGGAATCTGCAAGCTCATTGCTCTCATCAAGCACTGCTTGTCGTTTCTCTTGCATTCTCTCAGCTATTGTTACATTCTTAGCTGTAGCTACCATTGCCATATTTTTAGGTAGTAAGTAATTTCTAGCGTAACCTTTAGCAACGTTAACAATGTCTCCCTTGCGACCTAACTTCAGTATGTCTTCATTAAGTATTAACTTCATCGTCTGTTATAAGATTGTTTGTAAGTACTTGTTGTAACGTAAGGAAGAAGGGCAAGCTCTCTAGCCACCTTTACAAGGCGTGCAACTTTTGCTTGTTCTTGTTTTGTAATCCCAGTAATCAGACTTGAACGAATTTTGCCTCTATCTGATACAAATTTTTCAAGTAACTTAACGTCTTTATATGTTGCTCTTGAAATTTGTTCTTTAGTAACTCTTCTTGGTTTTGGTGCTTCGTATTTTGAAGCTTTAAACTTTGGAGCTCTTTTTTGACCTTGTGCTTGTCCCATTTACATACCTCCTAAAATGGTGCTTCATTCTCTTCAAAATTATCTCTAGC
This sequence comes from uncultured Acidimicrobiaceae bacterium, assembly GCA_964016255.1. Classification (GTDB taxonomy): domain Bacteria; phylum Actinomycetota; class Acidimicrobiia; order Actinomarinales; family Actinomarinaceae; genus Actinomarina. The sequence goes on from CAXHFF010000007.1 coordinate 2,787, forward strand.
CTTTGGCATATCTGAAGATCCTGAAGAGCCTGAATCTACACTTGCTGTTGCCCATTTTAAGGCTGGTCCGATTTCATCAATCACAATTGAAACTTTTGATCGATTTCCACCTTGCTGATCTTCCCATGTTGAATAATTGAGTTTTCCTACAATTATCACTCTCATGCCTTTTGTTAAAGATGAGCTTACATTTTCAGCTTGCTGACCAAAAACTACGCCACTGAAGTATTGTGGGTCATCATCTACATTTACCCATTCACCATCGGTGAACCTTCTTTTTTTAGGTCCTGCAAAGTTAATATCAAGAACAGACATTCCGGAGTTTGTTGTCCTTAGTTCAGGATCCATTGTTATTGTTCCTACTATTGTTACTGTGTTATCTACCATGTTTCTACCTCTAGCTTTCCATCTTTAAGACTTTGTGTCTAATCACATCATCAGATATTTTTAGCACTCTATCTAATTCACTTGGTACAGTTGGTGGTGCGTCAAAAGTTGTAATGGAGTAAATTCCCTCATTAAAATTTTCTATCTGATACGCTAGTTTTCTTTTTTGCCAGACACCTTGCTCTGAAATTGAACCACCATTATTAGTAATAATTTCAGTAATATTTTTGTGAATTTCTTCAACAAGACTGTCTTCAGCTGTAGGTCTTATTATTGAGACCAAGTCATATTTAGTCATTTTTTCTCCTATGGACACTTGTACGTGGCTTCTTTTGAAGCAGGTACTTATAATTTAATACTAGAAATGGCTTATGACAGAATTTTTTTAATTTCTTTTTTCCATTCTTCAAGAGATTCCTGTAAATCTGCTCCCATTGCATAGGAATGATTTTCGTCAGGAAATTTTTTATTTTGAACTTCTGATTTATAAGCCCTCAGAGCATCAACGGTATCGTCGTACTGCTTTGAATATCTTTTAACAAACTTAGCATCAATATATTCTTTTGATTTCATTCCTAAAATATCATGAAGAACAAGTACTTGCCCATCTGTGAATTTACCAGCACCGATTCCAATTGTTGGTATTTGAAGTGCTTCAGATATTGATTCGGCAACTATGGATGGTACTCCCTCCAGGACCATCGAAAAACAACCTAACTCTTGTAAAAGAAGAGCGTCTTCAAATAGTTTCTTCGCCAATTCTAGTGTTTTACCTTGTACTTTATAACCACCCATCATATTTTTGGACTGGGGAGTTAGTCCCAAATGACCCATTACGGGTATTTCTGCATTAACTAAAGCTTCTATAGTGTCTTTTCTTTTTGACCCACCTTCAACTTTTACAGCGTCAGCTTTTCCAATTTGGATAAATTTTGCTGCGTTTCTCAATGTATCTTCTACACCTATGTGATACGACATATAAGGCATGTCTGCTACTACAAGTGAGTTAGGTTTCGCATTAGTCACAGCTTTTACATGATGCAATATCTCTTCAACGGTAACTGAAAGGGTATCATCGTGACCTAAGACAACTTGTGCAAGAGAGTCTCCAATTAAAATTACATCAATATCTGCTTCAGAAGCAGCTTTTGCTGAAGGATAGTCATATGCAGTAACCATTGAGATAATCTCATTGTTTTTTAAACCTAAAATGTAAGGTACAGTTTTTTTCAATTTTTTCCTCTCTCCGCTTTAAAAGTCGAAGGATTAATATAATTTTATTATTTTTGCCTGATTAAGCAACTCTTTATTCAATAAATAAGGAATTTATAATTTTTTATGATTTACGATTCCAATGATTATGCAATAACATTCTTAATATGAAGTTTTTAAAAATTGTACTTTTATTAACATTGGTATCATGCACAGCAACACTAGAAACTGCTGAGGAAGAGATAATTATGACAACTGAAAATGAAAAATCAACTAACACTGGAAATCAAAAAGCATATTTTGCTGGTGGGTGTTTTTGGTGCATGGAGCCACCCTTCGAGGCATTAGAGGGTGTTCTCGGTGCGATTTCCGGATATATGGGCGGCACAACTGAAAATCCTACTTACGAGGATGTTGTTACTGGAGAAACTGGACATGCTGAGGTTGTAGAGATACTCTACGATCCGAATGTTGTCACTTATGAGGAGCTACTAGAAGTATTTTGGAGAAATATTGATCCAACTGCTTTAAATTATCAATTTGCAGATGTTGGTTCACAATATAGAACTGAAATTTTTACTGTAGGAGAAAATCAAATGCAGGCTGCAGAAATGTCTAAAAAAGAACTTGGTGATTCAGGAAAGTTTGACAAACCAATTGTAACTGCAATCTCCGCCGCACCTATATTTTATATTGCTGAAGAATACCATCAGGATTTCTATAAAAAACAGGCTATGCGCTATGAAATGTATGCAAAGGCTAGTGGCCGAAAAGGATATCTTGAAGATACTTGGGGTAATGACTAGTCACGAATAGTTTTGTAAAGTGTTTCTTTCCATTCGTTACTGTCAATCTCCCATATAACATTTATATTTCTTTCCGTATGACTCCAGTACTCATCTATATGTGGATCACTTTCGCCAACATGTAGTTGATCGACGATAGTCATCCCCCTAGCGGGGCCATCAATTACTACTTGAACATTGTGTCTTGAAGCTTTTGTAGTTACATCTGGATTAAGAGCTACTGCCATAGCTACTGGGTCTGGCAATCCTAGACCTGGATCTCCCAACCAATTTTGGCTTGATTCGAGAGCATGTTTATTACAATCTATAGTGAAGTCTGCTTTCTCTGTCTTAAAGCCATAAGCAAGCTCCATTTCTTCTTCTGTTAGATTCGCTTCTCCTCGACATAACTCCCAACCAACCATAGCTATATCGTGATGCCTTGATTTAAAAACTATATCCGCTGCTTCAGGGTCACACCATATGTTATATTCAGCTGCTGGAGTTACATTCCCTACTGTATTTGAGGCACCGCCCATGATGACGATATTTTTTATTTTTAAAAAGGACTCAGGATATCTCTTTATAAAATTAGCAACGTTAGTTAGTGGACCTAGGGTTACCAATGTTATTTCATCGGGATATTGATTAATGTGGTTATTTAAAACCTCAATGAAATCCTCATCAGTTTCTTGAAGCTTTGGTGCTGGATAATTCATATTACCCATTCCGTCGGGTCCATGAAACCAATCGGCATGCTCTCTTTTTTTGACTAGCGGCCCATCTGCACCAATATAAACTGGGACATCTTTTTTGCAAAGCTCAACTGTATACCTTGCGTTTATACTTCCCTGCTCAACTGACATATTTCCAGAGACAATGCTTATTCCCAAAACTTCAACATTATCCCATTCAAGAGCCATCAATAGTGCGACTGCATCATCAGATGCAGTATCAGTATCGATAAAATATTTATTTTTCATGTGCTAGTAAAGGATATCAAAAGTATTTGAAAGATTCTTTTAAATTAATAAGTAGTTTTGAAATCCAGATTATTGACTATTTGCTTTTTTTAAATTTATAAAATTTGCAAAAATAATGAGACCCGCACCAAAGTAGATAAAGATATCTCCTTGTTCTGAATAAAACAGAACACCTATTAATACAACAATTGGTAATCTTAACAAATCAATCGGAGCAACTACAGTCGGTGGGGCAAGTGACAACGCTGTTGTTATGCAATAATGGGCTCCCAAGCCGGCAAATCCAATTACTACAATCCACGCTATATTTTCATTTGTTGGTATGTCTAATTTTCCATCTAGAAGAGAGGTGATGAATCCAAATATTAATTGCATCGTGGTTAAGAAAAATAGAATAGTTAAAGTTGATTCAGTTCTTGTAAGTCGTCTTGTGTAAATATTTGTCAGGGCAAAAACAATCGCTGAAATAGCTGCAGCAATTAATCCCAGGTTGATACTTTCAATATCTGGTCGAACTGTAATTAATACCCCAATAAATCCTATAAATACAGATAGTATTTTAAATTTATCCATCTGTTCATCAAGCATAAAATATGAAAATAGAACTATCCATATTGGCATTGTAAATTCTAGCGAGGTCACTTCAGCAAGAGTTATTGATGCCAATGCATAAAGCCAAAGATTCTGACCAGTAAAATGAGCAACATTTCTTTTTAAGTGTGTTCTTATCTCTTTTAAATTAATTTCATGTAGTTGATCCTTCTTTATTAGGAAAAACAAAATAATGGATACCCCTATTACGCTTCGATAAAATAAAATTTCAAAAGTATCTATTTGAAGTGAAATCTCTTTTCCAGCAACAGCCATAGACGTAAGGCATAAAACACCACCGACCATCCATAAAGAGCCTTTTATAGTATCCGTCACGACCTATAAGCTCCCACAATATTTTCTTAAAATACCTTTAGGATAACTATCGCTGACAACAAAATCTGGATCTGGGGTTAGGGTGTTCTGAGATTTTGAAGACAAAAGGTCCCTATATTCATCAGATGTTCTCCAGTATTTGATGCTGTATTCTTGATTGTCTTCCCACCATTGAACCTCATCTTGAATTGTCCAAATATTGTTGATTGTGACCAAATGTTTCTCAAGAGCGGTATTGGCATTTTTTGAATCTAAAAAATTATTATAAAAACCATCAATAACACTCTGTAGCTCAGCATTAGTGATTACATAATTAGCCATTACATTATCCAATCCATCAAGACCAATTTTGTTAATCCTTAAAGCTTCGTTGACATAATCTAACTTAGTGGCATCGACATATGAATAGGTTCTATAGATTTCACTTTCATAAGCTTCGATTTGGATCTCGTCAAATACTCTTTCAATTTCATCAGCTAGTTGAATACAATTGTTTATTTTTGTATCTGTAGAGGATTCAATACTTGAGCAAGATACACAAAGTAAAAATACTACTAAATACTTTTTATATGTCATTGTGCCACCCTTTATTAAAGGGTAGAAGAAATGTTGGAATAATGGTGAAGACTAGAAATAGATTTTGAGCTGTGTTTAACGAATATGTTTCAATGATATAGCCGGTAACTGTGGAACCAATAGCGATTCCAGAACCAACAGAACTAGCCAGCCAAGAAAAAGCTTCAGTTAGCTTTCCGCTTTCGGTGACATTTGAAACGTAACTATTTGCGAGAAGGAATATAGGACCTATTCCCAGCCCACAGAGAAAACCAGAAAGAATAATAAGATTCCTAGTTTCAAAGAAATAGAATGTTGAAACCGATAATGCAAGAAATAGAAATACAAAATTATAGTTTTTTAAACTCTTGGTATTTTTAAAAAAGTATCCATAAAGCAACGCACTAACAAGTGCTGTAAAGCCATTTACGAGGTAATAGAACGCTGTCAAATTTTTTATATTACCGAGATCTTCTTTAGCAACAACAAATACTGAAATACTGCTTAGACAAGCACCAAGAAAAACTAGTGAAACAAGAAGTACTGTTTTATTTTTTGAAAACCATACAGAAGTATTTTTAGAAGCCATTTCTTTTAGGTTTCCAATATCAATGCTGTTAAAGAAAACAACTCCTATTGTTCCGGTAATAGAACTGATTGCAGCAATATACAATGCAACAATTGGATTTATGTAGTTTGATACAGTTGCAAAGACTGATGGACCAATTAAAAAATTTAACTCATCAATCGAGGACTCAATTGCTTGTACTTTTTGATTATCCACTTCTTTTGTAATAGCTTTCCAATTTCTACGGGTATATGCACCAATATTTGGAACGGAGACACCTAAAAGTACTGAAAGAAAAATATATATAAACTTGCTTTGGTAATCACCAAGTGTAATAAGTAGTGAAGCTGTTATAAATCCAGTTAAAAGAATACTTACAATTTTTTTCTGGCCAAGTTTATCGACTAATCTACCATTTACAGGTTGGATTAATGCATTAGAAATACTGAAACTTGCTGCCATTGCTCCACCTATTGCATAGGAACCTGTTTTATAGTTTCCAAATATAACCATACCCACTTGAAGCATTGAAAAGGGGGCTCTACCAAGTGCCCCAAAAATTATTAAATTTTTAGCACCGTTTAGACCTACTAATTTTTTATAAGTTGCTTCCGTGGCCATTATTACATTGTTGTATATAAATAAAGATACCTATAGAAAAGTTAATTAACTTAACAGATCTAGGAGCATGTTCATGAATTTATCATTACTAGATTTTGTAACAACTCGAACATTTTTATTCTTATCTTCAACATCAAAATAATCTACTATCGTCTGGCCTCTGGTGATTCCATCTCTTGTGTCAACTATTACGTGTAAGTCTTGAGATTCTTCTATTAATGAATTATCTAATGCAATAGCCATTGTTATTGGATCGGGTAAGTCAAATCCGTAGAAATCATACCACTCTTTTGTAAGATTGATTAGGACTCTCTGAATGTCTACTGAGAAATCAGCCAATTTAGTATTTAGAGACTTTAGCTGTCCAATCTCATCCTCTTTAAGCATTGCATATTTATAGGAGTTATCCCAGCCAACCATTGTAAGTTTGAGATCTGAGTCAAAAACTACTTTTGCTGCTTCTGGGTCAACCCATATATTAAATTCCGCAGCTGCAGAGACATTTCCGGTTCCATCTGATGTGCCACCCATAACATAGCAGTGGTCAATCTTTGCACCAATAGAAGGGTCTCTCTCTATTGCTAAAGCTATGTTGGTTAATGGACCTAAAGTAACAAGTGTTATTTCTCCAGGATTATTGTTTATTGTTTCAATAAGAAAATCTACAGCACTGGTTTCTTCATATGTTGAGGATTTAGAGCTAATCCCAATATCACCCATTCCATCAACACCGTGTACTGATTGTGCGCTTGCTGATATTGGACTTAAAGATTTAACATGTTGAGTAAATTCTTTGAGACTATGAATTTCAATGTAGTCCCGGATTAAAGGCTTATCTGCTCCTGCATAAACTTTAATTTCTTGTTCAGCTATTTCCACTGTTGAAAGAGTGTTAGTAATCCCCTGTGCAAGAGGTACGTTGCCTGAAACAACGGTTATCCCTAAGACCTCAGTTTGAGGATGTTGGAGAGCAAGAAGTATTGCTACAGCATCATCTGAACCTGTATCTGCATCAATAATAAATTTTTTCATTTAATACATAGTTGTAATTGTTAAATGATGAGGTCTATGGGTAGCGTGATACTGTTTCCATAGCCTGTAATCAAGCTGAGGAATAATTATAGATTTTTCAGTAGGCCTTCTCTTATTAATCTCTTCAGTAAGTTTTGCAGTTACATATAAACTTGTACTTCTTATTTCAATCTCTTCGAGAGAGTCTCTAGGTATGATTTCACCATTAGTAATTTTGTTTTGTAAATCATCTGAATATTCCACTATTTTCATGACCTCTAAAGCAACTGGAACAATGTAATCTGCAAAAGCACTCATCGATTCCATATCCTCGATATAGAAATCTCCTGTTCCTGCAAGTTCAGCGTGCATTCCCCAGAATGCCAGCTGGGCAAGCTTATAAAAGTGGACATTATTTTTATCATGTTTAGAAGTATCGTCAAATCGTGGGAATTCTGAAATAAGCCTTTCGATCAGTCCTTCCCCATCGTTGTATAGTTTTTTTGGTCCAGCATCAATAAATTTCATCCAATCACCGTCATATTTATCAGAAAGTTTTGCTCCAACATTTAATAGTATGTCTAATCTTTCCGACATCATGGGCATTTCAATATTGCCTATAAATATGTTTTTAAGTTGTTTCTCGTCTAAATCTGAAAGTACATTGCCATCATAAAGCTTTATTCCTGATGAGATAGCTTCTTGAATTTGAACAAACATTGCTTCGCTATCCGAAAGAACTTTTCCTTCTCGTACAATCTCATACTTAGTACCGGTTTCAAAATCTGTAAAAGCAAAGTTAAGGGTATTGATCAACATTGTTGTTCTAATGTATTCCGCTGGATTATTTTTAGAAATATTTTGCTCTGGTGGTGGAAATTCTTCATAGGCTATCCAATCTGCAACATTAGTAATTTGATCTAAATTGATATTTATAGTTTGAAGATTATCGATAACTGAACTCAATGACTGAAGCACTTTAGAGTCCCAGTTAATATCCATAGTTCAAATGATACTAGCCAAAAATAGTCTTGAAAGATATACTTCCAACATGAATTCAAAAATCTGTGTTATTGGTAGTTCAAATATTGATCAAATAGCATATACCCAAAATATTCCATCTGATGGTGAAACTTTGTTTGGAGATTCATTTCAAATGGGTTTCGGGGGTAAAGGAGCTAACCAAGCTGTTATGGCTGGACTTCTTGGAGCTGATGTATATATGATTACGTGTTTAGGTGATGATGTTTATAAAGAGATGACAGTAACTAATTATCAAGCAAACAATGTAAATACTGACCACATACAAATGGTCAAAGGGTCGAGTGGCGTTGCACCAATTTGGGTTGACTCGACGGGACAGAATAGAATAATTGTTATACCTGGAGCAAATAATGAAATAGATGCTCAAAAAGCAATATCTTCCATGGAGGAAATTGGTGATATTTCAGTTATAGTTGGTCAGTGTGAAATCCCTATGGAGGTCAATCATGAAGTGTTTAAATTTGCAAAAAGAAATTCTATTACAACAATTTTTAATCCCGCTCCAGCAAAAAGTCTCGAAAGAGAATTTTTAGAAGATATTAGCTGGCTAATCCCTAATGAAAATGAGTTTGAATTAATAAGTGGCATGGAGCCTAATGATGAAAACTTTTTAAAGTTCAAGAAAGAAGTCCCTTGCAATTTAATTGTTACCTTAGGTGAAAAGGGAGCTGTTTTAGTCAGTGAAGATGAAACTCAATATTTTAATGCTCCAACAGTGGAGGCAATTGACACGACCGGAGCTGGTGATTCATTTATTGGGACCTTTGCATATGAATTGTCAGAATCAAGCTCTCCTGAGGATTGTATAAAAAAAGCAGTTGAGAAAGCAAGTCAATCAGTTACAAAAAAAGGTACTCAGTCTTCTTACAGCTAACCTCTGGCCAACAACTTCTACTGATCGATTGTTAAGCTTGATTCCAAAATAATATTTGTTGCATTGCTGACAGCATCTAAATATGTATCTTTATTAAGAGCTTCTTTTCTATTTTGGTCTCCATAGATTACAAGAAGCGCTCCTGTTCTAACGCGTCTGTAGTTTCCAACCACAAATAATGCTGAAACTTCCATTTCAGAACACAATACGCCACCACGTACCCAGGCCTCCCATTTTTCATTTAGGTCTTGAGATACGGGTTTTGAATCAGGATCATGTTGTCCATAAAAAGAATCTTTAGTTTGAACAACTCCAATATGATATGTACTACCTTTTTCTTTTGCGGCTTGTTCAAGAGCAAAAATCATATCAGCTGAACCAACAGCAGGATACTCGATTGGCATATATTCAAGAGATGTTCCCTCTTGTCTAACAGCTCCATTTGCTATCACTAAATCTCCAACTCTTGTGTGCTCCTGCATTGCACCTGAGGTTCCAAGTCTTATCATTGTTTTCACACCAATATTTGCTAATTCCTCTACACCAATGGCTGTAGACGGACAGCCCATACCAGTTGACATAACACTGACGGGTCTCCCTTTATATGTACCTGTAAATGTTTTATATTCTCTGTTAAAAGCTACCTCTCGCGAATCATCAAAATGTCCTGCAATAAATTCCACTCTTCCAGGGTCACCAGGAAGAATCACAAAGTCAGCAACATCTCCAGGCTCGAGGCCAATGTGATATTGTTTTTGTCCATCTAGCATTGATTTTTTTTCTGTCATGAATGAGATGATATCAAATGATTTATAAAAGGTCACTAAAATTTTTTATAAATCTATAGAAATTACTGTTAAAAGTGATAGTTTAATGATATGAATATTCCAGAAATTGATTTTCCTAATTTAGATTCAGACTTTATAAAAAACCCTTATCCCCATCTGAAAGAGTTAAGAGAATCCTCTCCTTTGCATAAGGATAAAAATAGTAATTTGATTTTAGTAACAAGATTTGAAGGTGTTAAGGGCATCCAAACTAGTAAAGCTTTCTCATCTTCCCAACCTAATGATGTTCATAGAGATAATAAAACTGATTCTGATTCTTATCCTTATTTCTGGCAAACAGAAGAGTTTTCACTTTTAAATCTTGAGGGGCAGTTACATGGAGACCTAAGAGGCCTTGTTGCAAAAGCTTTTTCTACACGGCAAGTTCAGGAATTAAGACCTTTTATGGAAGCTAAGTCCAATGAACTCCTAAATGATTTAAAAGGAGGCAGTTTTGATTTACTTGCAGATTATGCACAGCCATATTCTGTATCAGTTATAGGTAAACTTTTAGGTGTACCAGAAGAACAATACGATAACTTCTTGGACTGGTCTAATAAAATTGTAAAAATGTATGATCTTGAAGTTTCTGAAAAAAGTGCAGAAGAAGCTGAAACAGCAGCAAAAGATTTTTACTATTACATAAACGAATTAATCGATGAAAAAGTAAAAAATCCAGGCGATGATATGATTTCAAGACTTTCACAAGTCACAGAAAATAATCAAAAGTTAACAAAAGATCAAATTATTTGTACTGTAATCTTGTTATTAAATGCCGGACATGAAGCGACCGTTAACACAATCGGCAACTCTATTGTTGCTTTAAGACAAAATGATATAGAAACTCAAGGACTCGATAAAAAGTATGAAATTAAAAAGATAATTGAAGAATTAATAAGATGGGATAGTCCTCTCCAATTCTTTCAGCGATGGGTTTTAGAAGATACAAACTTAGATGGCTACGAACTAAAGAAGAATTCAAAAGTAGCCATTCTTCTTGGGTCTGCAAATAGAGACGAATTAGCATTTGAGAATGGTGAGGAAATCAATTTTCAAAGAGATAATTTAAGCCATACCAGCTTTGGAGGCGGTGTTCATTTTTGTCTTGGGGCACATTTGGCAAGACTCGAACTAGAAGTATCATTTACTAATCTATTCAAAAACCAAATATCCTTAATTGAGAACCCAGATAGGACAGGTGCTTTCGGAATAAGAGGATTTAAAAAGATTGTTGTGTCTACTTAAGACTTAATCTTTTTTATCTCTTCTAAAAGTTCGCTTACTTCATTAACGGTTGAGCTAAACATACCCTCAGTAAATAAGTTACGATATCGTCTCTCGGATGCAGTGATGGCAATTACTGGCTTTTGGTGTGCATACATGTATCCTATTTCAGAAGCTGTTCCTGAATCTATATCTTGACCCGTTACAAGAGCAACAACTAAATCTGAACTATTTAATGCATCTACATCTGTTTTGAAGATAATATCTTTTGTTGCCTGCGACATATTATTGTCCTTAAGCTCAGCTGGATCTATTCCTGTTTGATCTCTGTGTGGAAGAAAACAATCGTAACCATTATTCTCTAAAAGCTCTGCTATCTCTTCTAAGTATTTTTTCTCGTGAACATTAAATAATGGTCCTGCGATATATATTTTCTTAATCATGTACTTTAAGTTAAAGCTTTTTTAAAGATTCAACAAGATAAAAACGAAATATTTTTATGCACTATTCCTGGATTACTTTTAAACTCCTCCTATGGGGGAATCAAAAAATTATGGGATGAATACCAAAGCTATTCATACTCAAAAGAGAATTGAACTTCCAACAGGTGACGTAATGCCTCCAATTCACCTTTCTACTACTTATGAAAATACCCAGCCTGGAGAATATGAATATTTTTATGGCAGAAGCGGTAACCCAACTAGAGAATTATTTGAAAGAACCATGGCCTCTCTTGAAGGTGTTGATAATCATGAGGATATGCATTCTTTTGCAATGGCATCAGGGATGGCAGCTGTAACACTAATAGGAGAGTTGGTAAAACCTGGTGAAAATGTTGTTATTACAAAAGATGTTTATGGAGGTACTACTCGTTTTTTCTCACAAGTCATGACCAAGAGAGGGATTGAAGTTAATTTTTGTGATCTTTACGATGAAGAAAAACTAAGCAATCTTATAAATGAAAAGACTAAATTAGTTTGGTTTGAGTCTCCTTCTAATCCAGGAATAAATATTTTTGATATTAATAAATATGCAGAAATTGTACATAGGAGTAATGCCTACTTAGTGGCTGATGGAACCTTTACCTCTCCATTCATAACTAGACATTTAGAACACGGAGTTGATATTGTTTTTCATTCAACAACAAAATATATAGGGGGTCACAGTGACACTCTTGGTGGTGTTGTGACAACTAACAAAAAAGATGTTTGGGAGAAATTACATGAATATCAAAAAACTAGCGGAGGTATTATGTCTCCTTTTGATGCATACCTTTGTCAAAGAGGTTTGTATACATTAGGTCCTAGGCTTGTAATGCACTCTGCAAATGCCCATAAATTAGCAGAATATCTTGAGAACTCTGAACACATTAAAGAAGTATTCTATCCAGGTCTTGCAAGCAATCCTCATTTTGCAGTTGCAGAAAAACAAATGGATATGTTTGGTGGAATGTTGAGTTTTTATGTTGCGGAAAATATTAATCTCACTACCTTTTGGGAAAATTTATCTCTCTTCAAGCTTGCCGTAAGTCTTGGTGGTGTTGAGTCTTTAATTGAACTACCTCGATTAATGACCCATGACTCTGCTGAGGGCACAGAAGCATCTATTGATGACGATCTTGTAAGAATCTCTGTGGGACTAGAGAATCCTGAAGATTTGATTGCTGACTTAGAATCTGCTCTAAATGTTGCAAAAAAATAAATTAACACCCTTTTCGTTTGCTTTAACAAGTATTTTTATAACAATTTTATTGTTTATAATCTTTGGATCTAACGGCTGGGGACCAGCAGCTGCAAATGAACAGGCAATAGGTGAGATTTCTAGATGGTGTGAACGTGTCAGTGGAGGGTTTTTTAGAGAACCAGCAAATACTTTGGGAAATTTAGGCTTTGTATTTGTAGGTTTATATATGTTTTACAAACTTTCGAAAGATGCAACTAGTAATCACTCTCCTTTATTTGGGTCTTTCAAAATTGCTTTATTGTATGCATCAGCTTCAACCTTCCTCGGACCAGCATCAATGGCTATGCATGGCACCCATACACAATTTGGTGCTTGGCTGGATAATGTATCCATGATTTCTTATGTTTTGATTTTGTGGATTTATAATCTTAAAAAATTAACTAAATTTTCAGATCGATCATTTTTTATTAGCTACTCAGTTCTCCTGGGATACTATGCCTACAGCTATTGGTTTTTTGATAGTGGATTAGGTATTGGAGTAGACCTTTTTGAACTTAGCATTGGATTGTGGATTGCAACAGAAGTATTGGTAAAGCTTCCAAATATCTATGGCCGTATGCTTTCTGGTTTAACCGTTCTCCTTACGCAACAACTATTTGGTAGTTCTGTAATAGACTCCTTTCAGAATTTACAAGAAAATTGGGAGATGCTTTTATATTTTATTCCTGCTTTAATACCTAGCCTACAAAGTGATGTTGAAAGAAAATACACCCCATGGTTTTTTGTTGGTGTTGCATCTTTTTTTGGTGCACTTATGATTTGGGAAACAGGAGTTCCAGATCATCCATGGTGTGAACCAGACTCCTGGCTTCAAGCCCATATGGTTTGGCATCTACTTTGTGCAGCTGCAACTTTAAGTTTCTTTAACTTTTTTAGAACAGAGAAAAATATTACAAATTAAGGCTATCAATCCACTGAGAAATATCTTTTACAGTTTCTCTATAAATCTCTAGAGCATGTTCTTCTGAGCTGTAAGATGCTCTGCTTGGATCTACAAATGAATTGTGTATTCTATTTTTCGCATTCGGAAAAATTGGACATGACTCCTCTGCGGAATCACAGACAGTTAATACATAGTCAAATTCTTGATCAATGAAGTCGTTAACTAACTTTGGATAATGTTTACTGATATCGTAACCCTCTTCGGACATAGCTTTCACTGCATATGGATTTACGTGTAATTCAGGATTGGTACCAGCAGAGTAAATTTCAGCATGAATGTATTTGTTTTTAAGTAATCCTTCAGCGATTTGAGATCTGCAAGTATTACCAGTACAAATAACAATAATTTTCATAAATATATTCTATTCAAATTATTACTCTAATCATATGGATTCTCAAGCAAGTAAAGAAAAACGGGTTGTCTCAACCATAGAAAAAGGTGTGATGTTCTTCATGTACGCTTTATTTGGACTCATAAACATTGGTGTTATATTAAGTGGAGATTTTAGTGGTTTATTTGTCACTATCCCAATTACATTTTTTTCGTTAGGTTTGACCAAATGGGGATTGAAATGGCAAAATGAGAGATATATTAGAAGTGCTGAAAATCAAGACAACATAGAAAATTTAAAGATTACAATAGAAAAACTGGAGAAACGAATCTCTAATTTGGAGGAAAAATGATAAGTATTGAAGTATTACTAAAACACATGGCATGGGCAAACCAAGAAATTTACAAAGAAGTTCAAAAGCTAGATGATAAAGTCCTAGACTATTACATCATTGATCCCGAGTGGACTGTTAGGACAATACTGGTTCATATCGCGGGTGCATCACATTTATATGCCCAGAGATTAGACGGGGAACCTTTTTCTCGCTTTGAACTTAAGACCACTGAAGACTCTGAATTGATTGATGAATTGCTGTCAGAGCTGGATAGAATTGATCAAAGTCTAATGAAGCATATTGATAAAGAAGATGAGGAAATCAAATATATGACTTCCAAAGGTGAGGGGTCTGGTAAAATTTCAACCATACTTTCACAACTTATTTTTCATGCTGGAGAACATAGAGCACAAATAGTTGCTGCTCTAGATAAACATGATGAAAGGACAATTAATTTAGATAAATTTTCTGTATGGGGATTTGTTTTAAATACAGATTTGTAACTCAGCTATAAATCTAGCTCTAACTCTTCGGAGGTGTAACTCCACAATTTTTTTCTGAGATCATCATTGTAAACAAGTTTATTAAGACTCATTGTTGTTGGCTTTCCATAGATTCCAAATATTCGAGGAGCAAATGTTTTTTGAGCTGAGACAACTTTCCTATTAATAGCTTCAAGAATTGGGGCAGTGCCCGTTTTGATATCAGTAGATATATATGAAAACGCAGACTTTCGAGTATCACTAACTACATGTGGTCTTGACTGCCTGGATTTAGTTATACCTGGATGTGCAACAGTAATTGACACTTTATTATCAATTCTTTTTTCAAGTTCATAAGCAAACATTGATCTATATAAATTTGTTAAATTGTATCGAGAACTTGGCGAAAAATTTTTTTCTACATGCATATCTTCAAGTTGTAGTTTTCTTGCAAGGTACATTGACAGACTAGAAACTTGTACCATTCTTCCTTCCTTCGCCCGTAGGTTGTCTAGGAGCTTAAGTGTAAGTCTATATGCACCGAAGTAATTCACAGCAATCATTGACTCAAACC
>CAXHFF010000008.1:0-17799 GCA_964016255.1 uncultured Acidimicrobiaceae bacterium
ACACGTGTGTTCTCGTCGGCAGCGTCAGATGTGTATAAGAGACAGCTTTTATAGCAGCAAATTCCAAGATGGAACTATTGAAGAAATTGAGGATGGTAGCCTCTATAACACTACTCTATACATCTCTGCACTAGATCCAGAAATAAAAATCGAACAATTTTTAGAGAAATTTTTAAATGCGGGATCTCCACAGATTGAGGGAAGGTATAGGGCAATTCTAGGAATAGTTAGGGACCCAAATGCAGGAAAAGTAATTGTTCAGTCAATGTTGAATGGAACAATAAGGGGTGCTGACTGTCCGTATATCTTGGCATCAATGATTGCAAATAAAGTAACAGGTAAAGACTCTTGGAATGAAATTAAAGATAATTATTCTGATTTGCTGGGGGTTATGCCAGAATGGACAGCTTCGAGAATACTTTCTGGTCTGGATGGAATTTTTGACCGTGAGCTAGGAGATGACATTAGGTCATTCATTACGGCAAACCCTCTGCCATCAGCAGAAAAACTTATGGCACAAAAATTAGAGAAGCTTGAAGCTAATATGGAACTTGTGATACATATAAATAGTTCTCTGGATGAAAGCATCCTTGAAAAATAATATAAGAACAGGAGATAATAAATGAAACCTAGAATAGCTGTATTTTTACAACCTCAGCATGCTGAATATAATCAAATTAGAGAAGCTGCAATAGAGTCTGAAGAAATAGGAGCAGATGCTATTTATAATTGGGATCACTTCTATCCCTTATATAAAGAAGATGGTACTCAGTGGAATGAAGGCGAAAGAAGAGAAGGTAAACACTTCGAATGTTGGACCATGCTCTCTAGCTGGGGAGAAGTAACCAATAGAGTCGATATTGGACCATTAGTGACATGTAACTCCTATCGGAATCCCGAGTTACTCGCAGATATGGCGAGAACTGTAGATCACATTTCAAACGGAAGAGCGATATTAGGAATTGGATCTGGTTGGTTTGAGCAAGACTATGAAGAATACGGGTATGAGTTCGGGACAGCTATTTCTAGACTTCATGCACTCGAGAAATCCCTCGAAAGAATTGTTAAGAGAATGAAAGAACTTAATCCTCAACCGAAGAGAAAAATCCCAATTTTAATTGGTGGTGGAGGTGAAAAAGTTACTTTAAGAATTACAGCTCAATATGCAGATATTTGGCATGGTTTTGCTACAAAAACTGAGGAGAGATCAGGCATAGAAACTGTGGCTCATAAAAATAGCGTCCTTGATAATTGGTGTAAAGAACTTGGAAGAGATCCAAAGGAAATAAAAAGATCAATCGGAATTGATATAAAAAGAATTGATCTTGCTGATCAGCTTCTTGAAGCTGGTGCAACCGAAGTAACCTTAGCTGTGAATGGCCCTGGATATGATTTAACAGATGTTAAAGAGTGGATAGCCTGGAGAGATTCTAAAAACTAAAGAACAATGGATATTGTAGTTATTCTTTTTGGACTTTTGGTCGGCTTTATCCTTTTAGTAAAGGGAGCTGATGTTATGGTTACTACCGCTATTCAAATAGCGGTAAAATTAAAAATTCCACAATCAATAATTGGAGCAACATTTATAGGATTTGGAACCTCAGCACCTGAACTATTCGCAAGTACTGGTGCTGCTTTGAACGGAAATCTATCACTTGGTATAGGTAACATAATAGGCTCGAATATTGCAAATTCACTGTTAGTAGTTGCGGTGTTATATCTATTCATAGATAGCTCTTATAATAAAAAAATTAATCTAAATCCAACATCCTCTTTCTGGATGATGGTTGTAACTACAGTTTTTGTCTCCAGTTATATGTTAATTAATGAATTTCCATTAATTCTTGGAGTCACATTATTAATACTTGTAATTGCAATAACTTACAAATTAGTCAACGAAGAAGCCCTCGAAGATGAAGAATATATCGAAGAATCAACCTCCAATGTTTGGCCTAAAGCACTGCTGTCTTTACTTGCAACAATATATGGAAGTTCTCTAGTCGTTGACAATGCAATTGAGCTTGCAGAACTGTTTGGCATTTCATCAATAATAATTGGCGTCACAGTAGTTGCGCTAGGAACTAGTCTTCCAGAAGTAGCTGGGACTATTGCAGCTGCTCGACTGAAAAAGCCTGATATAGTTTTTGGGAATATTTTTGGATCTAATCTATTTAATATTGCATTAGTTGGTGGTGCGTCGATAATACTTCAGCCCGGGACTATTGAATCTGATGTGTCTATTCAAATGTTTATGATGTACTTTGTGTCTTTAGTAGTGATTATAATTTCTAGAAGTACGGTTAAAAAGAGTCCTCTGGTGGGTTGTTCTATGTTGGCCGCTTACGCTTTATTTATATTCAGCCTGTTTTAATATTTTTAAATTTTAAGAAAACAATTAGTCCAATAGAAGCGAGTGTGGCCCCTCCAATTTGGTTCCAGGTAAAGACTCCAATTGTTGCGTCACCCATTCCAAATCTTAGAGTGTCTAATATCATTCGTTGCACTCCGTACCATATTGCCCAAAGACCAATCCAGGATCCACTACCAAATTGAAGATTATTTTGAAGATATCTAAAAATAAAAAAGAATATTGTTGCTAAGACAAGGTCATACAGAGCAACATGATGAAATGTTCCACAAGAAACTTCTGGCGCTACGCATTCAAGGGCATTGTGTTGCGGTGCAACATCATATCCTGGTTTAATCTCATATCCAAATATAGAATTTGTTGCTCTTCCAAGATGTTCAACAATTGCAAGATCTCCTATTCTTCCTATTGCTATTCCCATTATCAGAGCTGGCGCAGCATAATCGCTATAAGTTTGAAAGCTTTGTTTACCTACTAATACAATTTTTAAATATGCAGCAATGATACCTCCAGACATACCACCCATTATCGAATAGCTTCCAGCTACTGAAAAAACATCGTCTAAACCATATCCAGGGTCACCAATGTGGGCAGGAATAGTAAAAAATCGAGCACCTATAATTGCTCCGAAAATTGCCCATGAGAAAGCATCTGAAAATAACTGATCATCATGACCGTCTTTTTGGCATAGCTTAATAGCATAGGTTGATCCAAAATAAAATCCTACTGCAGCAAATACCCCGTGTAGTGAAAAAGCTACTGGTCCAACTTGTGTGATTGGAATTGGTGGATATGTAATAGCAAAAAGTATTTCATTCATGTAGTGATGCCTCTCAGAGTCCACATTATGTCAGCGACTATTCCTAAAAATATAACAGCTAGATACGTATTTGAAAAGACGAAATATTTGATTGGTTGTATATTTTTTTTATATAGATTATATGATTTGTACATTAAGTTTGTTCCAGAAAAAATTGAGACCAGCAAGTACACAATTCCAAGCTGAAGAACTGGGGCTACAGCTATAGATATCAGTACCGTTGCACAAGAATAAATTGCAATATATATAGTTGATCTTTCATAAGTTTCTTGAGTAGGGAGCATTGGAAAATCTGCATTTTTATAATCGGATTTATTTTCTATAGAAAGTGCCCAAAAATGTGCTGGTGTCCACATGAAGACTAATAAAAATAGCAGCCATGCTCCAACATCAAGAGTGCTTCCTGTCGCTGTCCACCCAATCAACACTGGGGCAGCTCCGGCAGCTCCGCCAATTACTATATTTTGATTAGTCCTAGGTTTTAAAACTAGTGTGTAGATGAATATATAAAACTGGTTTGCGATTAGACCTATAAATGCAGCAATTGGAGTTGTTAATAAATATAAAATCATAAACCCAATCACTCCAGTCGTAATAGAGTAAATTATCGCTGTTGACTTCTCCAGGTCTCCTGTAACTAGGGGCCTGTCTGAAGTTCTAGTCATAAGTTTATCTCGATCAACTTCAAAGACTTGATTCATGACATTTGCGCTTACCGCTAGTAATGTTCCGCCAAGTAGGGTAAAAATAACTAAACTCAAAGGTGGAATGGAGTAGAGAGAAACGATCATACTCGGTACTGTTGTGACCAGTAATAACTCAACTACTCTCAATTTAGAGAGTTTTACAAATTTTTTTACCAAAGAAATTTTGTTTGATAACATTAACTCATACTACTTATGATTACACTATATATAGTTTGAACGCTATCCTAAAGGGTTGTTTGTGAATAAAATGTTTGGACATAAAAAAATTTATTTGTTAAGTTTCATCTTTCTATCGTCTTGTATAGAAGATGCCCCACTTGACTCATTGAGTCCTGCCGGTCCCTATGCTCGAAGCATAGATGAACTTTTTTGGCTCACTTTTTGGATTGCAGTTGGAGTATTTGTAATTGTTCAAGGTGCTTTGCTTTTTTCAGTATTTTACTTTAAAGAAAGGGAAGGTAGTCCTGAGCCAAAACAAATTCACGGAAATAACTTTTTAGAAATACTCTGGACAATCATTCCAGTCATGATTTTAGCTGCCATTGCTGTACCAACTGTAAAAACTATTTTCGAATTAGCAAATGAACCTGAGGATGCTATGAAAATTGAGGTTATTGGACATCAATGGTGGTTTGAATATAAATATCCAGACTATGGAATAACTACAGCCAATGTTTTAGTAATACCTGTAGATCGTCCAGTCAGGCTTGAGATGTGGTCAAATGACGTCTTACATAACTACTGGGTCCCAAAATTAAATGGGAAAAAATATTTAGTGCCTGGTCAAAAGACTTATCTAAATTTACAAGCTGACTCGCCTGAAGAATTTTGGGCTCAATGTGGTGAATATTGTGGACTAAGTCATTCAAAAATGCGTGGTCGTGTTATTTCTATGACTGAATCAGATTTTGCATCATGGGTTGAAAATGAACAGTCCTATGCTGTGAAAGAATTGCCTGAATCTTCATTGGCCGCCGAGGGACAAATTGTATATCTGAATGCTGGCTGCACTCAATGTCATGTAATTGATGGCGTATGGGATGTTCAAGGCGATAGAATTGCTCCAAACTTAACTCACTTTGCAAATAGAAATGTTTTTGCAGGTGCAGCTTTAAAAAATAATTCGGAAAATCTAACCAGATGGCTTGCAAATCCTGCTGAGATAAAACCCGGTACTTTCATGCCTAATCTAGAATTAACTGAGAAAGAAATAAATGCATTAATCGCATATTTAGGAACGCTTAAATGACAAAGATTATACAACCAAGAAAACAATCTAATATTTTTAAAAGACCCTCTTCTGAAACTGGCATTTGGAGCTGGATAACCACTGTAGATCATAAACGCATAGGAATAATGTATGGCTATGCTGCATTTTTCTTTTTATTGGTTGGAGGAATTGAAGCTCTTTTGTTAAGGATACAGCTTGCATCACCTGATAATAATTTTTTAAGCGCAGCCGAATACAATGCAATGTTTACGATGCATGGAACAACCATGATATTTCTTGCAATTATGCCAATAAGTGCAGCATTTTTTAACTACTTACTCCCTTTACAAATCGGAGCTAGGGATGTTGCTTTTCCAAGATTGAATGCTCTTTCTTTCTGGATTTTTATTTTTGGTGGTGTCTTTCTATATTCAACTTTTCTATTCGGAACTGCCGGAGCACCAGAGGGTGGTTATCTAGCAGAAGAGGTGGGCCGCCTCGGTTCTGCCCCAAATGGAGGGTGGTTTGGTTATCAACCTAATGCTGGAATGAAGTACTCTCCTGGTACAGCTATGGACTATTGGGCGATTGGTTTACAAATACTTGGTATTGCTTCTTTAGTTTCCGCTTTTAACTTTATAACAACAATTCTTAATATGAGAACAAAGGGAATGCGATTCATGAGGATGCCGGTTTTCACCTGGATGACCTTCGCAGTTTCTTTCTTACTAGCATTCTCTCTGCCAATAATTGCAATAGCTTTATTCTATGTAACTTTCGATAGACAGTTTGGAACGACTTTCTTTTTGACAGAAGGTGGTGGAGACCCAATACTATGGCAGCATTTATTCTGGCTTTTTGGTCACCCTGAAGTTTACATTTTAATACTTCCTGCCTTTGGAATTGTTTCTGAGGTGCTGCCTACATTTTCTAGAAAACCACTCTTCGGTTATCCTGCAATAGTATTTGCTGGTTTTGGAATTGCATTTATTGGATTTGGAGTCTGGGCACATCATATGTTTGCTTCAGCAATAAGTCCTGTGGCACAAGCTGGTTTTGGTCTTTCAACAATGGTTATTGCTGTTCCAACAGGTGTGAAGATATTTAATTGGCTTGGAACTATATGGGGTGGCAAATTAAGCATGAAAACTCCTATGCTTTTCTCTTTAGGTTTTATTGGAATGTTTTTAATTGGTGGGTTAAGTGGTGTCACTCACGCAATTGTTCCAGCTGATACACAA
The DNA here is from genome assembly GCA_964016255.1 of uncultured Acidimicrobiaceae bacterium. Taxonomy (GTDB): domain Bacteria; phylum Actinomycetota; class Acidimicrobiia; order Actinomarinales; family Actinomarinaceae; genus Actinomarina. The sequence continues at coordinate 6,347 of CAXHFF010000008.1, forward strand.
CAAACAGATACATACTATGTAGTTGCACACTTTCACTATGTTTTATTCGGTGGTGCAATGTTTGGTATTTTTTCAGGTCTATATTATTGGTTTCCAAAAGTTTGGGGAAAAATGTATAACGAGACCCTTGGCAAAATACATTTTTGGCTAATGATGATTGGATTTAATCTAACTTTTGGGCCAATGCACTGGCTTGGATTACAAGGTCAAGTAAGAAGAACGTGGGTTTATGCCGAGGAAACAAACTTAGCATTCTGGAATTTAATAGTTTCCATCGGTGCATTTATTATTGCTCTTTCAATATTAGTATTCATGGCAAACTGGATTTATTCTAGAAGAAAAGGTCCTGAAGCTGGTTTTGATCCATGGGATGCTAGGACAATAGAGTGGAGCATTCCTTCACCAACACCTGTTTGGAACTTCTCAAAAGCACCAGAAGTGAAATCTCTGGACGATTTTTGGCATAAGAAATATGATGAAGATGAGGAAGGTAGGCCTGTAAAGAAGGCTACTACTGAAGCTATGTTACTTGAGTTAGAAGAAGAGGGGCTTAACCCAAAAGAAGATATAGCACTCCCAAATCCATCTTATTTCCCAATAATCTTAGCTTCTGGTTTACCCTTCCTTGGATATGCAGTAATTTATAAATCTCTACCTTTAGGAATTGTGGGTACATTATTAATACTTGTTGGTAGCTTTGGGTGGGGAACAGAACCCTTGGAAGAAGAGTTTCCAGAAGATTTAGCTCATGAGTGATTCTCACTCATATCCACACGAACCTACAGGAGTTGAAACCAGAAAACTTGGGATGTGGGTATTTCTTTCTACAGAAATATTATTCTTCGGAACTCTAATAACGACATTTATGATATTTAAAGGAAGAGACTTTCCGGGTATTAAACTTTCTGATGTATATGACATTCCATTCACATCTGTAAGTTCATTTGTTTTATTAATGAGTTCTTTAACAATGGTTCTAGCTCACAATGCTTTAGAGGATGGAGACCAGGAAAAGACAAGAGTTTGGCTACTCTCTACTGCAATGTTGGGTGCTGTCTTCCTAGCAGGACAAATTTATGAATTCACAGAGTTTTACCATAAGGGATTCGAATTGTCTTCGAACATATTTAGTTCTACTTTTTATGTTTTAACTGGTTTTCATGGGCTTCATGTATTTATAGGTGTTGTACTTCTCATTGCTCTTTGGAGCATAGGTCAAAGACAAAATGGCCTTTCCCTAGATGGTGGTATGAATCTAGAATTCGTTGCCTTATATTGGCATTTCGTTGATGTTGTGTGGATCGTACTTTTTACAGTCGTATACCTAATATAATGTCTGTAGATCACAAACCCCACCCAAAGCCTGCTCAATATGTTCAGATTGCTTTAGTTTTAGGAGCTTTAACAGCTATTGAGGTTGCTCTGTATTACACGGAGGACATAGTTGGAGTATTTACAGATCCACTACTGATAATCTTAGCTGTTGGCAAGTTTGTTATTGTAGTTGGTTGGTTTATGCACTTAAGATTTGAAGACTCATTAATTAATAAGTTTTTTACAGGCGGAATGATTTTAGCTCTTATTTTATTTGCGATTGTTATGTTTGAAAGAGCAGCGGCAAACTTTATTTAATGGAAAATCTAGTTTGGCACCCCCATTATGATGTCTGGGCACTCATAGTTACACTTATAATTTTCTTTGAGTACTCTACTGATAATTCACTAATAAAGAAAGCTAAAAGAAAATACTGGTACTCAGGTCTATTTATCTTATGGTTGTTCACAGATTGGCCAATCCATGATATTGGTGAGAAATACTTGTTTTCTGTTCATTCAGCTGAACACTTAGTCTTAGCTTTGATTGCTCCCCCTCTTTTACTGAAGGGTTTGAATAGTGCACAAAAAAAATTGATTTCAATTAAACCGTTAATTGCTGTTCTGCAAATTACTACTAAACCTGTTGTAGCATTTTTTCTATTTAATTTTGTAATGGTCGGAATGCATTGGACTACAGTTATTAATCTAATGGTCACAAACACTATTTTTCATTTTTTTATTCACGGAATAATGCTTTTAGTATCTCTTAATATGTGGATTCCTGTAATTGGACTTACAAAAGAAATAAAACAATTAAGCGACCCTGGAAAAATAGCTTATCTTTTTATGCAGTCATTACTGCCAACAATTCCGGCTAGCTTTTTAGCTTTTGGAACTGAACCTCTTTATTCTGCATACCTTGAAGTTGAGAATATCTTTAATGTTTCTGTTATTAACGATCAGACAATGGCTGGTCTAGTACTTAAACTTGGTGGAGGATTAATACTGTGGATATTCATATTAATTACTTGGATGAATTGGTATAAAACCGAAAAAACCTTTGATGATGTAGTTAGAACTTCATCTAACGACTAAAATTCAATAAGAATACTATGGATGAAAACCTTGTACAAGAAATTAGTAACACAACTGGTGTTCCTCAAATGCTTGTCTCTAGATCTGCTCAGGCCAGAGCAGAAGCAAATGGCACTGATGTAAACACAGTTTTATCAAGTTGGTCGAGTGGTACCCCGACGGAAGTTGTAGCCACGCCTGTAGTTGAAGAAGTCATTGTAGCCGAGCCTGTAGTTGAAGAAACTGTTGTAGCGGCGCCTGTAGTTGAAGAAGTTGTTATAGCTTCACCGGTGGTTGAAGAAACTGTTGTAGCCGCGCCTGTAGTTGAAGAAGTTATTGAACCTCCAGCTGACTTATTTTCAAAAATTGCTCGAGCAGTCCAGTATGGTTCCCTATTTGGTCTTGTTGCTGGTTTCATTCAAGCAATTGTGATTAGCACCTATCTTTATGATGGATTAGTCCTTGAGTCGGAAACATTTAACCTTATCGCTAATTATGAAAAAACTACCTATATTGCTGCTTTGACTACATTAACAACTTTTTTTGCAGTACTGAATACTGTAAATATTAAAAAGTTGCTTGAGTCAAATTTTATTGGACATGGAATAAAAAGCACCGATAGAGAATCAATTTTCCAAGGAATCGGTTTGGGTCTTGTTTTTGGATCTATCTCAGGATTCTTTGTAACCTCTTCAATAGGACAAACTATTGAACCAATTCTTCCCGATGACCCCACAGTTTTTCTTTTACCTGTTTTTGGGTCATTTTGGAGAATACTCCTACTTTCAACAGTATTTCAGGCATTGATTTCTGTATTGTCAGTAGTTTTAGGCGTACCTAAGGGACTTGATGAGTTTGAAGAAGAAGAAGCAGAAATAATTAGAAATAGGATCACAGGTTCAGCGGTGATTCCTCTTAGTGCAATTATGGTTGGGGGTTTCATTGCATTTCTTATCTCACAAGTTTTCATAAACTTTCATGATTATGCGCCACTTTTTGCACTGATAATTTCTGCAGCTATATTAATGTTTGCTGCAGTCATGAGTGCTGGTCCTAAAATCAAAATTACAAAAAATGAAGTCCTAATTACGGTTCTTGGAATAATTACACTGACAGTTGTTATTGCATCTGTTGCAGCTAGTCAGCTTTAACTTTTATGAAAGAAGCAGCTTTTGACGACTTGTCAAACATAGAGTCATACCTTGAATCAGATAGGTGGTCTAATATATCTAGAAAATACTCTTCACATGACATTAGTAAATTAAGAGCTCCCTTTAAAACTATCAGTCCTATTTCTGAGAATGGGGCTAATAATCTCTGGGCTCTACTAAATAGAGATGGTGAATTTATTTCTGGTTTAGGTGCAGCAACAACTCAACAAGCTCTACAAATGTTCAAACTTGATTACGAAGTTATCTATATAAGTGGATGGCAAGTTGCAGCAGAGAGTAACAGTGGAACAAATACATATCCTGACCTATCTTTATACCCATCAAATAGTGGACCTAATTTTGTGGAGAAAATTAGTAACACTTTATTAAGAAAGATGATTGAATCAAGCAAAGTAACAATGCCTCCCGTTGTAGCAGATGCTGAGTCGGGTTTTGGTGGTGTCTACAATGTTTTTGAATTAACATCCCAGTTCATTAAATCAGGAGTTGCAGGATTACATTTCGAAGATCAATTAGCCTCTGAAAAAAAATGTGGTCACATGGGTGGAAAAGTGGTTATTCCAACCCATGAGTATATAAATAAGTTAGCTTCAGCCCGACTGGCTTCTGATGTTCTTGGATCTCCTATTACCCTTATTGCAAGAACAGATTCATTAAACGCAAAATTTATGACTTCTAATTTTGATGAACGTGACAAACCATTTTTAAGCAACAAAAGATCGCCTGATGGGTTTTACCCAATCGTCAACAATCATGAGATGGCTATTGCAAAATCTTTAGCTTATGCAGAATATGCAGACGTTATCTGGTGTGAGACAAACACTCCTGATCTAGGTTTTGCTAAAGAATTTTCATCAGAAATAAAAAATCATTATCCAGATAAAATTTTAGCTTACAACTGTTCGCCATCATTCAACTGGACTGATAAATTTACAGATACAGAGATAGCTAATTTCCAAAATAACTTGGCACAGATGGGATATGCTTTGCAGTTTGTTTCATTAGCTGGATTTCACTCAATGTCTAGTGCTATGTATGACCTTGCTAGTAGCTACAAAGGTGGAAATATGAAGGCAATTGTAGACTTACAAGAACATGAAATCAATCTTTCTAAAGAAGGGTATACAGCTATAAAACACCAGCAAGAGGTTGGTGGAGATTATTTTGAATCTATTGGAGAAATAATTATGGGTAACGATTCTGAACTGCTTTCTAAAAAAGACTCTACAGAAGAAACACAATTTTAATAGAATATATTCATGGAAAATTTTAAAAACAAAACAATAATAATGAGTGGCGGATCTAGAGGTGTAGGTCTAGAGATTGCAAAGACATTGGGTAAAGATGGAGCAAATGTAATCATATTAGCAAAAACTACTGAACCTCATCCAACCTTACCTGGAACTATCTACACAGCTGCCGAAGAAATTGAGGCCGTTGGAGGTAATGCTTTACCTGTTGTTTGCGATATAAGATTTGAAGAGCAAGTTGCTCAAGCTGTAACACAGGGTGTAGAAAAATTTGGAGGAATTGATATTTGTATAAATAATGCAAGTGCAATTCACTTGTCGGATACTGTAAACACTCCTATGAAAAGATACGACCTAATGCATAATATTAATGTACGTGGAACATTTCTATTAAGTCAACAATGTATTCCGCATCTAAAGAAAAGTGAAAACGCACATATTCTGACTTTATCACCACCTTTGGATATTTCTAGAAAATGGTTTGGAATTACCTTGGCTTATACAACAGCTAAATATGGAATGTCTTTGGTAGCCCACGGACTTGCTGAAGAATTTCAAAAAGATGGTATTGCTTCAAATTGCTTGTGGCCAAGAACATCTTTAGATACAGCAGCTGTTAGAAATGTCATTGGAGCTGAGCTTGTAAAAGGGTCTAGAAAACCATCTATATACGCAGACGCTGCCTACGCCGTCTTAAAAAGAGATTCTTCAACCTGTACAGGAAACTTCTTTTTAGACCAAGATGTTCTAGAAGAAGAGGGTGTTACAGACTTTGATCAATATGCTATTGATTCAGATGCGACACTGGTTTCAGACTTTTTTGTTGATGATAATCCTGAAGATTGGATTCAAGCATTGTAATATTGCCTTTTAGGCATATTTAGTATTCAGTATGAAACTGCCGACCCCTTGTTTTTCAGACAAGTGCTCTACCGACTGAGCTAACTAGTTTTCTCTTTCTTTTTATTTAATGCACGTTGGGTAGCATTAAGTTCAGATTTTCTTAACCTTATTGACTCTGGTGTAACTTCTACGAACTCACCCTCTGAAATAAATTCTATACATTGATCTAAAGACATTAGTTGTGGGGGTCTAAGTGGGATTGTTTCATCTGATCCTGATGCACGATGATTTGTAAGTTTCTTTTCCTTTGTGATATTTACCTCTAAATCACCTTCATTATTTCTTTCTCCGATAATCATGCCTTCATAAACTTCAGTACCAGGAGGGACAAATAGTATACCCCTGTCTACCATCGCAAGACTTGCATACGGGGTCACTTTTCCATTTCTGTCAGAAATTAATACTCCATTTGTTCTCTGAGGAATCTCACCGGCCCACACCTCATACCCATCAAACAATGAATTCATTATTCCAGAACCTCGCGTATCTGTTAAGAATTGATTCCTAAAGCCTATTAATCCTCTTGAAGGAATTGAAAATTCAAGAGTTGCTCTACCAAAACCATTGTTCATAAGATTTGTCATCTTACCTTTTCTTTTAGAAAGCTTTTCTGTGATAACACCTACATAATCTTCAGGTGTGTCGATGAAAACTTTTTCCATAGGTTCGCTTTTTTTTCCATTAATTTCTTTGACAATAACCTCAGGTCTTGAAGCCATAAATTCGTACCCTTCTCTTCTCATTGTCTCAATTAACACTGCCATTTGTAGTTCTCCCCGACCTCTAACTTCAAATACATCTGTTTTTTCACTGGGAATAATTTGTAAGGATACATTGCTTAAGATTTCTTTCTCTAATCTTTCACTGATGTTTCTTGATGTGACATATTTACCTTCTCTTCCAGCAAAAGGTCCATTGTTTACATGAAAAAATATTGAAACTGTTGGTTCATCAATTTCAATCCTAGGAAGAGGACTGGGTTCGTCATTGCTAGAAATAGTGTCACCGATCTGTACGTTATCTATTCCGGCAATAGCAATAATATCCCCTGATTCCAGTGTTTCGACTTTTACTTTTTCAAGTCCCTTAAATGTATACATGGCTGAGAACTTTTGATTATTTACTACTTCTTCTTTTCCACATAAGCTGTATTGTTTATTCATTTCAAGTATTCCATTGTCAAGCCTTCCGATTGCTACTTGGCCGACATAAGGATCATATGAAAGATTAGTCACTAAAAATTGTGGTGTAAGTGAGTCATCTGTTTCGGGTCCGCTAACAAAATTAGTAATTAACTCTAATAGAGGGATTAAATCAGTTGATTCATCTCCTAACGATTCATGAGCTATTCCATCTTTTGCATTTGTGTACACGATTGGAAATTCTATCTGTTTATCATTTGCATCTAAATCAATAAACAAATCATAAACTTCCTCTACGACTTCACTTATGCGAGCATCAGATCTATCAATTTTGTTAATAACCAATATGACAGGTAGGTTTTTTTCTAACGCTTTCTTTAATACAAATCTTGTTTGAGGCAAGGGACCTTCGCTTGAATCAACTAATAGTAATACTCCATCTACTAGATTAAGGCTTCTTTCTACCTCTCCCCCAAAGTCAGCGTGGCCCGGTGTATCTACAATGTTAATTTTTATATCGTTATAGTGAATAGCTGTATTTTTGGAGGTTATAGTGATTCCTCTTTCCTTTTCAAGATCTCCTGAATCCATCACCCTGTCTTCTAATATCTGGTGATCACTAAATGTTCCACTTTGCTGAAGAAGTCCATCAACTAAAGTTGTTTTTCCATGGTCAACGTGAGCAATTATTGCAATATTTCTAATTGTTTTTTTTGCCATAAGGAAGTAAGTATAGGGTTCTTATATTTTATAAATATTCTAGATTTTTATTTAGGTAGCTTTTTCAATTTCCAAAAAAATCAATAATATTTTCCCAAGCTTTAACATCAGCCCTATAAAACTCAGAGAACGAACATTTGTAACAAGTAATTACATAAAACTTCTGATTTTGAACATTAAAAAATTTTGACATCCCGCCACTAGTCATCGAGACTTTTTCTCTACTGTGCACTGAAGAAAAGGATTCTCTATTTCTACTCTTATCTTTCTTGTCTTGGATTGTGCCAGAAGTATTACATTTGGGGCAAACCCATACTTTGTTGTTCATGCCCCAATAATACTTGCTAAAATGGTCCTGTGAGTAGATATCTCAGACTATCAATGTTAATAATCTTTTTAGCTGCTTGCACAAATGCAGAGGCTGGTTCTGAAGATTCATTAATTATTAGAATTGTAGACGATGAATTTTCGCCAAAAATTATTAATGTGCCTGTGGGGTCAACGGTTATTTGGGAATCTGGCGGATCAAACAATCATAATGTGATAGCCAGCGATGGGTCTTGGCAGGCTATTTCTTCAGACTATTTTGAGTATGGAATTATTACTAAAGGTGATCAATATGAGCATACCTTTGAAGAACCTGGAATTTATGAATATTACTGTCCATATCACGGAACCAATAGCAAAGGAATGGTGGGAACAATAATCGTGGGCGATGTTGAATATACAGCACCTGCCGAAAAAGTTGATATGGAGCTAAGTACGAATGTTTTAGAAGTTGGTACTGACAAAGAGTACTCAACAATTCAAAATGCTGTTGATAAAGCTTTAAACGGCGACTTAATATTGATTAGTCCTGGTGTTTATAACGAAAGCGTCACAATAACTACTCCTTATTTAACAATCCGAGGTACTGATAGAAATTCTGTAATCATTGATGGTGAATTTATGAGGGAAAATGGTATTCAGATTTATGATACAGATGGTGTAAGTGTAGAAAACCTATCAGTCAGAAATTTTTCTTTAAATGGGGTTTACTGGAATGGCTCAAAAGGATTTAAAGGTTCATACTTAACTGTTTACAATAATGGGGATTACGGGGTTTATGCATTTGACTCAACGGATGGAATTTTTGATAATATATATGCATCCGGGCATCCTGATAGTGGAATTTATATTGGACAGTGTTACCCATGTAACACATTAATTTATGACAATGTAGTTGAGGGAAATGCCCTTGGGTATTCTGGAACTAATGCTGGAGGTCACCTTTATTTGTATAGAAATATTTGGCGAGATAATATGTCAGGAATTGTGCCAAACACACTAGATTCTGAACTGAACCCTCCAGGTAGAGAAACAACAATTATCAGCAATTTAGTTTTAGATAATAATAATTATGCTGCACCAACTAATCGTTTCGGTCTTGTAGCTAAAGGTATGGGAATTGTAGTACCCGGAAGAGTCGGGGATATTATTGAAAAAAATATCGTTATCAATCACGATAAATATGGTATTGTTGCAAGTCCCATGCTCGATGCAAAATTATACTTTTCGCAGCATGTTCAGGTGAAAAATAATCTTGTTCTTGATTCGGGTTATACGGATCTAGCGCTTGCAGGTCCATGGGGTCCCGGTAACTGTTATGAGGGAAATATTTATCAAACTTCAACACCTCCTCTTCTTGAGCAGCTTCATAATTGCTCATCCATCGAAGATGGGGGTCTTTTATCCAGACTTCCTCTCCAGGGAGACGTTTCCGGATTAATGATGCTTGCTGGATTCTTTGCGGAAGCACAAAATGAAGAGCTAGATAAAAATAGATACAAAGAGTACGTATGGCCTAAAGAACAAGTCAATATGTCCTTTGAAGACATAGCCATACCTAATCCAGCTATAAATCTATTCTTTATTCCAAACTTAGATGCAATGGAGCTTCCTTATGATTTAATGGACGATCAAAATTTAGATAATTTATATGAAGCAAAAAAGGAGATAATAATGAGCGGAGTGCCTATTTCGAGCCCTAGTATTTGGCAGTTGTTGTTTCAGTTATATGGATACTTGATGCCGTTTGTGCTTTACTCAGCATGGACAGCTCTTGCACTATATGATTTGAACACTAACAAACAAGTAGCGGGTGGGAAAAAATACATGTGGTTAGCAATTGTATTTTTGGTCCCATTCTTTGGGGTTCTTGCATACCATTTGGTTGGACCAAGCTCTATATCAAAGACAATGAAATTTGCTGCTATCGGAGGAGGACTAATAAGTTACTTACTAATCCTCATCCTCACAGCTGTTGTCAGTGGCCTAGTCTAGTTATAAAGAGATAACTTGATCTGGCATGTTGCCTGATAAGGCTTGATATAAGTCAGGAAAACAGCCTGCAGCAACTCCATCAACTGTACCTTCGGGAGTATATCCACCATCAGAATTCTCTGAAGCCAAACCTCTTTGATTTGCACATTGGTCACACATCATTAATAGCATGCCTTTTTCAGAAGCTATTTTTGCAAGTCTCTCACCTTTTGGGTTTCCTTTTTGTAACAACATTGTATTGTCATCAAAAAAGAATATTCCCACGACATCGACACCATGATTATCTGCCTCTAATTGAGGGAGTATCATTTCTCCAACTTTATAATTCGCCGCATTTGGTGAGTTAAGAATGTAAGCAACTTTCATTTGTTATACCTTTCATATTGTTTTCATTTATTATAAAAGAGTCATGGTTTATGAAAAAACATTATGTTTCGGAACATTGAATCCCGATTTAATTTATTTTGTTGACGAACTTCCAAAGGCTGGAGGGGATATTAGAAGTAATGGTTACAATATTAGAGCTGGTGGGACTGCAATTAACTGTGCTGAAAATATTGCTAACTGGGGAACATCTGTTTCTGTACTAGGCAATAGTATCGGTAAAGATGCTCTGGGTAAGTTTTTACTAGAAAAGCTAAGAGAAAAAAATATTTCTCATGAAGAAATAATCATAACCAATGATCCAACCCCAACGTGTTCTATCTTTGTTGACAAAGATGGTGAGAGAACTATTGTTTCTTCTGGTTATTCAACATGTACCTGGAATAACCTCTCTGAGGTAAAAAAATATGAATCACTACTCATTGACAGATACTCAATACCCCATATTAAAGATTCAATTACAGAAGTAAAAAAAAGTGGCGTTTTTGTTGTTCAGGCTGGTTATGAGTATCCAATAGACTATGAAATTGATTTTTTAGTAGTGAGTAAAGACGAAATTGATGTCATTGAAGCAGAAAATTTATTAAACAATGATTTAGTATCAAGAATATTATTAACACACTCTAACTTACCCGCAAGGTTAATAAGCAAGGAAGGTGCTGTGGAGATCACTCCTCCCGACTTTAAAACTATAAATGCAACAGGAGCGGGAGATGTAACAGCCGCTTATATTGCAGCAAATGGTGTTGGTGATATTATTTCTACTATAAAGAGTGCTTGTGCTGCTGGAGCTATTTTGGCAGGAACCACAGAACTGCCAACACTTGAAAAAATATCTGAAATATCTGAACTTGTAGATGTAACTCCTAGATAATAATTGGGCGTTTTTTTCAGTTTATAGTAAAATTCAATGATGGCTGTAGATTACAAAGCTCCTATAAAAGACATAGTATTTGGATATCAAGTTATTAATTCTTATGATGTCCTCTCAAAAATAACTCAATTTAGTGACTTTTCCGAAGACATAGTGATTCCAACTATGGAAGAGTGCGGTAAGTTTGCTGAAGAAGTTTTGGCTCCAATTAATGCAGTAGGCGATCAAAATGGTGCAACAATAAATGATTCCGTTGTCACAATGCCAGAAGGGTTTGTAGACGCATATAAAAAATT
>CAXHFF010000009.1:0-16592 GCA_964016255.1 uncultured Acidimicrobiaceae bacterium
GTGTTCTCGTCGGCAGCGTCAGATGTGTATAAGAGACAGATATGTGTATTACTTTCAATAGCTCTCTTTAACCATTGTTTCTCATAATTTAGATAAGGATACTTCTCTGTATCATAAGCACCCATGTGTCCACCAAGAATGATATATTTACTATCCATCTGAAGTGAATCCCAATCTACATTCCATGCGTATTCTAAGTGAATTTCAGGTTGGATAGTTCCTAAAGTCACGTCAGGATCATTGACTATAGCTGTAATATTTTTATACATAGTTTGTGCGCGGAAGAGGACTCGAACCTCCACGGGTTTTACCCCACAGGATCCTTAATCCTGCGCGTCTACCAGTTCCGCCACCCGCGCTAAATCAATCAAGAAACCAAAAAAGTAGTAATGTTGTAATAGAAAATAAAAGAGCAACCGCTGCTGTAATTCTACTTAAATTTCTTTCAGCTAGTGTTTGGCCAATATTCCCTGAGGCACCAGGGCCTCCCAGCATATCAGAAAGGCCTCCACCTTTACCGCTATTTAGCAATACTAAACCAATAAGTGCTATTGATATGACGATATGTACTGCTACTAAGCTCGCTGTTAAAGTATCCATAAAATTACTCTTTCAATTTAGACTGCTGTTTAACTTCATCTTCTAAGTGTTTAATCTTTTCAGTATCACCAAGATAACCAATTCTTGTTATTTTATCATCATTAACGTTAAATGCGAGAGGAATTCCCGTTGGAATATTTATTCCTACAATATCCTCGTCTGAAATTCCTTCAAGTATTTTAAGCATTGCCCTAATGCTATTACCGTGAGCAACAACTAACACGTTTCCCTTTTTTGTAGATGATTTAATTACATGTAGAGTGTCTTCAACTCTTGCAACAACATCCTCTAATGATTCACCTAAAGGAAGTGCATCTTCAATTGCTTTATAGGTAATATCAACATTTGGATCAAATTGCGAACCAGATTGAACTAATGGTGGTTTGGTCTTGTAGCCCCTCCTCCATAGGTGAACTTGCTCTTCGCCATATTGGTTTGCTGTCTCAATTTTATCAAGACCCTGAAGTGCACCATAGTGCCTTTCATTAAGTTGCCATATTTTTTCTTTTGGACATGTATCATCTGGATTAGAAAATATTTGATCTAGAATATTAACAACTGTTTCTTGAGATCTAATTAAATAAGACATGTAACAAATGTTTGGTATGAAACCCGAAGCTAAAAGTAGCTTACCTGCTTCAATAGCTTCAAGATTTCCTCTCTTAGATAGTCCAATATCAACCCACCCAGTAAATTTATTTTCTTTGTTCCATTTACTTTGACCATGACGAACAAAAATTAAATTCATACTTTAACTGAATTTATTATCTGTACAAATTTGTCAACATCAAGAGACGCTCCTCCAACAAGTGCGCCGTCTATAAGTTTTGTATTTAGTAATTGTGATGAGTTACTGGGAGAAACACTTCCCCCGTATATAAACTTTGTTGTTTCTTCATCATAAAAGGGTTTATTTGATATTTCCTTCTTTACTGTTGAAAGAACTTCTATTGCATCTTCTACTGATGCAACTTTACCTGTACCAATTGCCCAAATTGGTTCATATGCAAAAATAATTTCATTAACTTTATCTTTTCTAAGACCCTTAACGGCTGAGTTAACTTGATTAATAAGATAAGGTAAGTAGTCGTTACCATCTCTAAGTTCTTCAGATTCTCCGAAACAAACTATAGGAATAATGCCATGATTAATTGCATTATGTACTTTAAGATTTACTGTTTCATCGAGCTCGTTAAAAATTGTGCGTCTTTCTGAGTGACCTATAATGCAGTGAGTAATATTGAGTTTTCCCAACTGAAGAGCGGATACTTCACCTGTATAAGGTCCGTCTATATAAGCTGAAACATCTTGAGCTGAAGTTTTAATTTTTAAATTATCAGTATCAATAACTGTTTGAAGAGATCTCAAAGAGGTATGTGAAGGAGCTAAGACTATATCTATCTTATCCTCTACATTAACCTCAAGTGAATAATTTAATTTTTGTAAAAGTTGTATTGCTTCAAAGTGATCTAAATTAAGTTTCCAGTTTCCGATAATAATCTTCTTCATATTTTCAAAGTATAAGAGGTTTGTAGATATTTACACCTGGCAATTTATTACCTTGCAAATATTCAAGTGAGGCTCCCCCGCCTGTAGAAATATGATTAAATTTAGAAAGATCTGAAAATGTACGTATTGCACTCACGGAATCACCTCCTCCAACAACTGTGTAAGCGTTTAGATTCGAGACTATTTCAGTTATTAACTGTGTTCCCAATTTGAAATTGTCATTTTCAAATATACCCATAGGACCATTCCAAAACACAGTATTTGAATTGAGGAGCAAGGATTCAAATTGCTGAATAGTTTTATGGGAGATGTCAACACCTATGTCATCATCTGATAGTTCATTAATATGTTTTTCAATTCTATTCCCAGAATTTATTGATTTAGTGACACCGATATCGGTAGGTAAAATTATTTTATTACCATGTTGTGAATCAAGAACATTTTGTGCTGTAGCAAGGTAGTCATCTTCGCATAACGAATTTCCTATGTTCAATCCAAGCGCTTTTAAAAAGGTAAAGCACATTCCTCCACCAATTAAAAGGTTGTCGACCTTAGGTAAAAGATTATTTATTAGATTTAACTTATCCGAAATCTTGGCACCACCAAGGATTACAGTGAATGGTTTTTTAGGTGAATTAGTCAGAAGTTCTAAATTTCGAACTTCATCTGTCATTAACATTCCTTGATACGATTCTATAAACTTACCAAATGAAACAATAGATGCATGATTTCTATGAGAAGCCCCAAAAGCATCCAATATAAAAGTATCGAAGTTGTTTGTTACTTTTTCTGCAAAAATAATGTCATTATCGATTTCTTCATTATGAAATCTTAGATTTTCGAGAAGAAAAATTTTCCCCGGTAACATATCTATTTTGCTCTTAACCTCAGGACCATAAAGAGCATCAATAAATATTACTTCCTCTTTGATGAGGGTAGACATTTTCTCAGCGACTGGCTTAAGAGAATATTCTGGATCTACTCCACTTGGTCTTCCTAGATGACTCAAAAAAGTAACTGACTTTGAAATTCCCCGCACTTCATCTAAATGTTGTATAGCCTTGTTAATTCTGAAATCATCCTGTATTACCTGTTTATCCATTGGAACATTTAAATCAGCCCTAATTAAGGTATTTCCAAGTTTTAAATCAGAAGACAATTTATTCTTTCATATCTCGATGGAGGATAACTGCATCTTTGCCTTCATTAATTAACCAACCACCAACTTCTTCCGTCATAACAACACTTCTATGCTTCCCCCCAGTACAACCTATAGCAATGCCTACATAAGATTTACCTTCAGAAGTGAATCTAGGTAACAAGAAATCTATTAAATCTTTTGCTTTTTCAAGAAAAATCTCTGCATCTTCAAAAGAAAGCACATAATTCCTTACCATCGGAGACTGACCTGTAGAAGATCGGAGCTCTTCTCTCCAGTGAGGGTTAGGTAAAAATCTAACATCTAAAACGATATCAGCATCCCTAGGTGCTCCATTTTTAAAACCAAATGAAGTAACTGATATTTTTAGATCTTGATTTGTAGCTTCACCTTGAAATCCTTCGATGATTCTTTTTCTTAATTCATGAACATTCATATCTGTAGTATCAATTACTAGATCAGCAAGTTCTTTAATTGGTTTTAACTGGTCTCTTTCATTCTTTACAGATTGTGATAGAGAATCTAGTCCCATGGGATGTGGTCTCCTGTTTTCTTCATATCGTTCAATAAGCGTTTCATTATTAGCATCTAGAAATATCATTCTTGTTAAGACACCGGATTGACTTAATCTCTCAAGGCTCTTATTCAATGCATCTTGGGCTGTTCCATCTCTCGCATCAATGGTTAGAACTAGTTGCTTGTTAGATTCTGCAACATCATTTGATTCTACAACAGACTCTACTAATTCTGGTGGCAAGTTTTCTATGACATAGTACCCTAAATCTTCAAAAACATTAGAGCTTGCAGAACGTCCAGCTCCAGACATTCCAACTAATAGTAAAACTTCGGGTCTTTTAGTAGCCATTTTTACCTTTCATAAATATTCTAGTTGTCATGCAATGAGATGGAAGTCCTTTTATTAATGTGTATTTTACAAACCGTTAAAATGAGTATAAATTTTCCTCGCAATGCTTGCACTAACTATTTCTTCAAGGTCTTCGTAAGTAGCATTAGAAAGCTTTTCAATAGTCTTAAATCTGTCTAATACTTTTTTGGAAGAGATAGCGCCCACACCTTCAATTGTTAACAGTGTTTGTTTATCAAAATTTTTAATTCTTAAGCGCCTGTTTTCATTAATTGCAAATCTGTGTGCTTCATCTCTAATATTTTGCAATGTAAAAAGAGCTTCTGAGTTCTTATTCAATAATATTGAATCTTTCTTAAATGGTTTAAATATTTCTTCTTCTCTTTTTGCTAGCCCTACAATGTCTATATCTAACTGAAGATGATCTATTACTCCCTTGGCAGAAGATAACTGACCTTTTCCTCCATCAATCAGTATCAAATCAGGTTTTCGCCTGAAACTTGGGTCACTTTCTGAATTTTTTGTTAATCTTTTAAGCCTTCTAAACAAAACTTCTTCCATTGATTTAAAATCATCTTGCCCTTGAAAACTTTTAATGTGGAATTTCCTATACATTGAGGGTTTCGATAATCCATCTTCCATTACAACCATTGAACCGACCCTATATTCAGGACCGAGATTTGAAATATCATAAGCCTCGATACGATAAGGAATATTGGTCAGGTCCAATTTATTCTTAAGTTGCTCTAAAGACCTTGTTCTAAACTCTAAGTCAGTTCTTCTTCTGAAGTTAACAACTCTACGCAACTCTTTTGCATCAATAATTGCGGTGTCTAAAAGTTCTTTCTTCCAACCTTGCTTGGGTGTTTTTAATACAATATTACGACCCCATTTCTTAGTGAGCTGTTCTTGTATTAAATCAATATAAGGAAAACTGTGGCTTACAAGTATCTCTTCTGAGGGCTGGTTCTCAGAAAAGATAGATAAAATAATCTGGGGTAAGTATTCGTCGTGTTTTTTTGTATCTATAGGTTCAAATGTTTTTTTAACCTCACCAATAATTCTTCCACTTCTAATTAATAAACAAGATATAACCACATCTAAGTTACTGACATCAATACCAATAACATCTACAGACTTTGTATTAGAGACCATTAGTGTTTGAGTTGAGCGTGCATTCTCAAGATGCTCGATTAGTTTCTTAGCTTCATTGGCCTTTTCATATTCTTGTTTAGATGAAAATTTTTTCATTTCTGAGATTTTATTATTTACGTAAATATCAGATTTTCCAGAATAAAAGTTCTCGATATTTTTTAGCATCTCGTCATAATTACCTTTTTCTACTGCATCAATACAAGGACCGGCACATTTTTTAATGTCATAAAGTAAACAAGGTTTATTAAGCTTTTGGTGTCTCTCAAACACATTTTTAGTGCAAGTTCTTACAGGAAAAATATTTATTAAATGATCTAGTGATCTTCGGGCAGCTCCAATAAAAGGGAAGGGTCCAAAATTAATATTTTTCGAATTAATTTTTCTGGAAACATAAGCCCTTGGCCACTCTTCATTTGTTAAAGTTACGTACGGATAGGACTTGTCATCTTTAAGCCGTACATTATATTTTGGTTTATATTGCTGTATAAATGAATATTCTGCCAATAATGCATCGGCCTCATTTTTAGATGTAACAAAACTTATCTCAGCTGCCTCTTTAGTTAATCTTTTTATCTTCCAGGTTGTATTTTCACGAAAATAGGAAGGAACTCTTTTACGTAGATTTTTTGCTTTTCCGACATACAGGGGATCGCTATATTTGTCTTTAAATATATATATTCCCGGATTTTCTGGGATCTCATTTGTTTTAATTTTATCCATTTAGAGTAAACTTTTTAAAAACTTGCCAGTTAGAGAATTTTTATCTCCTACGATACTTTCAGGAGTACCAGATGCTACAATTTTTCCTCCGTTCTCCCCTCCCTCAGGACCAAGATCGATTACCCAGTCTGAATTCTTAACAACATCTAAATTATGCTCTATGACTATGACCGTATTCCCTTTGTCGACAAGCATATGAAGAACCTCAAGTAATTTTTGAACATCGGCAAAATGAAGTCCCGTAGTAGGTTCATCAAGAATATACATTGTTTTACCTGTAGATCTTTTACTTAACTCTTTAGCTAGCTTAACCCTCTGAGCTTCTCCACCAGACAATGTTGTGGCTGCCTGGCCTAATGTAATATAAGAAAGGCCAACATCGTCCAATGTTTTAATTATCTTAAAAATTGAAGGTTGATTTTCAAATATTTTTAATGAATTTTCTATGGTGGAATTTAATATATCTGAAATACTATACCCCTTCCATTTAATACTTAGTGTCTCAGGGTTGTACCTTGATCCGTCACAATCTTCACACTTAACGTAAACATCTGGAAGAAAGTACATTTCAACTTTTATGGTCCCATCACCCCTACAGACTTCGCACCTACCCCCTGGAACATTGAATGAAAATCTTCCGGGTTTATAACCTCTTATTTTTGATTCTTCAGTCATTGAGTATAACTTTCGGATCATATCAAAAACTCCAGAGTACGTTGCGGGATTTGATCGTGGGGTTCTCCCAATTGGAGATTGATCTATTTCAATTAACTTATCCAGATAATTCAGTCCAGAAATACTTTTATGTATTCCAGGAGGAATCCAGTTCTTTCTAGTGAACTCATTCTGAATAGCTTTTGATAGTATTTCTGATACAAGTGTGGACTTCCCGCTACCAGACACACCTGTAACTGAAATAAATTTTCCGAGAGGGAACTCAACAGTAAGATTTTTTAGATTATTTTCCTGCGCTCCCCTTAAAACAATCTTTGAATTATTACCTGACCTCCTTACTTTTGGATAGGGTACTTTGACTTTTCCAGAAAGATATCTTCCAGTAATCGATTTCTTTACTTGAGATACTTCTTCCCAAGTACCTGAAGCAACAATATTCCCCCCTTGTTCACCAGCTCCCCATCCAATGTCAATTAAATGATCGGATTGTTTCATTGTCTCTTCGTCGTGCTCAACAACTAATACAGTATTGCCTAAACTTTTTAATCTTAAAAGTGTTTCAATTAGCTTATTATTATCTGATTGATGAAGCCCAATGGAAGGCTCATCAAGAACATATAAAACTCCTGTCAATCCCGAGCCAATTTGTGTGGCAAGCCTGATCCTTTGAGCTTCGCCGCCTGAAAGTGTTGCTGCTCCTCGGTTTAGCTGTAAATAACCTAATCCAACTTCGTTAAGAAAATTTAATCTATCTTTAATTTCTCTAAGAATAGCTTCTGCTATTTCCTTAGAGTTTCCTGTAAGCTTTAATTTATCAACCACATCATACGCTTTTGTAATTGAGAGTTTATTAAATTGTCCTAATGTAAGTGACTTTACTTGTACCATTCGAGATCTCTCATTAAGCCTCTCTCCGTCACAACCACCACATGCTAACTCACGCATAAATTGCATATAATAGTCACGTGCATGATCAGAAGTAGTTTCTTCATATAGTCTTTTAAACATTGGAACTATCCCGGGGTAAGGCCTTTCCCAGGTTCTTGAGTTACCAAATCGATTTGTATATCTAATCGGAGTCTTAATACCGTCACTGCCGTTAAGTAGAATGTGTTTATCATTTTCTGTTAACTCTTTATATGGAAGGTCCATAGGTATCTCAAAAAATTCACAAACTCCATAAATCTGAGCTCTAAAGTATTTTCTTGTGGACATATCTGGAAATACATTTTCTTTGATTGTTAATTCTCTATTTTTAATTAACAACTTCTCATCAATTTCATAGTTTATTCCAAGTCCATTACATGTATTACATGCTCCAAAAGGTGAGTTAAATGAAAAGTCCCTGGGTTCTAGTTTGTCATAAGAAGTACCACATTCTAGACAACCTAAATTTTGACTATAGTTCTGTATGATATCATTGAATTTTATGTCAAGAGTGCCTCCAGTTAGCTTTAAAGCTGCTTCTACAGACTGAGGCAATCTCCTACCAGCAGTTTTCTTAATTTTTACTCTATCGACAAGTACTGATATGTCATGATTAAAATATTTATCTAATCGTTTAGCTTCATCGAGCCTAATTAGTTCTCCATCAATATATGCCCTTGTAAAACCATCTTTTAATAAGTCCTTAAAAAGAGATTCAAATTCACCTTTTCTTGACTTTACAACTGGGGCTAGAATTTCAATATCAACATTCTCTCCGAGTGACATAACTTGATTAACTATGAAATCTACAGACTGTTTCTCTATTTTTGAACCACATATTGGACAGTAACTAATTCCGATGCGAGCCCATAGTAAACGAAGATAATCATGAATCTCTGTTACTGTTCCCACAGTCGATCTTGGACTTCTTGAAGATGTTTTCTGATCAATTGCTATGGCAGGTGATAATCCCTCTATGCTTTCTACATCTGGCTTTTCCATTTGGCCTAAAAATTGCCTTGCATAAGCAGATAAACTTTCAACATATCTTCTCTGCCCTTCAGCGTATATAGTGTCAAAAGCAAGAGATGATTTTCCAGAACCTGATAGTCCTGTTATCACTACAAATTTATTTTTAGGAATATCAAGAGAAATATTTTTTAAATTATGCTCTTTAGCACCTTTAATTTTTAAAAAGTCTTGAGACATTAACTTGGTAACTCCATAATTTCTTTTTTAATTTCTTTAAGTTCGTCTCTTAATCTAGCAGCCAATTCAAACTCTAATAAATCTGCTGCAACCTTCATTTCTTTTTCGATATTTTTTGAAATTTTGTATAAATCCTGTTTGGAAGCGTTACTAAGGTCTATGTTTGACTTGAAATCCATATCTTCTTTTGAAGGTCTGTTTTTTTCTACCATTTCAAGAATATCTGTTATCTCTTTAGATATGGTTGTAGGAGTAATTCCATATTTTTTGTTGTGAGCAATCTGAATTTCTCTCCTTCGTTCAGTTTCATAAACAGATTTAGAAATAGAGTCTGTTTTTCTATCCGCATACATAATTACATAACCATCTTTGTTACGAGCTGCACGACCTATGGTCTGTATTAAGCTAGTTTCTGATCTAAGAAATCCTTCTTTATCAGCATCCATAATTGCAACAAGTTCAACTTCTGGTAAGTCTAAGCCTTCACGTAATAAATTAATTCCTACAAGAACATCAAACACTCCTTTTCTTAGATCACGTAATATTTCGATTCTTTCAAGGGTGTCTATATCTGAATGAAGGTACCGAGTTTTGATTCCCATTTTTAAAAAATAATCACTTAATGCTTCGCTCATTTTCTTTGTGAGAGTAGTAACAAGGACTCTATTTCCTTTAGCAATTACTTGATGTATTTCTTTTAATAAATCTTCTATTTGATTCTCAGTTGGCCTGATAATAATATTTGGATCAATAAGTCCTGTGGGCCTAATGATTTGTTCTACAAAGTTACCTGAATTGGCATTCTCCCATTTACCTGGAGTCGCAGAAACAAGTACAGTATTATTGATTTTTCCTTGCCATTCTTCAAATTTTAAGGGTCTATTATCTAAAGCTGCTGGGAGCCTAAAGCCATAGTCGACAAGTGTTGTCTTTCTTGATTTATCACCCGCAAATTGACCTCTTATTTGAGGAATTGCGATATGACTTTCATCAACAACCATAAGGAATTCCTCCTGAAAAAAATCAAGTAGAGTGTACGGTGGGTCTCCTGGTTTTCTTCCATCAAAGTATCTGGAATAGTTTTCTATGCCTGAACAAACTCCTAGCTCCCTAAGCATCTCTAAGTCAAACATTGTTCTCTGTTTAATCCTTTGTGCTTCTAATAATTTATCTTCTTTTTCAAATTTTTGAATTTGTTTATTCATATCATTTTCAATTTGATTTAATGCATTATTCATAACATCTTCTGACGTTACATAGTGAGAGGCAGGTAGTATTGCTAATTCTGTAAGCTTTTCTAAAATTTCACCAGTAACTGGGTCAATCCTTATTATATTTTCTATTACATCTCCAAAATATTCGATCCTAAATATTGTCTCTTCGTAAACGGGAAATATATCTAATGTATCTCCTTTCAACCTAAAAGTTCCTCTTGTAACAACTAAATCATTTCTTATATACTGTTGTCGAATCAATTCCTCCAGTAATTGGTCCAGTTCAAATTCTTCACCTTTATAGAGAGGAATTATTTTATTCTTGTACTCCTGGGGAGATCCCAGTCCATATATACATGACACAGAAGATACTACAATTACATCTTTTCTAAGTAGTAGTGCACTTGTAGCTGAGTGTCTTAATCTATCAATCTCTTCATTTATATTTGAATCCTTTTCTATGAATGTATCTGTTCTTGGAACATAGGCTTCGGGCTGATAATAGTCATAGTATGATACAAAGTATTCAACTCTATTTTCTGGGAAAAACTGTTTAAACTCATTTGCAAGTTGAGCTGCTAATGCTTTATTTGGTGCAAGAACAAGTGAGGGCATCTGCAACTCCTCAATAAGCCAGGCTATCGTAGCTGATTTTCCAGATCCAGTAATTCCCATTAGTGTCTGATAATCTAGGTTATTCATCACTCCATTTTTTAAGTTCTCAATTGCTTTAGGCTGATCGCCTTGAGGAGTAAAATCTGAAATTACCTTAAATTTATTCATGGCTCAAATCGAGTAGTTTTTCAATCTGAGCATGTAATTCCGTATAGGAAGTATTTTCAATAACAATCCCAAGAGATTTCCACCAAGATTCTTTTGGTTGAGTAGTTATACGATTATCTATATCTGTTATCGACATACCCCTAGATTGAAGTCTTTTCCTTCGGATTGGCTCTTCAGCAAAAATTACAACAGTTGGATAAAGTTGATGAATATTCTTTGGGGCAGATGCCTCAATGAATAAATGATTTGTTGTTTGTTGAATTAATGTAGCTACTTGTAAAGTTACTAATGGATGAAGATAATTTTCTAAATTATTGAGTTTATCTTGATTAGTAAAAACTACTTCTGCAAGTAATTTTTTATCAATTTTATTTTCAACTAAACATTCACTGAAATTTTTCTCCAAAAATTCTAATGAGCTTTGGCTTTCTAAAATATTATTCGAGATTGAGTCTAAATCAGTAGTCGAGAAACCTTTTTCTTTTATATATTTGAGAGCTGTAGATTTACCGCTTCCTATAGGTCCTGTAATAATTGTTACTCTTGTATCCATAAGCTTAAGAATAAAGAATATTAGGAATTATTTGGTATTTCCTATTCCTCTTTCTTTCAATTCTTGAAGAATATTTTCTAAAGACTCATCAACACCTTCAACTGTTTGACGCTCTTGTTTCTGTTCTTGTTTTGCTTCAGATTGTGAGGAGTGTGTTTTAGGAGCGTTCTTCTTTTCTTCAATATCTTTCCAGTTTGGATCTGCCTGTTTAATTGAAAGATTTACCCTTCTTTTTGGGATATCAAGTTCTGTAATTTTGATTTTAACCTTTTGACCGATAGCTAAGGCTAATTCAGGTGAATCAACTTTATCTACAGAAATCTCAGAAACATGAACTAGGCCTTCAACACCCTTTCCTATCGTAACAAAAGCACCGAAAGGTACGACTTTTGTTACTTCACCATCAACAATATCATCTTGTTTATATTGAAGTTCAAAATCTGACCAAGGGTCTTCTGTCACTTGCTTAATAGATAGTGAAATTCTTTCCTTATCATTGTCTATTTCAAGTACTTTAACAGTAACTGTGTCTCCAACTTTTACAACTTCATTTGGATTTTCAACATGTCTCCATGATAATTCTGACACGTGGACTAATCCATCCATGCCACCAATGTCGACAAAAGCACCGAAATTTACAATTGATGAAATCTTACCTTCTTTTATGTTTCCAAGCTCAAGGTCCTCAAGAAAACTTTTTCTCTCACCTGACTGTTCCTCTTCTAAATGGGCTTTTCTAGAAAGAACAATATTGTTTCTTTGGCGGTCAAGCTCTAATATTTTTGCTTCTATTTCTTCTCCAATATATGAAGTTAACTCTTTAACTCTTCTCACATCAATAAGTGATGCTGGAAGAAATCCCCTTACACCAATATCTACAATGAGTCCGCCTTTTACACTTTCAATTACTGTACCTTTTACAGATTTATCGTTGTCAGAAATTTCTTGAATGTCTCCCCAAGCTTTTTCATAAATAGCTCTTTTGACTGAAAGAATTAATCTTCCTTCGTCATCTTCTTTGTCAAGAACAAGTGCTTGGATTCTATCACCTTCATTTACAAGATCTTTTGGATTAACTGATTTCCTTACAGAAAGTTCTCTAGAAGGTATAACTCCTTCTGATTTGTAACCAACGTCAACCATGACTTCATTACGATCAATCCGAACAATAGTTCCTTCAATCACATCGCCATTATTAAAAGTTATAAGTGTCTTTTCAAGTAGGTCTGGGAAGTCTTCGGGTTTTATGTTATCTGGAAGTTCAACAACGTTTGAAGGCTCAACCACCTTCTCTTGATTATCTGTCATATAGGTTATTTTTTCCAATCATATTATTTCGACTTTTAGGATAACATATCTATGGTTTTTACAAACGAATATTAATTATTTGCTAAATCTTTACTATTTTTAATATTAACGAACAATGGAACCTTAAGTTTTGTAGCTGTCTCCATTTCAGTCTTTACAATATGTGTAACTTCCTCAATATGCTCAAGAGGGGTTTGAACAATTATCTCATCATGTATCTGAAGTAATAGATCAGTAGATTTAATTGAAGATATTTTTCTTTGCACTTTTAGCATTGCTACTTTCATGATATCTGCAGCTGTGCCTTGTATAGGTGCATTCATAGCAATTCTCTTTCCCATAGCTTTAAGTTGGAAGTTTGATGAACTAAGTTCTTTTATATTTCGCTTTCTTCCATAAAGTGTTTTGGTATAACCATCCTGTTCAGCATCTGAAACTATAGTATCCAAAAATCCCTTAATTTTAGGAAACTGAGAAAAATAAGCATCTATTAGGCCCTGAGATTCATTTTTGGATATACCAAGACTTTTTGATAGGCCAAATGCTTCCATTCCATAAATTAGTCCAAAGTTAACTTCTTTCGCCTTTCTTCTCATGTCTTTAGTTACTGACTCCAGGCTTACTTCAAAAATTCTAGAAGCCGTTTCTGTATGAATATCAGAATCAATAGAACTAAGAATATCTAGCATATTCTTATCAGAACTTAAATGAGCAAGAACTCGTAACTCAATTTGCGAATAATCAGAAATTACAAATTTATGGTTTGTATCAGCAATAAAGAATTCTCTAATTTTTTGACCAACTTCAGTTTTATTGGGTATATTTTGAAGATTTGGCTTTTCAGATGACAGTCTCCCAGTTGTTGTCCCGAAAAGATTATAAGTTGTATGAATTCTATTTTTATCTGAAATTTCAGTTTTAAGACCGTCGATATAAGTGGATCGTATCTTTTCATATTCTCTGTATTTTAAAATATATTTAGGGAGTTCATAATCTTTAGAAAGTTCTTCTAAAACTGATCCATCAGTAGATGGTGCGCCTTTAGGTGTTTTTTTAATAATGGGTAGCTGCATGTCTTCAAAAAGAATCTGTGCTAATTGTTTAGGAGAGTTTAAATTAAATTCCTTATTAGTAATTTTTAGTATCTCAGATTTGTAATTAATTATTTCTTTGTTGATGTATTTTGAAAGACTTTCTATTTTTTTGTTAGATATTTTCACCCCTTTTAACTGCATTGAATTTAAAACAGATACGATCGGAAAATCTAATTCTTTATATAATTTTGCTAATACATTGTCGGATTGGAAAGTTTGTAATTCTGCAATTATATGTTTGTAATTTAATCTAAAGAATTTTATAAAGTCTTCTAATGTTGATTTTTTTGTCAAAAGGTTTGCTTGTTCAATGTGTTTACATATGTTTAAAAGATTATCTGGCCTTTTATTTGGATCATGCAGAAATAAGAAAAGGTCGTAAGCTGTTATAAATTTATTGTCTAAGTTTTGTAGATTTGTAAATAATTTTTGAGTTGTTAAAGATATACAGTTTTTATCAATGGTCACGTCATTTTTTAATTTTCCAGTAATTTCATTATTTAAGACGTATATATTATTTTCAAAATCAAAAATAAGAGGATTTTTTGGAAAATTCTTTGAATCAACATCAATTATTGATAGCTCTTTATCTTCTATATTGATATTGTCTTGTTTAGATTTGTATTTTCTTATATATTTGTTAAGTTCTAAATTTGTAACTTGTTCTTGTGATTCTTTAAGAATTTTATCTGATTGAAATATAGTATCTTCAATCTTGGTATCTGGTACCTGAAGGTTTAAATCTACTCGGATTGTTGCAAGATCTTTGCTCATTAATAGAATATCCTTATTTGTTTCAAAAGAATCTTTAATTTTTGGCGTAAGGTCATTCAGATTTTTATAAATATTATTTATATCTTTATATTTTTTGAGAAGATTAATTGCTGTTTTTTCTCCTACACCAGGTAATCCAGGAATATTATCAGATGGATCACCTTTTAAAGCAAGATATTCAACATATTGGTTTGTTTTAATTCCAAATTTGTCGAAGAAGAATTTTTCATCTACTAAATCTACATCTGAAATACCCCTTTTTGTATATAAGATTTTCGTTTTGTTAGATATAAGTTGATAAGTATCTCTATCACCAGTAACAATAAGTACTTTTTTATTTTGTTTATTTAATATTGTTGACAATGAACCAAGAACATCATCCGCTTCATAACCTTCCTTTGAGACTTGAGGGATATTAAATGTATTTAGTAATTCATGCAATAACGGAACCTGTACATTGAAATTGTCGGGTGCAGATGATCTATTAGCTTTGTAATCTGTATAAATATCATTTCTAAATGTTTTTCCAGGAAGATCCCATGTAACAATTAATTGCTCTGTTTTATAATCAGTTGATATTTTATTGAGCATCGATAGAAACCCATGAATAACATTTGTTGGAGTGCCTTTTGATGTCATTAAAGTTTCAGGTAATGCATAAAAAGCTCTAAAAGCAATACTGAAACCATCAATAAGAACAATCATTACTCTATTGTAAACTTAAATTATTTTTCTCTCTTTGGATTGAATATGAAATATAATCATATTAGAAAAGCCCGGATGGCGGAATTGGCAGACGCGCTGGATTCAAAATCCAGTATCTTCGGATGTGGGGGTTCGACTCCCCCTCCGGGTACTTATTGTAAGTAAATTTACCCGACTGTCTAGAATGGTAACTTGAAGAAAATACCTATTTTAAGTTTTACAGTTTTTGCCTTATTGATAGTTTCAGTAATAGTTATATTTAATATCAACAATGAACCCTTTGGTCAGACTTTTGTAGATCAAATCAAAATTGCTGATAGTGATAACACCTTGACTCAATTATCTAATGAGGAACTTATTTCCTTAGGAAAATCTATTTGCAATTCAAGTGATGAATGGGATGACGAAGCTACCTCTCTAGAAGTTATCGAAAGAGTTGTTTCAGATTCAGGAGTAATGATTTCTGAGAACGATAGAATTATTCCGATTTTGAGGTTCCAATCAACTTATGAACTATGTCCTGAATATGTTGATAGGTTAGAGGATTTGTTTATTGAAAAATAGAAAAATAATTTTGAATCGTCTACCACAGTTATTTTTAGGACTTTTTCTTTGTGGATTCGGATTAGCCTTCACTATTGAAGCTAATTTAGGGTTAAACTCATGGGATGTTTTTCATGATGGATTTAGTAAATTAATAAATGTAAAAATTGGTTTTGCAGGAGTTATTACTGGCTTTATTTTACTTCTGGGCTGGATACCTTTAAAGCAATTACCATTTATTGGGACGATCATAAACATACTAACAATTGGCAATGTAATTGACCTAACTATGGTTTACCTACCATCACCTGAGCTAACCTACATGAGACATCTTTATCTATATTTTGGGACCGTTGTATTTGCAATTGGGGTGGGAGTTTATATCGGATCCGGTCTTGGCCCTGGTCCGAGAGATGGAATAATGACTGGAATTTCCAAACTAGGACCAAGTATTAGAGTTACACGAATAGGAATAGACTTTACTGCTTTCATACTTGGAGTCTTGCTTGGCGGTTCTTATGGATACGGCACCATAGTAATGGTTCTTAGTGTAGGACCTATTGTTCAATATTCTTTGTCAAAATTTGATAAAGGAGCTATTTTTACTTTATAAATATTAAAACTTTAAGGTTCAGTTCACTTTTAGTTTTTATATAAAGTTTTTCTTTTTGATAAATTAATCTACTTATTGCTGAAACTATATCGAATTTATCATACTCTAAGATTTTTACAATCTCATTAACCATAATTCCATCTTTTACCACAGAAATAACTGCATGCCTGTCTCTTATACACATCT
>CAXHFF010000010.1:0-14507 GCA_964016255.1 uncultured Acidimicrobiaceae bacterium
GTTAAAATAGTAGCTGATAAAAGAATCCCTAAAATATAAAAAATATAAACACGCCTTGTGGGATTGTTGCTATCAATCATGGCTTAGTTTGGTTTTGGCGATGACTTTAATACTGTTCTGAAATCTTCAAATCTTTCAAGACAAATGCCTGACCCAACTACAACAGTACTTAGAGGGTCATCCGTCATGTTAATTGGAATGCCTAGCTCTTCAGCAATTTTCCTGTCAAGTTGTTTCAGAATTGATCCCCCACCTGTTAGCCAAGCTCCATCTTTATCAATATCAGAAACTAAAGCAGGGGGTGTTCTAGATAAAGAGATTCTTATAGCTTCAATAATTTCATTCACTATTGGAGCCAGCGCATCTCGTACGTCAGATGCTTCAAGTAATACTTGTTTTGGTACGCCTTTGACTATATCCCTACCTGTAACAGTAACTTGGGGTTCTTTATCAAATTGAAAAGCTGACCCTACAGCATGTTTTAGTGACTCTGCAATCCCTTCATCAATTAACATTGCATGTTCGCTTCTTAGAAACTCTATTAGCCTTTCCGTCATATCTTCTCCTCCGATACGAACAGAATTAGCATTTACGACATCACCCATCGAGATTACAGCAATTTCGGTTGTGCCTCCTCCTATGTCTATTATCATATTTCCAACTGGTTCAAAAACTTGAAGACCTGCGCCTATTGATGCAGCCATAGGCTCTTCTATAGTAAAAACTTCTGAAGCTCCTGTAGCGTGGGCTGCTGTTTCAATGGACCTTTGCTCCACGCTGGTAACACCGTTAGGAACACATATAACAATTCTTGGTTTTGAATAGGCTCTACCTATTGCCCTTGAAAGTAAAGTCTTAACTAGTTCCTCTGCCATTTCTATCTCTGAAATAACACCGTCTCTTAGTGGCTTTACTAGTTCAATTGAGTCAGGGACTCTGCCAATAAGCTTTTTGGCTTCATTTCCAACAGCTAGGATACTTCCATCCCCCTTATTTATTGCCAGTATTGTTGGCTCATCTACTACTACTCCAATACCTTTCACATAAATAAGAGTATTAGCGGTGCCAAGATCTATTGCGATATCATTACCGCCAAACAAAGTTCTTCTAAGGTTTAATCCTGCCATGTATATTCAGACTAATATAGTAAATATCCAAGTGAAATAGAAATTTTTTAGTTAAAAAATAAGGCTAGTTCTCTTTGAGCGCTCTCCTCAGAGTCAGAACCATGTACTACATTTTCCTCTAATTTAGATCCTAAATCACCCCTGATTGTTCCAGGTTCAGCTTCTGAAGGGTTTGTAGCTCCCATAAGTTCCCTTATAGCAAGTACGGCATTATCTCCTTCGACCTCCATTGCCACCACTGGCCCACTCGTTATGAATGAAACAAGATCACTAAAAAATGGCTTCTCTGCATGTTCTGCGTAATGCATCTCAGCTAGTTCAGTAGAAATTTGCATCATTTTCATTTTTGTTATTACAAATCCTTCTTTTTCTGCTCTGCTAACTACATCACCAATAATATTTCTTCTTACTCCATCAGGTTTTACCATAAAAAATGTTTTCATTTGTATTCCTTTATATATTCTCCAACTAAATATAAACTACCTAACAAAATAGATGGCTTTTTAGAGAAATGAAATTCTTTTAAGGTGCTTTTTTGAAACTCTTTGTTATTAGATATAAATAATTGCTTTAATGCTTCAGTATTGTGCTGCTTAAAGAAACTATCATCTTCGAGAACTTTTATGTTCAAATAGTCTTTCAACCATATTATTGATAGCATTTCCGCAAAGTCTTTACTTTTATTGAAGCCAATATAGCAATCGAAGTTCATGATTTCATCTATTTTATATCTATCTTCTAATAGATTAAAAAAAGCTTCCACTCCTGCTGGATTGTGTGCACCATCAAGAATTTTAAGAATTGGTGATTCTTGTATTATCTGGAACCTACCATCAGGTATTGTGTTGTGAATATTATTTAGAAGACTGTTATCATTTTTTAAAAAATGTTTTGGTTGTAGATATTTAAGAATAACTTCAGCTGTTTTTTTAGCAGTTTCTTGATTGGATTTAATGTAATTTTTATTTAGTGAATTCATAAGCTCTTCTTTTTGAAAGCCTAAAAAATATTGTTCTTCTTCAACTTGTAAAGATTTTTTAATTAAAAACTTGTATTCATTATGAATCACTTCGCTCCCATTTATGAACTTATTAACTTTTTTTGAGACATGTATCTTTTCGAGTAATATCTCTTTAATTGTCGTGCCTAGCAACTCTGTATGATCAAGTCCAATATTTGTTAAGCAAACTGTTCGGCTGTTTAATATCGATGTAGTATCTAACCTTCCACCAATTCCAGCCTCAGCAATAAATATGTCGAGACCTTCATCTAAAAATTTTTTTGCAGCAATTAAAAAAATAGACTCAAAGTAACCAAGTACAATATTATTTTCTTTTTCAAAGAGTTTAATCCCCTGCATCGCGACATCTAGTTCAACATCTTTAATCATTTCTTTATTGACCTGAATACGCTCATTTAAAGACACTAAATGGGGTGAAGTAAAAAGCACAGTACTTAAACCTCTATTAGACAATATGTTATTGAGTACTGCAGCAGTTGTTGTTTTACCATTTGTGCCAACTATGGAAACAGATTTCTGGCTTAATTTGTTGAGTTCTTCCTGAGAGAAAAATTTAGATAATTTATCTAGGTTTTTATTTGAATTAGATGATGACTTTCGTATAAGGTACTGAAGGCTATCCATTAAGAGAATTTAAAGTTTGATTAATAGTTTCTATCTCTTGGGTAACGACAGCAAGATTATTTTTTTCCTCGTCGATCAATTCAGATTTTTCATTTTCTACAT
The DNA here is from genome assembly GCA_964016255.1 of uncultured Acidimicrobiaceae bacterium. GTDB lineage: Bacteria > Actinomycetota > Acidimicrobiia > Actinomarinales > Actinomarinaceae > Actinomarina. The sequence continues at coordinate 2,875 of CAXHFF010000010.1, forward strand.
CTTTCTTATTATCTAATCGAGATTTTGATACCTCTAAAGTTCTATTTAATTCAAACCATTTCTTTGATAACTTTTTCTTTTCAACCTCAATGTCAATATACTCCCCAGGAATTAGACCAAATTTAAAGTTCTGATGTTGAAAGATAACAAGATTCTGTTCTTTAGAAAACACTTCACTTTCTGTTTGAATAGAACACTTTGTAAGCACCTCTAGTTGTTTTATAAACCAATCTTCAATAGTTGTAGAACTGTGAAGTTCAATTCGTTGTGTATTTTTAAGACCATAAGTAACTTTAAAGTTTCTAATTTGACTTATGATATTTTTTATTGTTTCTACTTCTTGGACTTCTTTACTGTCGATCTCATAAGTAGTAGGCCAGACATTATCTATTAGTAAAGTATTATCAAATGAACTCCATATTTCTTCAGTAATGTGTGGCATGGCAGGATTCAGAATTTTTAAGGAATCCAAAAATATGGACCTTAAAACATAGCTTGTCTCAAGTTTGTTAGATTGATCCGCAATAAGATTTTTAGATAACTCAAAATACCAGTCAAACAAGTCAGACCATAAAAAATTATAGAAAACTTTATAGGCGTCAGATACTTTATAGTCCTTAAATAAAGAATCAAACTCTTTTAAAACTATATTGAATCTAGTAATTATCCAAATATTTTCTGGACATTTGATTTCATCAATCTTTAAATTTTTAGAGTTGTCCGTATATAAGTGTACGAATTTTGCTGCATTCCAAACCTTATTGCCGAATTTTTTTGCTGCCACAGTCCATTCCTCATCAAATGGAACATCTTGTCCTGGAGAGGCCTTCTCTATTAATGAAAACCTTAGCGCATCTGCACCATGGTTTTCAGACAATTCGAGAGGGTCAATTGTGTTACCTAAGCTTTTTGACATCTTGCGACCCTTGGAATCCCTAACTAATCCGTGAATCAATATATCTTTAAAAGGAACTTCGTTCTGGACGTGTAAGCCCATCATTATCATTCTTGCTACCCAGAAAAATATTATGTCAAATCCTGTCACAAGTAGTGATGTTGGATAAAACTTTTTCAGCTCGCTAGTCTCTTCTGGCCAACCTAGTGTTGAAAATGGCCATAATGCTGATGAGAACCACGTATCAAGAACATCTTCATCTTGAACCAGGACTATTTCTTCCGAGAGATTGTTTTTTAACCTCACATCTTTCTCTGATAAGCCAACATATACATTTCCGTCTTGATCATACCAAGCTGGGATTCTGTGACCCCACCATATCTGCCTAGAAATACACCAGTCTTGAATGTTGTACATCCACTCAAAATAGGTTTTTTCCCAATTTTTTGGGATGAATTTTATCTCTTCAGTTTCCACTGCTTGTATTGCATCTTTTGCAATATCTTTAGTTTTGACGAACCATTGCTCAGTAATCATAGGTTCAAGTATGCTTTTTGACCTATCACCTACAGGTAGTTGAACTGTATAATCCTCAATCTTTTCAACTTGATTTAAATTTTCTAATTCTTGAATGACTATCTTTCGTGCTTCGAATCTATCTAAACCTCTTAAGTTTTTTGGAATAAAGTCATCATTTGATATAGTTCCATCAAGATTCATACAGTTAATTACTTCTAGGGAGTGTCTGTTGCCGATATCATAATCGTTAAAATCATGCGCTGGTGTAATCTTTACACAACCAGAACCAAAATCAATATCGACATACTCATCCGCAATTATTGGAACCTCTCGATCAACAAGAGGTATTATTGCTTTTTTTCCTATAAGTTTTTTATACCTCTCATCATTTGGATTCACAGCAATCGCTGTATCTCCTAATAGAGTCTCAGGACGAGTAGTTGCAATAATTAAATAATCATCATCAACTTTATATTTCAAATTCCAAAGTTTTCCCTGCTTAGTGATCATATTTACCTCGAGATCAGAAACAGCTGACATAAGCTCGGTATCCCAGTTAACCATACGAGTACCTTTGTAGATGAGATTTTTCTCATATAAGTCAATAAAAACATGCTGGACTGCCTCGGAGAGTCCTTCGTCCATGGTGAATCTCTCCATGCTCCAGTCGCAACTCATACCTAAAGTTTTCATTTGATTTGAAATATTTTCTCCAGATGCCTCTTTCCATTTCCACACCTCATCAATAAATTTATCTCGACCCAGTGACTCTTTATCAATGCCTTGATTAGTTAATTCTTTTTCTACTAGTAATTGAGTGATAATTCCAGCATGATCCGTCCCAGGAACCCATAATGTTTCAAAGCCATTAAGTCTCATATACCGTACAAGTACATCAATAATGGAGTGTTCTAAAGCATGGCCCATATGAAGTGAACCAGTAACATTTGGAGGGGGGATAACTATTGAAAATTTCTTTTCTGAAGGGACGGGCTTAAATTTTTCTTGTTCGTCCCAAATTTTTTGCCACTTCTCTTCGATTCTTAAGGGTTCGTATTTTTCATCTTGCATGAAGCTATGCAGGTTTTGAATCTTTAGAGTCTTCGTTAGGATTTAAAACCATTTTTGGCTGGATACCATCCAGAACATTCTCTTTATCTAAAATAATCTGATCAATATCTTTTCTTGATGGTGATTCATACATTTCATTTAAAAGTATTTTTTCAAGGATAGATCTTAATCCTCTAGCGCCTGTGTTTCTCTCAAGTGCTAAGTCAGCAAGGGCATCTAGTGATTCATCAGTAAAGATGAGCTCAATATCATCTAAAGCAAACATTTTTTTGAATTGTTTAGTAATTGCATTTTTTGGTTCAGTTAAAATTTTAATTAATGAATCTTTTTCTAATTCATTTACATTTGTGACGATAGGAAGTCTGCCTATAAATTCAGGAATAAGGCCAAACTTAATCAAATCTTTAGTTTCGACATTTTCAAATATTTCGCTTTGATTGACTTTATTTGAACCCCCTAAGGAGGCAGAGAAACCAATCGAGTTTTCCCCTAACCTCTTAGTTATAATTTCTTCGAGTCCGTCAAATGCGCCTCCAACAATAAATAAAATGTTAGTGGTGTCAATTTGTAGATACTCTTGTTGTGGATGCTTTCTTCCACCCTGAGGTGGGACTTGAGCAACTGTACCTTCTAAAATTTTCAAGAGTGCTTGTTGAACTCCCTCCCCTGATACGTCACGTGTTATAGATGGGTTATCAGATTTTCTAGTGATCTTATCTATTTCGTCAATGTAGATTATGCCTTTTTCCGCCTTCTTAATATCAAAATCGGCAGCATTTATAAGAGAAAGCAGTATATTTTCAACATCTTCCCCCACATATCCTGCCTCAGTAAGAGTTGTAGCATCAGCAATAGCAAATGGTACATTCAATATCTTTGCAAGTGTCTGTGCAAGTAGGGTTTTACCACTTCCTGTTGGCCCTAAAATTAATACATTAGACTTCTGTATCTCTAGATCATCATTAATTGTGTCATCTTTATAAATTCTTTTGTAATGATTGTATACGGCAACTGCCAAAGTTTTTTTGGCATCATCCTGTCCAATAACAAATTCATTTAGAGAATGGTTTATTTCTTTAGGTAATGGAAGATTGACATCATTGGAAGTTTCAATAGTATCTATTTTTTCTTCTTCAATGATTTCAGTACAAAGCTCAATACATTCGTCACAAATGTAAACACCTGGACCAGCAATTAATTTAATTACTTGTTTCTGTGATTTTCCACAGAAACTACATTTTAGAGGTTCGGATGACGATTCTTTATTAGCCATATTTACTACCCTGTTATTTTATTTTTTGTCGACTAACTCCCTTTGAGTTAGTACTTCATCTACTATACCGTATTCTAAAGCATCTTGTGCTGTCATCCAAAAATCTCTATCGGTATCAGTAGTAATTTTTTCTACATCCTGATTGGTAAAATCTGCCAATAATTGATTCAACTGAGTTCTCATAGATACGATTAAGTCAAAGTTCCTCTCCATATCAGCAACAGTTCCCTCCATGCCACCTGATGGCTGATGAAGCATAATTCTTGCATTTGGAAGACTATATCTCTTACCTTTAGTTCCTCCAGCTAAAATAACTGAGGCCGCTGATGCAGCAAGTCCCATACATACTGTTGAAATATCCGGTCTTATATAGTTCATTGTGTCAAAAATTGTAAACAACGAAGTAATAGAACCACCCGGAGAATTGATATACATGAAGATATCTTTATCCGGATCTTCTGATTCTAAATGTAATAACTGAGCCATAATAGAGTTTGCGACACCGTCATCGATTGGCGTACCAAGAAAAATAATTCTATCTTTCAAAAGCCTTGAATAGATGTCAAATGCTCTTTCTCCCCTACTAGTATTTTCAATAACTGTAGGTATTACATAATTTGAAGGTATTTTTTCCATTTTATTCTTCCTCTCCTAAATCTGTATCTCTATTGTATACATCCTGTAGGTATACTTTTTCACCATCTTTATCAACTGATATACCTTGTTGTAAAATATGAAGCATTGCTTTGTTACGAAGAGATTCAGCTTCTAAATTCATCCTATGGCTACTTTGATCAGAATCTTTCTCATCATCTTTGTGCGTAACCATATGTTCTTCGACCAGTGCAATATCCTTATCATCTAGCTTCATATCTAAATCTTCAATAACTTTATCAAGTATTAGCACCATAGTTAAATTTCTTGTAGCTTGTTTGTTGAGATCATCTCTAAGTGTTTCTTCAGTTAGTCCAGTTATTTTAAAATAATCCTCTAATTGAATATTGCTCTGCTTTAACTCATTTAAAAAATTTTGTAAGATACTGTCCATCTCAGCAATTACTAATTGTTCGGGAAGCTTCATGTCTACTTCTTCAATAAGTTTATTAGTAAGTTCACCTTGATATTGAGATGCAATCTGTTGTTTTTTAACATTCTCAATGTTGAGGACTAATTCCTTTTTTAGAGAATCAATACTTTCAAACTCAGTTGTATCAGAAACCCACTCATCAGTTAGTTCAGGTAATATTTTCTCTCTGACTTCCTTCAGTAAAACTGTTACCTCCACATTTTCTTCGTTTAGTTGTGGAATTGAATCAGTAAATTTAATTATGGCACCAGGAGCTACTCCCTCTAGTTTTGAGTCTAAAGATGGTGTAAGTGCTCCAGTTCCAACTTCATAGAGATAATCGTTATAAGTAAAATCTTTAACTTCTACTCCATTTTTTGTAGCTGATAAATTCATCATTGCATAATCACCAGCATTAAGTGGTCTCTCAACTTTTGAGACCTCGGCAAATTGTGATTTAATTCGCTCTATTTGATCTGCAATTTCCTCATCAGTTGGTGTAATTGAATCGACTTCAACTGTTTGATTAAGTTTTGGCATTTTGGAAAGTTTTGGCCAAAGAGTAATCAAAACATCAACATCAAAATAATCTTTCTGTTTTTTTATTTCTTTAATAGCAGGTCTAGTTGCAGGTGATATTTCTTCATCATTTAAAATAGAAAATAACGTTTGAGGTAGAAATAACTCTATGGCTTCTTCGTTTATATAGTCTTCGCCGACTTCTCTTGTTACTATGTTTGCAGGTATTTTTCCTGGTCTGAATCCAGCAACTTTGATTTGTTTCCCAATTTTTTTTATAGCTTCGTCTCTGTGACTATCTAAATCTTCTAGTTCTACCTTGATTTCAAGGTTCTTTTCGAACTCTGACTCTTTTTTAATCTTATATTTCAATTTTCTCCTTAATTAATAAAATTGGGGTGATCGACGGGATTCGAACCCGCGACATCCTGGACCACAACCAGGTGCTCTAACCAACTGAGCTACGACCACCACGCGCGCTCTCGATAGGACTCGAACCTATAACCTACAGATTAGAAGTCTGTTGCTCTATCCATTTGAGCTACGAGAGCCTCGAGCGGGTGAAGGGGATCGAACCCTCATAGCCAGCTTGGAAGGCTGGAGCTTTGCCATTAAGCTACACCCGCAATAATGCGATTCGTCGGGCTGGTGAGATTCGAACTCACGACCTCCTGCTCCCAAAGCAGGCGCTCTAGCCAAGCTGAGCCACAGCCCGTACGTCTAATTATTGTTCCATGATACTGCTTTTATGGAAACAATTAATTAAAAAATAATAGTTAAGTATTCTCAGTTCGGTTAATCTGTATAAAAGGGTCGCTAGCTCAACTGGCAGAGCATCGGACTCTTAATCCGCAGGTTCGGGGTTCAAGTCCCCGGCGACCCACGCGACATTTTAGCGGATGTGGCGGAACTGGTAGACGCGCTGGATTTAGGATCCAGTGAGCTTTGCTCGTGGAGGTTCGAGTCCTCTCATCCGCACAAATTTATTAGTTTAATTTTTACTAGTTTAATTAAACTTCGACCACAAGTTCAGTGGAACTAGCCGAAGCGTAAAGGGTTCCATTTTTATCAATTAGTGACCCGTTAACAAAAATTACTTTTCTACCTACTTTTTCAATTTTGGCTGTAGCAGTTACTTCGCCTGTTTTTGTAGTCATTGGTCTTAAATAGTTTATCCTAATATCCGTTGTCATTGTTAAAAATCCTTTATCCACCTGACAGTTTGCTGAAATACTATTACAAGAATCTAACAAGGTAGCTGCCAGTCCTCCGTGTACAGTTCCTAAAGGGTTGTAATGAAATTCTTGAGGCGTAATAGTAAAGGTTACTTGCCCTACCTCGTCAATGTCTATCGATGAAAAACCCATTAATGCCCCTATCGGCACATTTTCCATCGGCAAATCTTTAAAGAACTCTCTTCTTTGGTCGCGATCCAGACTTATTAATTTTTGAACAGCATCATCTGGTAAATTCCAGCTAAAAGTTCTTTCATTCATCATCTGTTTCCATAGCTCTAGATTGGAGTTCAGAAACTATATCAGCGTTAGCTAAGGTAGTCACATCACCTAATTTTCTTTCTTCTGAAATATCCTTAAGGAGCCTACGCATAATTTTGCCACTTCGAGTTTTTGGTAAATCTGCAGTTATAACAATACTTTTTGGCTTAGCTATCGGTCCAATTTTATCACTCACATGTTGTCTTAATTCTGAGATTAAGTTCTCATCACCTTGATCTGTACCTATTAATGAAACAAAGGCAGCGATTGCCTCGCCTGATATCTCATCAGTTCTTCCAATTACAGCAGCCTCAGCTACTGCTTCATGAGAGACTAAAGCACTTTCAACCTCAGCTGTTGAAATTCTATGCCCTGAAATATTCATAACGTCGTCTACTCTGCCTAAAAGCCATACATAACCTTCATCATCATATTTTGCTCCATCTCCTGCAAAATATATACCTTCGTTTTGTGACCAATAGGTATCAATATATCTCTGATCATCTCCATATACAGTTCTTAACATTGATGGCCATGGTGATTTAATGGCTAAATAACCACCTTCCCCCTTACCAACTTCATTTCCTTTTTCATCTATGATCACAGATTCTATTCCTGGAAGAGGTCCACATGCAGATCCTGGCTTAGTGTCGGTTATCCCTGGTAATGGAGAAATCATTATTGAACCTGTCTCTGTTTGCCACCAGGTGTCGACAATTGCACACTGTTCATTGCCTATATTTTCGTGATACCACATCCATGCTTCAGGATTAATTGGCTCACCAACTGTTCCTAGAAGCCTGAGTGAAGATAAGTCATGGGCTTTTGGATGCTCTACTCCCCACTTCATGAATGCCCTTATGGCGGTTGGTGCTGTGTAAAAGATATTCACTTTATACTTTTCAATAATATTCCATAATCTTTTCTCATCTGGAGCATTAGGAGCTCCCTCATACATCACACTTGTTGTCTTGTTTGCGAGGGGTCCATAAACAATATAACTATGACCAGTAACCCATCCGCAATCAGCAGCACACCAATAAATGTCATCATCTTTAATGTCAAAAACTTCGTGGTGAGTGGTAGTAACTCCAGTTAAATATCCTGCCTGGGTATGAACTATGCCTTTTGGTTTCGCTGTAGTCCCAGATGTGTAAAGAATGTAAAGCATATCTTCAGCGTTCATTACTTCAGGTTCACATTCTATGGATTCATTTTCTGTAATGTCTTCGTACCAGTGATCTCGACCTTCGACCATTGAGATTTCTTGATTAGTTCTTTTAACTACTATTACATTTTCTATAAATTCAGTCAATGGAAGGGATCCGTCAACATTTTCTTTTAGAGGAACAATATCTCCCCTTCTCCAAGCACCATCAGCTGTAATAACTAATTTTGCTTGTGCATCATTAATCCTGTCAGCTAAAGCTTCTGATGAAAAGCCTCCAAAAACAACAGAATGAACGGCTCCTATTCTTGCACAGGCTAACATTGATACGACAATCTCAGGAGTCATTCCTAAGTAAATTGCAACCCTATCACCTTTTCCAACATTTAATTTTTTTAATGCATTAGATAATTTACATACTCTTTCATATAAATCTTGATATGTTATTTCTTGAGTATCTCCAGGCTCCCCTTCCCAATAAAACGCTACTCTGTTGGCATCAGTTTCAAGATGTCTGTCCAGGCAATTGTAAGAAAGGTTTAGCTCGCCATCTTTAAACCATTTGTAAAAAGGTGCATTTGAATCATCTAAAACTTCGGTAGGTTCTTTGTACCATGTAATTCTTTCGAGAGCTTGTTTTTTCCAAAACGCTAGACGATTTTCTTTTGCTTCTGTAAACCAATCGCTTGTTGCGTTTGCATTATTGACAAGGCTCTCAGATGGGCTAAATTTTCTATTTTCTTCTAATAAGTTTTCTATTTTTTCATTCATAGGAATACTCCTTTTTTATAAGTATAAATAAAAAAGTTAAAGAATATCTACTTAGCTTGTCATAAAATAGTAATTAAAACCATCACAAAGAGCGTTCCATGATGCATTGATTATATTTTTATGCACACCTATAGTGCTCCAGTTTTTAGTTGTATCTGTAAATTCTATTAATACTCGAGTTTTTGCTTCAGTTCCATCAGAAGAATCAATAATTCTTACTTTATAATCAACAAGTTTTATTGTTGTGACGTTTGGGTAGTCATTCTCTAGTGCTGTTACAAGAGCTTTACTTAAAGCATCAACAGGTCCAACACCCTCACCTGTTGTAACATATCTATTTTCATTCACTATAAGTTTTGTTACTGCCTCAGAGATAACATTTTCAGAATTTCGCCTTTCGGAAAATACTCTAAAACTTTCAAAACTAAAATACTCAGGGACTGTATTTTTTACTTTATTCATAAGCAAATATAAAGATGCATCTGCAGCTTCAAATTGATAGCCTGCATGTTCGAGGGTTTGTACCTCATTAATCAATTCCTTTGCGTCGTCATTAGAAAAATCTAATCCAAATTCATTCGCTTTAGTGATTACGCTGGCTCTTCCAGCTAATTCTGAAACAGTAGTTCTTGTGAAGTTTCCGACAGAAGCAGAGTCAATGTGTTCGTATAATGAACTATCTTTGGCCATACCGGAAGCATGTAGACCCGCCTTGTGAGTAAAAGCGGCTGATCCAACATAGGGTTGTCTTGAGTCAATTGAAACATTGACTAATTCTGCGATATGATTTGCAATTGGGGTAAGCTTTTTCAACGACTCTAAATTTATTGTTTCATGACCCATTTTTAAAGATAAGTTTGGAACAAGAGTGCAGAGGTCCGCATTTCCGGTTCTTTCACCATATCCGTTCATGGTCCCCTGAACATGATCAACTCCTAAGTTGACTGCAGCCATTGAATTTGTAACGGCACATCCATTATCATTTTGAAAATGTACACCAAACTTTTGGTTTTCATATCTTGGCAATATTTCAGATAATATTGTATGAACCTCGGATGGCAAAGTCCCTCCATTTGTGTCACAAAATATAAAGCAATCGACGCCAGCAGCTATTACTGCATCCATTATCTCTAGACTTGTTTTGGAATCTTCTTTGTAACCATCAAAAAAATGTTCTGCATCAAAGAAAACTTTCTTGCCATTTGAAGCAAGATAATTAATTGTATCAACCGCCATATCGATAGCACTTTTAACATCTGTTTGAATAGCTTTAGTAATATGTAGATTTGATGATTTTCCTACGATGCAGACATAATCTGTACCCGAATCAATAAGTGCTTGAACTTGTGGATCCTCGTTTACTTTTGAATTAAGTTTTCTTGTTGACCCAAAACTCACTAATTTTGCGTTTTTTAGTTTAAGTTCACCTTTAGCCCTACTAAAAAACTCTTCTTCTTTAGGTGACGCACCAGGCCAGCCACCTTCGATAAAGGCTACACCTAAATCATCCAATAGTTCAGCAATAGCAAGCTTATCCTTCACAGAGGGTGATATCCCTTCTTGCTGAAAGCCATCTCTCAAAGTTGTGTCAAATATATCTATTTTCATATCTAAAAAAAAACCCCTGCCATGCAAGGGTAACAACGATATGTTCGTTGTCCTTAATTAATAATTATGATATTCATCATGTATCAATATTACTTATTTCTATTCCGTTGTCTAGCAATTATATAACCGAGAAGCAAAAGGCAGAACAGTAATCCAATAATATAAACTTGGGTTAATTCTTGTGTATTTGATGACATAAGAAATGTTTGTTCAAGTAAACCGGAGTGTTGAAATATTACTTTATTATCAACAATATTTTCAATTTTTGGTTCAGTTACTCGTCCTGGAAGCTGGATACTTAAACTACCCGAGTAAATATTTTCTATTCCCTCTATTTCTTCATCTGCACCATTAAGAATTTTTGCAAAAGAACCAGAAATACTTCTTTTATTTCCATCCGATGAAATTGAAATATCTGATAATGGTAGAAGTAATAGCTCAGTATTTTCATCTTCACGGAGTATTTCTAACTGACTTTCAAACTCTTGAATATTTTGAAAATTATTTCTAATTAGAATACCTAATTTATCATTATCCTCATAAATAGTTGAACCAAAGCCATCTGGCATTGCATTAAGTATTGCATTCAAACCACCAATAGATGTTTGACCAGTTTCTACCGCATATAGTTGAGCTTCCTGGTCAAGAAGAATTGCTATTCTATAATCTCCAGAATTATCATCGTTAAGTTCTATTTCCATTGTCCAGGTAGCTTCGCAAGCTGAGAACAACCAAAATATGAGCAAGATTAGAAGAGTCCTAGATTTTTTCATTTAAAATTCCTATCATTTTATTTGCAGCAATTTTCCGATGGCTGATATTATTTTTTTCCAATGATGTCAACTCTGCAAGGGTTTTGCTGTCATGTTCAAATATAGAATCATAGCCAAATCCATTTAGACCCCTTGGTTTTTGTGTGATCACACCTTCAAGAGTTCCCTCTGTAGTAATTTCAGTTTTGCCATCATAAAAATAGAGGACTGTTTGGAAGTGAGCACTTCTATCCTTTTTTTCAGATAGATTGGCTAACAGCTTCTCAATATTCTCAAGGTCAGAGGCATTCTCACCAGCGTATCTTTTTGATCGAAGACCAGGCATCCCATTGAGGGAATTTACAAATAAACCAGAATCATCAGAAATTACAGGAATTTGATAGTGATTATAAATTTCAAATGCTTTTTTTTGGGCATTTTCAAGAATTGTATTTTTATCCTCAACAACTTCGATTAAATCTTCTTTGTAGACTG
>CAXHFF010000011.1:0-14103 GCA_964016255.1 uncultured Acidimicrobiaceae bacterium
GAATATATAGTTTAAATTATGGATACTGGAAATATAATTTCATTTTTAAAAAAGGTTAGTTTTGGTAGATTAATTGGTTCTGGAATTCTTCTTAAAGTTGTTATCGCTATAGTTGATGGTATTTTTGCATTAGAAATCAATGAACTTCCTAACTTTAATTTTTTTATTTTTGGACTGGCTATGGCTTATACAATCCTTTGGATGTTTAATAAAAGTTACATCGAAGAAGAATAAATAAAAAATATTTAGGAGAAAGCTTACTTATCTTTTTGTTTAGCTTTGATGCTTTGTAATAAATGTATTAATCTTATTTTCTAAAATGGGAAGTGTTATTCCCCCATCGCATAAGACTTCATCGTGAAAGTGTCTGATGTCAAATTTATCGCCTAGTTCATTTTCAGCTTTTCTTCGTAATTCTTCAATCTTTAGTTGCCCCATTTTATAAGAACATGCTTGTCCTGGCCATGCAATATACCTATCTGTCTCGATTTCTGCATTGATCTCTTCAATTGGAGAATTTGCTTTGAAAAACTTAATTGCTTTATCCCTAGACCAACCCATGCCATGCATACCTGTATCAAGAACAAGACGACATGCTCTCCATGCATCATTTCCCAGTCTTCCAAGTTGTTGCACATCGTTTGAATATAATCCCATTTCATTTGCCAGTTGTTCTGAATATAAACCCCAACCTTCTACAAAAGCAGTTGATGCAACATATCTCTGGAAATCAGGAACATCTTGAAGCTCTACAGCAATGGTTCTGTCGAGATGGTGTCCTGGTATTGCTTCGTGAAAGGCCACACTTTCTGATTCAAATATACTTTTTGTTTCAGCTTTATATGTATTTAAAAAATATGTTCCATCTCTAGATCCATCAGGTAATGGAGGATAGTAATAAGCTGGGGGTGCATGTTGTTCTGCTGCCGCTGGTACTGGAAGAACTTTGCATGGAGACTTAGGAAATACTGTAAACCACTCTGCTAGAGGCTTATAAGCCCTCTCAATGGTGTCTACTGCTAGTTGTAACATCTGCTCTTTGCTTTCGTACCTCATTGCAGGATCTGTTTGCATTTTATGAATAACATCTTCAGGGGAGTTGACTTCTGAAAATACATTTTTTCCTACCTCGAAAAATTCTTTTTTTAATCTCTCGATTTCGGACATGCCTATTTCATGAACTTCTTTTACTGTTGTATCTTTGTGACCCGTATACTTGCGTAAACTTCTGAGATAAACCTCTTCTCCTCCTTCAATCCACATGATTCCTGATTTATCATCAGAGCGACCCTTAGGAAGGTGTTCTGTTCGAAGCTGTTCAAGGTAAGATAAGACACTTGGCCTGATATTGCTTTCAATAATTACTTTGGCTTTTTCCTTCCAATTAGACACATCACCATCAGAAATATTTGGAGAGAAATTTACTAAAAGTAAGGGGTCGTCATCAAGGGTTGTTTCTAAATAGTTTTCTAATTGATCAATAGTTCTTAGCAGATTTCTTTCTGTTGCGACTCTATTGTTATCTAAACCAGTTTTTTGTACAGATGCTATTTGATTGAATAATCTTTTATAAAGCTCAAGCCTTTTTAATAGTAAGTCTGCAGACTCCATGTCTGGTATAAACATTTGTTGATTGTAATCAATTAAGAATCCGGTAAAACCTGCTACGCCAGCTGAAAATTCCCACCCCCTATCTAGTAAAGAATCTCTATTGGAACCTAGAGCAAACTCAAGCATTCCATATGTCACTCTTTCTCTGTTAGATAAAGAATTGAACTCTATTTCACCTAACCTTTTCATATAATCATCTACATTTTTACCATCGCTTGCAAACTGCTCTTCAGTTAGTTCTTCTATTTTGTCAAAATATGCTTTATGCCCACGCATGATTGCAGACGTTGGAGAGGCATCTAAAGAATTTTGAAAGAAATCATTTGAAAGATCGACTAATTGTTTATTTATCATTAAGTTCCTTTTTTAAGTTTATAATCTCTGATTATAGTTTATCTAATTTATACCCTAACTCATTAATGGTGACTTCATTGTCGCCAAAACTTGAAATAAAATAGGAAGAAACTGCAGCTGTAATTGTAGCAATAAATCCAATTCCCATGATCATTAGCGAGCTGGCGATAATTCTACCAAGATTTGTTAGCGGAGTTATATCTCCATAGCCAACGGTTGTAATTGTTACTAGCGCCCACCACAGTCCGTCACTATAGGTTTGTACATCAGGCTCTGAAATATAGAAGAGAAAGCCAAAAAATAAGACTATTCCTATTGTTGCATAAACAATGAAGCGTAAGCCCTTTGAGTTGAATATTGATTTAACGGTTGCTGCAAACCTGCTCAGTAGAGCTGCTAATCTAAAAAATCTAAGACCGTTTAATAACCTTGGAAGTCTTGCAAACCTTAAGAACCCTGAAGATTCTAGTCCTTCTGGAACAATTGGGAATGAAAATATCACGATAATCAATTCGATTTTATGTGTTTTAATAAACTCCATTTTGTTTTCCGCAAAATAAAATAGAACAAAATACTCTACAAAAAACACTACCCATATTCCCCAATTCAAATACAAAGCTACTGGCCCAAGGCTCTGTTGGGTGTACTCAATAACTAAAACTGGAATAAGCATAAGCACAGAAATCATTACCGGAACTTCAAAAAATTTTTCTACTTTTGAGAATGTATTTTTAGACATAAATCATTATAAAACTAACTTAATAACTTTAAATTAGAAATATTTCTATTTAAATGGAAGTATGCACAGGGTTATACAAAGCATTTTTACGCTCGTACTTATTACAGGTTTTTTACTTGTGCTGTTATATCCTGATGACATCATCTATGAAGAAAGTATTATTAGCTTTAAAGAAAATAATATTTCAACTACTAACACTACTTCTTATAAACCTAAAGAAGATGCTTATCTCCAAAATATTAAGAAGCTTATTGAAAATTCTGATTTATCTACATTTGATACATTGATCAGTGATAGTAATAATGTTTTACTCAAAGATTTTGATGAACAACTTGAAAGCATTAGAAAAGCTAATTTGGATAACTTTGCTTTTATTAGATTTAATAAATTTAAGGAAGAGTATGGTCAGCTCCAAGGTTTGTATCTAAACGGTTACCTATTTAACAATGATGAAAAAAGAAATTTAATTAGTGAAATATTAACTAAGACAAATGTAAATACTCTTGTCGTTGACGTTAAAACTGATAATGGACATATCCTTTTTGATGCTGATATTGAAGAAATTGAGTTATTAAAAAATAAACGTATCAAGTTTTCAGCTGAAGACTTAGCTGAACTAAGAAGCGTTAAAGATATTTATTTGATTGCAAGAATAGTTGTGTATCAGGATCCTCTTTTTGCAAAAATCTTTCCAGAGGAAGCTGTCTACGATTCAAGGTTAAGTAAACCTTACTCACAAGATGGACAATACTTTCTGGATCCCTCAAGTATTAAAGTTCAAAATTATATAAAAAATATTGCTCTTCAGGCATGTGAACTTGGATTTGATGAAATACAGTATGATTATATTCGATATCCTGATTCCAACAGTAAGTTTATGATTTTTGATCATGAAAATACTACAGAAAACAGAGTAAAAAATATAAATTCTTTCTTGAAAGATTCGAAAGATATACTGCATGCTGAAAAATGTCTCCTATCAGCTGATACATTTGGTTACATATTAACTAATACAAAAGATGGTGGCATAGGCCAAAATCTAGAAAGTATTGTTAATAGTGTTGATTTCATTTCTCCGATGGTTTACCCATCTCATTACTCTAAGGGGTCATTTGGATATCAGAATCCAAATGAATACCCGTATGAAGTTATTACTGCAGCACTAAATGATGCCTTAGAAAGAGGTGTCAAAAGCAGCCAATTAAGACCTTTCCTTCAAGGATTTTGGCATTCTACTGAAGATATCCAAAATAATATAGCTGCCGCATCAGACCTAGAAATGGATTGGCTAATTTGGAACATATTATCAGTTTATGAATTAGAAACATTCACTAAACTAAGAGAATGACAGCAAAAAATACATTTAAAACAAACCTGGATAACATTCAGAAAAAACTTACGGAAGTTAGTGACTGGATGTATGATAATCCTGAACTTGGATTCGAAGAATTCAAAACTTCAAAATATTTAGTTGAGTTCATCAAATCTTTTGATCACGATGTTACCTACCCCACAGGGAAACTGGACACTGCATTTGAGATTACCTTTGGCACTGAGGGTCCCCTTACTGTCTTATGTGTAGAGTACGATGCTTTACCCGAAATTGGTCATGCTTGCGGACATAATATAATAGCAACAGCATCAATCGGCGCAGGCCTGGCTATAGCAAACCTTGTGGAGGAATTAGGGATTAGAGTAAAATTACTAGGTACACCAGCTGAAGAAGGTGGAGGGGGTAAAATAATACTTCTCGACAACGGAGTATTTGAAGATGCTGCATGTTCTATGATGATTCACCCAGCATATGAAAATGTTGTTAACCCAACATTCACAACCATCCAGCAATACAAAGTTGAATTTTTTGGAAAAGATGCTCACGCCGCTGGTGCACCTGAAGAAGGCATTAATGCATTAGATGCACAAATCCAATTGTTTGTAAATGCATCAACATACAGACAGCAAATGGTTTCTTCTAATAGGATGCATGGAGTTATAACAAATGGTGGTTTTAAGCCTAATATAATCCCTTCTTACACAAGTTCTGAGTGGTATCTGCGAGCCTTAAATGAAGAAAATTTAATTGAGATAGAAAAAGACTTTATGAATTTTGTAAATGCAGCTGCAATGGCTACAAAATGCGAGGTTAAAGTTGAATCTCCAGACTATAGGTATACAGAGATAAAAAATAATAAAATAATGTATGACCTTTATAAAGATAACTCTTCTTCAGTGGGAAGAAAAATGATCTTACAAAGTGAAGCATCTAGACCTGGTTTAGGGTCAACTGATATGGGTAATGTCTCACTAGCAATGCCTTCAATCCATCCAATGTTGTCAATCGATTCAAAAGATGCGGTTAATCACCAGCCAGAATATGCTGCGGCAACACTAACTCCTGGAGGACACAAAGCTATATATGATGGGGCTTATGCGATGGGTGCCACAATTATAGATTTAGCCGAAAAAAATCTCTGGGATAAACTTTAAAGAATCTGACTTAAGAACAACTTAGTTCTATCACTTTTAGGGTTATTGAAAAATTCATCTGGTGTATTCTCTTCAACAAGTTGACCGTCATCAAAAAGCATTACTCTGTCAGCAACTTCTTTAGCAAAACCCATTTCGTGAGTAACAACAATCATGGTCATACCTGACTTAGCAAGCTCTTTCATTACATCCAAAACTTCCTTAATCATTTCCGGGTCTAAAGCTGATGTGGGTTCATCAAATAACATTATCTTTGGCTCCATAGCTAATGCTCTTGCTATTGCTACACGCTGTTGTTGACCACCTGAAAGTTGGCCAGGGAACTTCTCTGCTTGTTCTGGAATTCCTACACGTTCAAGAAGTTCCATCGCTTTTTCTTCTGCTTCAGTTTTACTTTTTTTCCTTACCCAAATAGGAGCAAGAGTGATGTTTTGCATAACAGTTAAGTGTGGAAATAAATTAAAACTCTGAAATACCATTCCAACTTCTGAACGGATAGCTTCAATATTTTTAAGGTCATTTGTTAATTCAATGCCGTCAACAAATATTTGTCCGTCTTGATGTTGTTCAAGTCTATTGATACACCTTATAAAAGTTGACTTACCAGAACCTGAGGGCCCTGCTATAACTAAAACTTCTCCCTCGGCTACATCCATGCTTATCCCTTTAAGTGCTTGAAAGTCACCGTACCATTTTTTAACATCGACTGATTTGATTATGCTCATAATTATCTCTCCCCTAATCCTAATCGTTTCTCAATTTTCATGCTTCTCCTTGCGAAGCTGTATGTGAATAACCAATAAAATATTGCACAAAAAAGTATATTTTCCTGAATGGTTCCAAGAAAGTTAGCTCCCTGTGATTGGTTAGGAATAACTTTAGAACCAATGTACAAAAGATCAAACAGACCAACAATTGCTACCAGACTTGTATCTTTAAAGAGACTTATAACTTGACTAACAATTGGAGGAATTACAGCTCTTAATGCTTGTGGCATGATTATTAAAGTAATTCTTTGTAGTGTGCTTAATCCCACCGCATCAGCAGCTTCAAATTGGCCATTATTTATAGACTGTAGTCCACCTCTAACATTTTCTGCTAAGTATGCTGAGCTGAATATTGCCGTAACAACAATTGCTCTTAATACTTCGTCAAACTCTACACCTTTAGGTAAAAAGAGGGTAAGCATAACGCTTCCAAAAAAGAGCCATGTAATGAACGGTACTGATCTTACTAATTCAATTACTGCAGTACATATTATTCTTATTACTGGTAATTTAGAAGTTCTTCCTAAAGCTAATAGAACTCCAAAAGGAAAAGATATAGCAATTCCAAAAAATGCTAATAACCACGTTAGTGTAAATCCACCATATATTGAAGATCCTGGAACAACTATTAATGATTCTGAAGAGG
This sequence comes from uncultured Acidimicrobiaceae bacterium, assembly GCA_964016255.1. Taxonomy (GTDB): domain Bacteria; phylum Actinomycetota; class Acidimicrobiia; order Actinomarinales; family Actinomarinaceae; genus Actinomarina. Next base: position 6,605 of record CAXHFF010000011.1, read on the forward strand.
CCCCTCTCATTAGCAATATAAGAATAAACACTGCCACACTCCAAACTATTGAAAGATTTTTTGCGGACTCCTTGGAATTAGCAATTGTTGGAGCAACCGAAATTAATAGCCATGTTATGAAAAATAATATTTTTAATTGTCTTAGTACTGGAAGAAAGAAAATAACTACTGAGAGAACTAACATTCCATAAGTTATGTACCTTTGATAAGGTATTATCTTTTCATTATTTAATGTTCTTATTGCGAGAATACCTACTAGAGAAAATGCAACTGCTAATGGTATATCTAGAGTTAAAATATTAGACATTCCGAAGTCTGGTTTTCTATATATCCAAGAAACTATGACTAATGGGGCAAGAACCCATGATGATAGTATTAATCTGCTCATAGAATTTATTCCCTTTGCTTTTAGAAAGCTTCCGACAAGGTATGCAAAAACCATAAACCCAAAAATTATTGTCCAAGGAACAGTCGTTGTATTTGCTAACGGAAGAAATGGGTCTGGATCTACCCTTTCATTTGTTGAGGTGAAGGTTACTGTCGGAACTTTAATAATCCAAATAGAACCAATAAGTAGGCCGAGATACAAAAAGCTAATTCTATCTTTAACGATTTCAGATTTTGGAGATGTTTTTCTTAGGAGATAAACAGCAAGTATAAGAACGACACCAATAGCAAAGCATGTAATCCTTGTACTGTTTCTAAAGACCTCAGTAGTAGTACCATCGACTTCAACGTTTCTAGGTGCAATCGTAATGATAAATAAAAAGCTACTTATTCCTTTTAATAATCCGTCACACCATTCTTTAATTAATACTTTTTCTTTTAGAGAATTAAAACCCCAGCTAAGTCCTAATAGAAATATTAATAATCCAACTGTAATCCATACCCTTATGAAATCAGATTCTGGATATGCCTGCACCATATAGAGTTGCAAATTATATGTAACAGCAGTCCATTCTCTTTCTGGAGATATAAAAAACCCAATTATAGCTCGGAATACTCCGACAACAGCCGCAACAGATAAGAGAGTTAGAATGGATGAACTTAGGCTTGAAAATAAGTTTTCCTTTAACCATCTAGAGACTCCAGCAAATGGTACTTCTGGTGGGCTCTCTACAATTTGATTATCTTGCATTACCTTTCCACCATTCTCATTTTACGATTGTAGTAATTAATAATTGAAGATAAAACAAGGCTAACTGTTGAATAAAATGCCATCCATATTAGGAAAACCGCAACTGTTTGTCCTTCTTGATTATAGATAGTTTGACCTACAGCCACGATTTCTGGAAATGCAACTGCTATCCCTAAAGATGTATTTTTTGCTAAATTAAGATACTGGTTTCCCATAGGCGGTAACATGATTCTCAGAGCTTGAGGTAAAACGATTAGCCTTAAAAGAGAGCTTCTCTTTAATCCTAATGATAATCCAGCTTCTGACTGTCCTTTAGCAACTGCCATAATTCCAGATCGTACGACTTCTGAGATAAATACTGAAGTATATAAAATTACCCCCATCCAAGTCGCGAAATACCCAACACTCATGACCTTCCCAACATCTGGTGAATATCGACTGAATTTTGATTCTCCGGCTTGTATGATTTCTGGATAACTTAATGTAAATGGTTCTCCAGTAAGTTCCCAATTAAGTCTGTTCTGAACTCCATCTAAAAATTGGGGGATTCCCCAATCTGCTTTAAAGAAAGGTTCATCTCCTACAAGAAAATCTGAAATTGTAACACCAAAGGGCAGGAAAAGCCCGACAGCTAAGATTATAACCAATAATCCTGCAATAATAATTTTGAATATATCATCGTCTGTGAGAATTCCTCTATTTTCTGCACTTCTAGTTCTTTTAATCTCTTTTGAAATATATTTATATGAGTAATAAAAGCCTACAAATATTATCAAAGCTTGTATGCCAATCCTAGGAAGCATTTCAAAACCATCAGATAATAGTGATGCAATAAAACCTATAGCTCCTACGGCTTTATAGCCACCAAACCACCCCACTATATTCCATAAAGAAAATGTTACAACTGAAGCTATTCCTGGATATGCTTCTCTCCCTTCAGATTCCATTACAGAAACTCTCCATTTGAAAACCCTCCTGGCAGCGATGAAAGATAGCACAAACCAAATACCAAATAACCAGCTACTTTCTTGTGCGTCGAGCCAAGGAAAAGCGATACCCTTTGCACTTATAAAAAACACTATTTCTCCACGGTCATACTCTTCTGGCCTTGGGAAGGATAAGATGACAGCTTGCCAAAAGAAAATCTGAACTAACAATGGTATGTTTCTAATTGTTTCCACAAGTCCAGTTGATGACCTCTGTACAACCCAGTTTTTAGATAGTCGTGCTACACCAATTACGGTTCCAAGAATAGTTGCTACGAATATACCAGATATGGCAATACGCAGCATATTAGCCATACCAACTTGCAGAGCTTGTAAACCTGACTCCGGGTATGTTACGAAGCCTTCAGAAATAAGTACACCAGGAGTAGTTCCAAGAAATCTCCAAGAAAAAGGTAAGTTAGTGGCATTTAGGTTTTCTATTGCTTGAGAAACAAAATTAGTAATTAAGTTAAAAATAAGGAGTAAGAAGGCAATTTGTCCAGCCCATTTTAAGAATCTAACATCTCTCCAAAAAGCTTTGTTAATTTTCATATTTTTTTTCAGTCATCAGTATTAGAAAAGGATAGCACCCGAGTAACTACATTTCTAGGTGGATTTTAAAGAATAAAAAAAAGGGGTCCGTAGACCCCTTTTTTAAAACATTTAAGTTTTTACCTTGCAGGTGGTGCGTAAATTAATCCGCCATCTGTCCAAGGTGCGTTAGCTGAACCTTCTCTATAAAGTCCGACAGGATTTAAGTTCTTTGAATAAATCTCGTCATAGTTACCAACTTGCTTGATAACGTTATAGTAAGCATCCGCAGTTAAGCCCATGCTTGTTTGAAGTTCGCCGTCATTTTTTCCTGTAAGACGTCCCATTTCTGGATTTGCCTCATAGTCAAATGAATCAACGTTTGCACGTGTTACACCATATTCATCAGCGATGAATGTAGCGTATACTGTCCAGTTAACAATATCTGCCCATTGGCTATCGTTTGAACGATAAACAGGTCCAAGAGGTTCTTTTGAGATTGGAGTAGCTGGGAAAATTGCCCAGTCATTCATCTTATCCTCTTTAGCTCTGTTACCAACAAGACCGGAACCGTCTGTAGTTACAAGATCACATTCTCCAGCTTTGAATTTCTCCATAGCTTCTGGGAATGCTTCAACTGTTACAAGTTCTATAGTTGCGCCTACAAGACCTGCTCCTTCAGTAATGTTTTTCTCTGTTGTTGTTCCAGCATTTGTACAAACTCTTAAACCGTCGATATCAGCAAGAGATGATGAGCCTGAAAGTCCGTCGGAATTTCTACCCATTAACTGTTGACCATCATAATAAGTTGTTGGTCCAAAATCGTTACCTAGATCGGTATCACGAGATTGTGTCCAAGTTGTATTTCTTATTAATAGATCAACTTCACCAGCTGACAATGCTGTAAATCTTTCAGCAGCTGTCAAAGCGGTGAACTCAACTTTACTGTAATCTCCGAATACTGCTGCTGCTACTGCATAACAGTAGTCTGCGTCAATACCGGTTACAGAACCGTCGGCTTGAGTCTCTGAGAAGGCTACAGCAGAACCTGAAACACCACACTTGAGGAATCCTCTGTCGGTGACTGTTTCAAGAGTTGTTTTTTCAACAACTACTTCTACTGCCGCTTCTTCTGCAGTATCTGTAGCACATGCTACAGCTACTAATGCGAGTACAAGCAGAGATACGATTGTTTTCTTATTCAATGTTTCTCCTTTTAATTAAAAGTAGACTACTTCATTGCAAAGTAATCTAATTTAAATATAGTAACGTAAATTTTTCTAAATAAGTACAAATATTCATTTAATGCATAAACAGTTGCAATTATTTTCTAATTCGCTAAGAAATGTTTAAAGGTAAATAAATTTAAGCATTAAAATTTAAAGTTGTACATAAGGAGTTCAAATGACTGCCACCGTAGTTCTCGGAGCCCAATGGGGAGATGAGGGTAAAGGTAAAGTCACAGATTTTTTTGCTTCTTCAGCTGATTATGTCGTTAGATTTCAAGGCGGAAATAATGCTGGACACACTATAGTTGTCGGCGATGAAAAGCTTGCATTATCTTTAACTCCCTCTGGAGTTTTATATCCTGAATGTGTACCTGTAATTGGATCAGGATGTGTAGTGGACCTTGAGTTTCTAAAAAAAGAACTTGAAATGCTTAACTCCAAAAATGTTAGTACCCAGAAATTAGCAATATCTCCAAATGCCCACCTAATTATGCCTTATCACAGATTGCTTGATGAGCTGATTGAAGAAAGTTTAGGAGAAAACAAAATCGGAACAACTAAAAAAGGGATTGGACCATGTTACTCTGACAAAATACAAAGAAGTGGTATAAGAGTACAAGATTTACTTGATGATGATGTTTTTGTACAAAAAGTCAATAAAAACTTGGAAGAAAAGAATCAAATCCTAACCAAAATTTATGGTCGAGATCCTATAGATCCCAATGAGATTATTAATGAATTTAAATCATATAAAGATATTGTGACAAATCATGTAAAAGATACCTCTTTAATGATCTCAAATGCAATTAAGTCAAATAAAAATATTCTCTTTGAGGGAGCACAAGGAACCTTATTAGACATTGACCATGGAACATATCCATTTGTAACAAGTTCAAACACTTCTTCGGGTAATGCAGCAATTGGATCAGGTGTTGGGCCATTAAATTTAAATAAAATTGTAGGCGTTACTAAAGCATACATCTCTAGAGTTGGAAGTGGTCCCTTTATAACAGAACAGGAAAATGAGATTGGTGATTATCTCATTGAAAAAGGGGCAGAGTTTGGAGTTGTTACGGGTAGAAGAAGAAGATGCGGGTGGCTTGACCTAATTTCCCTGAAGTATTCAGTAAGAGTTAACACTTTAACTGAATTGTTCATTACAAAACTTGACGTACTTTCAGGACTCGATGAAATAAAGCTCTGCATTGGTTATAAAAACGGAGATGAAGTAATTGCAGATTATCCATATCAACAAAGTATCTTATATAATGCTCAACCTGTTTATGAAACATTTAAAGGTTGGGAAGAGGATATAACTTCTATAAAAAACTTTGAAGAATTACCAGAAAATGCTAAAAAATATATAAATGCTATTGAGGACTTTATTGAAATTCCAATAACATTTATATCTGTAGGGCCTGAAAGGAACCAAAATATAGTTATCGCTGATGATTGAAAGATACCAATACCTCGAAATTGAAAAAATTTGGAATGATCAAAACAAATTTGATACGTGGAAACTTGTAGAACAAAAATACCTTGAAACGTTAGAAGAAAATAATATTTCACCAAGTGGAGTATCTGAAGTCATTGGAAAAACTGAAGTTTTAAAAGATGAAGTATACGAGAGAGAGAAAATCACTAATCATGATTTAGCTTCATTTGTCGATGTACTTCAATCCAAGGTTGGTGACAATGCAAATTGGATTCATTATGGTCTTACAAGCTCAGATGTAGTTGATACAGCAAATAGCTTATTAATTAAACAGTCTTTATCTATAACTATCGAATTACTAGATGAACTTTTATTACAGATTGAGGCTAAAGCGAAACAGGAGATGAACACGCCTGTAGTTGGTAGAACTCATGGCGTTTTTGCTGAGACAACCTTTTTAGGAAACATTTTTGGTAACTGGCACCAAGAAATAAAAAGAAACAAAGAACGCTTAGAAGTGTGTGTAAAAACGATTTCTATAGGAAAACTCAGTGGACCAGTTGGTAACCATACCGTAGTAGATGAAAATATTGAGAAAATAACTCTGAATAAACTTGGACTAGAAGCTGAAATCTTCGCTAGCCAGATTGTAGCAAGAGATAGATATGCAGAAATTATCACAAGTCTTGCAATTCTTGCTAGTAGTTTTGAAAGAATTGCAACAAATATTAGGGGTTACCAGCGATCAGAAGTTTCGGAACTAAGTGAACCTTTTAAAGAGGGGCAGAAAGGTTCATCTGCTATGCCACATAAAAAGAATCCAATAACAAGTGAAAGGATTACAGGATTAGCAAGGGTTGTTAGGGGTTACGCTTTAAGCAGTATGGAAAACATAGTTCTTTGGCATGAACGAGATATTTCTAATTCCTCCGTTGAAAGGATTATCCTTCCGGATACTTTTAATTTACTTTGTTTTATCACAAAAGATTTAATAGGAATTTTTGATGGTCTTCATATAAACTACAAAGCTATTGAAAAGAATCTGAGTGATGCAGTAGATAAATTAAGCAGCCAGAAAATTCTTTCAGCTTTAGTAAAAAATGATATTGATAGAGATGAAGCTTATAGATCTATTCAGGATTTAACATTTGAAAATTTTTCAACTGAAGAGATTGTTGTAAAACTCTCTGAAAAATTTAAGATTGATTCAAATTTAATTTCAGATTTTATTGATAAAGAAACTTCACCCTCAAACGATGAAGAATCTTTTAATAATAAGTTCAAATAAATTGAGAAAATTTTACACAAAATATTTAGAGATAAAAGAAGAGTTAAAAGAATTAAATTTTAATCAAGAAGGTGTTTTCGATTCTGTAGTAGCCCCACTCTTTTTTGTGGTAACCAATAATTTTACAACTCTGAACCAAGCAATTTTATATACGGGTATTTTGTTACTACTTTTGTTTCTATATCGTCTTCTAAGAAAGCAAAATTTAAAATTTGTATTCTATGGATTAGTTGGAACACTAGGAGCACTTCTCCTGGCAAGAGTTCAAGGAAGTGCGTCTGGTTTTTTTATTCCGGGAATCGTTAGGGATATATCAATTGCTGTTGTAGGTTTTATTTCAATAATAATTAAGAAACCATTTACTATTTATAGTTCTAAGGCAATTAGGAATTGGCCTCAGGAGTGGTACCTTCATGAACTTGTTCGTCCCGCATACACAAGGGTTGCAGTTATTTGGACTTTATACTTATTTTTGAAAGGTGGTCTCCAAATAATCTTTTTCAACTCTCCTGAGATACTTGTAACAATAAAACTTTTATCCTCAAATCAGACGACATTAATTTTGTTGGTCATTACTTATATTGTTGGACAAAATAAACTTCAGTCACTGGGCGGTCCAAGTGTTGATGAATATATTAATGACATACCAGCGCCATGGAAAAGTCAACAAAAAGGTTTTTAGAGTAGGATTAACGTATGAATAATTTAACAGCGTCAGATTTGCCTTCACTCGCCTATTTAATTGGAATTCTTGTTACTTCCTACCTGTTATTGAGATCAGTAGTTTTTCCAATAATTAAACGTGGTGCAAGTAAAACAACTACATATATAGACGACCTATTTCTAGATAAAAAATTTTTAAATAGAGTTTCATATGTATTCGTTTTTGTTT
>CAXHFF010000012.1:0-14001 GCA_964016255.1 uncultured Acidimicrobiaceae bacterium
GAAAGTGGATTAGATGTCAATGTAGCAGAATTTATTTCTGAACGGGACGAGGCAAAATGGGTCATCTCAGAAATACAAGAAGTAATGAAAAAAAATAAAAAAATCGAAATTGCTATTTTTTATAGGACAAATAATCAGTCGAGAATATTTGAAGAAGAATTGAGAAGAAATAGTGTGAACTACAAAATTGTTGGAAATGTTAGGTTCTATGACAGAAAAGAAATAAAGGATATTCTTTCGTACCTAAATTATTTAGTAAATCCTGATGATACTGTTTCTTTTGAGCGAGTTTTAAATGTTCCAAAAAGAGGAATAGGGGAATCAACCCTACAAAAATTGCGAGATTTTTCTAGTTCGAAAGACATATCTGTATCGAATGCCTTAGATAATCTGGAAAGCCTAGATTTTTTATCGGCAAGAATTATAAATAAATTAAAAGAATTCAAAGATTTAATTATAGATATAAAAGGATTTGCAATTAAGGGTCCATCCGAAGCAATTATTAAAACTTTAGAATTAACTGGATATAAAAATCAACTAATTAAACATGGCACACTAGAGTCACAAATGAGGATTGAGAACTTAGATGAGTTAATTAACTCAGCATTCGAATTTGAAAATCTTTACGAGGAAGATGTTGATGATCCTTATATAGTTCTTAGAGACTATTTAGAATCTTTAGCTTTATTTACAAATACTGACAGTATTGAGGATGAAGATAATGTTTTATTGATGACTTTGCATAATGCTAAAGGTCTTGAATTTCCCTATGTTTTTATGACAGGTATGGAAGAGAATATTTTTCCTAGCCAAAAATCAGAAAGCGATTTTGAAGTGCAAGAAGAGAGAAGATTATGTTATGTCGGACTGACCCGCGCAGAAGAAAAACTTTACTTAACTTATTCTCAAACAAGAACATTATGGGGAGGCACTTCTTATAATTTGAAAAGTCGCTTTTTAGATGAAGCAGAAAGTTTTTTTAAAGAAATTAGTGTTAAAAATTTAAACACGACCAATACTGCACCAATTGAAATGGGGAAAGTGGGCAACACTGTTACACATGAAAAATATGGAAAAGGAACTATTGAAGAGATTTCTGGAAATGAAATTACAATTGATTTTGGTAAAGAGTGGGGCGTTAAATATTTAGATATTGAATGGGCTCCTATTAAATTTGACTGAAATTCTTATCGTGCATAAATTAATGAACTATATATAATTTGTAGGTTAAATTATGGATTTATTTGAATATCAAGGAAAATCACTTTATGGGAACTATGATATTGCACATCCAAATTCTTTTCTAATAAATGAAATCGAAGATTTAAATCAAGGTTTTGATTTAGCCTATCCCGTGGTTGTTAAAGCACAAGTCCAAGTTGGTGGAAGGGGTAAGGCTGGCGGTATAAAATTAGCTAATAATAATGAAGAACTTACCAAATATTCTAATGAAATTCTTGGAATGGATATCAAAGGTCACACAGTTGAGCGAATCCTCATAGAGGAAGCTTCAGAAATAAAAGAAGAATACTATTTATCATTCACTCTTGACAGATCTGAAAAAAAATACTTAATGATGTTAAGCGCTAAAGGTGGCATGGATATCGAAGCAGTGGCCGAAGAAAACCCTGATGATCTAACCATGGTTCATATTGACCCATCTCAAGGATTAGATGAAGAAATAATCCTTGAAGCAATTATTAATTCCAAGCTAAACCCGGATTATCAGCAAGAGTTGCTAGAAATTATAAGTAGATTATATGAATTATTCGTTACAGGTGATTGTGATTTGGTAGAGGTGAATCCACTAGCTATAACAGCAGGTGGAGTCATGGCTTTAGACTCTAAAGTTTCACTTGATATGAATGCAAAGTATCGACATGAATATTTTGATAAAATTGAGAATGAAATACCCATTCCTCCTTCGGAAAAAGCTGCCAAAGAAAAGGGTTTAAATTTTATTAAATTGGATGGAACAGTAGGCATTATAGGAAATGGTGCAGGACTTGTTATGTCAACTCTGGACGTTGTAGCTGAGTACGGGGGAAGTGCTTCTAACTTTTTAGACATAGGTGGTGGAGCAAAAGCAGAAACTGTTAGTGCAGCATTAGAGGTTCTCGAATCAGATGATTCAGTCTCAAGTGTTTTCATTAACATATTTGGTGGAATAACTAGATGTGACCTTGTTGCTGAGGGAATAGTCGAAGCAACAACAGGAAAAGACCTTAAATGGCCTATAGTTATTCGACTCGACGGAACAAACGCTATTGAGGGATTAAAAATTCTTAAAGATAATCCCAATGAAAAAATAATTATTACTAAAACTATGAATCAAGCAGCTGAGTTGGCAGTGAAAGGAAATAACTGATGGCAATTCTTATTGATGAGGATTCAAAAGTAATTGTGCAGGGCATAACTGGGCGCGAGGGACAATTTCACGCTCTTAGAAATAGAGATTACGGCACTAAAATAGTAGCTGGAACACGTCCAGGAAAAGGTGGAGAACAGATAGAGGGGATTCCAATATTTAATACGGTAAAAGAAGCTATTGATGAGACTGGAGCGAATGTGGCACTAACTTTCGTTCCACCTGCTTTTGCAAAAGATGCTGTTCTAGAATCTGCTTATGCTAATTGTCAGTTAATTGTTTGCATAACAGAAGGGATTCCGGCAAAAGATGAAGCTGAAATGTACAATATAATTAAAAATGAAACAGTATCCAAACTATTAGGACCTAATTGTCCTGGTTTAATTTCTCCAGGAAAATCAAATGTTGGGATTATGCCTCACGAAATTACAATGCCCGGAAGTGTAGGAGTTGTTTCAAGATCAGGAACATTGACCTATCAAGCAGTCCATGAATTAACTCAGTTGGAGATCGGCCAATCTACATGTATCGGGATTGGAGGGGATCCAGTGCCTGGGATGTCTTTTATAGATGTTCTTAAAGACTTTCAGGAAGATGATGAAACAGATACAATCGTAATGATTGGAGAAATTGGAGGAACAGCTGAGGAGGAAGCAGCGGAGTATATCAAGAATCATATAACTAAACCTGTAGTGTCTTACATTGCAGGAGTAACAGCCCCTCCAGGTAAAAAAATGGGCCATGCAGGAGCTATTGTTTCAGGAAATAAAGGAACGGCTAAAGCAAAAATGGAGGCTTTAGAAGATGCAAACGTAAAAGTCGTGAGCAACCCAACAAAAATTGGAAAAGCAGTAAAGGACGTAATGTAATGGCTGAAAATTTAGATAGAAATGAACTTAATAAAGCAATTAATAAAACCAGAGAGTCTTTTGATACAGATAATCCAACAATTCCATTCATTGAAGGAGATGGTATTGGAATAGATATATGGCCTGCTTCACAGTTAGTTTTCGATGCAGTTGTTGAGAAAGCATACAACGGCAACAGAAAAATAAATTGGATAGAAGTTTTAGCTGGCCAAAAAGCTTTTGATAGTACCTCGGAATGGCTTCCCAAACAAACTCTAGAGACAATTGATGAACATGGGGTAGGCATCAAAGGTCCCCTGACAACTCCAATTGGAGAAGGGATTAGATCTATCAATGTTGCCATAAGACAAGAGCTAGACCTTTACGTATGCCTCAGACCTATAAAGTATTTTAAAGGAATTGAAACGCCGACTAAAAGCCCACAAGATGTTGACATTGTTCTTTTCAGAGAAAATACAGAAGATGTTTACTCAGGAAAAGAGCTTGAAGAAGGTAGCGAAGATGTTTCTAAGTTAAATAAATTTCTTCACGATGAATTTGGATGGGATATTCGTAAAGATAGTGGAATAGGAATTAAGCCTATCTCTAACACAGGCTCAGAAAGACTTATTAGAGCCGCTATAAACTTTGCAGTTGAAAATGGAAAGAAAAATCTTGCAATTGTGCATAAAGGAAACATTATGAAGTTTACTGAAGGTGCTTTTCGTAAATGGGGATATGAATTGATAGAAAGAGAATTTTCAGATGTTGCAATTTCCTGGGAAGATTCTAATGGTGATCCAGGTGATAAAATATTAGTACAGGATGTTATTGCAGATGCTTTTTTACAACAGATTTTAATTAAACCACAAGAATTTGATGTTATTGCAACGACTAACTTAAATGGTGACTACGCATCGGATGCTTTAGCTGCACAAATTGGGGGAATAGGAATAAGCCCTGGAGGAAATATTAATTATGAGAATGGAAAAGCTGTTTTTGAAGCAACTCATGGTACTGCTCCCAAATATACAGGAATGGATAAAGCAAATCCTGGATCTTTAATTTTATCAGGTGAGATGATGTTCAGGTATATGGGTTGGAATGAGGCTGCAGATTTAATAATTGCAAGCATGGAAAAATCAATCCTTGAAGGAAATGTGACATATGATCTCGCCAGAGGTAGAGATGATGCTTCTATTCTTTCAACCTCTGAATTTGCCAATTCTCTTGTACAAAACATACAATAAAGATAGCGAAAGGAAGTTGTGAAAAAAGTTACAGTCGTTGGTGCTGGTAAGTATGGTTCAATGACGGCGTTACGTGTTGCCGAATATAATTTAGCAAGTGAAGTTATCATGACAGACATTGTTGAAGGGCTACCTCAAGGGCTTGCTCTTGATATGAACCAATCTAGGTTCGTTGAAAAGTTTGACACCAAAGTTGTGGGGACTAATGAATATAAAGATACAGCTAATAGCGATGTTGTTGTCATCACTGCTGGATTACCTCGAAAACCGGGAATGTCACGAATGGATTTATTGGAAGTAAATGCTGGTATTGTTACTGACGTTACAAAAAAAATACTAGAACATTCTGAAGACCCAATAATCATTGTTGTGACAAACCCTCTGGATCAAATGACAACTTTGACTGCTGAAGTTTCAAAACTATCTAAAAGTAAAGTTATAGGCCAGGCAGGAATTCTTGACTCATCAAGATTTGCATATTTCATTTCTGAAAAACTTAATGTAAAGATGAGTGATGTTTATGCTTTGACTCTGGGTAGCCATGGCGAAACAATGGTGCCAGTGCCTTCTCTTTGTACTGTAAGTGGAGAGCCATTAGTCAATATATTATCTAAAGATGATATAGATGAATTGGTGTCAAAGACTTCTGATGGTGGAGCTGAAATAGTTGGGTTACTTAAAACTGGAAGTGCTTATTTTGCTCCTGCATCATCAGCTGCAACTATGGTGAAGTCAATAATTTCTGACTCTAATGAAGTTTTTCCTGTATGTGCATGGCTTGACGGCGAGTATGGAATAAATGATGTCTATCTAGGAGTACCTGCAAAGCTTGGTAAAGATGGAGTCACAGAAATTGTCGAGTACGACCTTACTGAAGCCGAGATAGATGGTTTGAGAAATGCCTCAGATGCAGTCAAAGATAAGGTTTCAGAGCTTGGTAGCATAAATAACCAATAAAAGCTGCCTTTTAATAAAAAAAGCCAATATTTATTGAATATTAAGATAATTTATTTAAAAAAACTATAATTAAGTTATAGTAAAACGCAATTAAGAAAGGCAAAACAGCTATGAACAAAGATCAATTAGCAAGCGTTGTTGCAGCAGAAGTAGGGTTGTCACAGACAGACGCTAAGGCAGCTGTGGAAGCAGTGTTTGGCGGAATAACAAACGGAATGAAAAATGGCGACAAAGTAAGTATCGCTGGTTTCGGACAGTTTGAATCAAGATACAGGGCTGCAAGACAAGGTAGAAATCCTGCAACAGGAGAAACAATCCAAATAGCTGCTAAGAATGCACCAGCATTTAAAGCTGCCAAAGGATTAAAAGATAGTCTGAACTAAGACATCTTAAACCTTATTGAAAAGACGGCTTAGCCGTCTTTTCTTTTTACTTGAGTAAATCTAAATTACCTTTTATTTTTATTTTTTCATCAAACATCAAGTCTTCTGGATGTTTCTTATTATCTTTTAGGTTATAGAAGGTTGATTCGTCCATTTTTATTATTAAATAATCAACTTCATTTTCAAAATCTATACTTGAATTACCTAAATTAATAGTTGTTATGTTTTTATCACTAATTATCTGTAAATAAATCTTATTTAAATTATCTTTATTCTTTATATTTAAACTTTGAGTAACCGTCTCGAGATAATTAAATATTTCTTTGTTCAATTATTCAGTAGTGTTTCTCGTTTAACGTCTTCTATTGCTTTTGTTACTTGTATTCCTCGTGGACAAGCACTTGTGCAGTTAAAAGCAGTACGACATCTGAAAGCGCCATTTACATCTTTCATAATTTCAAGTCTTTGTTTAGAGCCCTGGTCTCTAGAGTCCATCACAAACCTGTGGGCGTTCACGATAGCTGCGGGTCCAATATATGAATCAGCTGTCCAAAACACTGGGCAACTAGTTGTACAAGCTGCACAAAGAATACATTTAGTTGTATCTTCAAATTTTTCTGTATCCTCAGGAGACTGGAGTCTTTCCCTATCTCCAGGTTCGTCATCATTGATTAAAAAAGGCATTACTTTTTTATAACTATCAAAAAATGGCTTCATATCTACAATCAAATCTTTAAGAACTGGAAGTCCTCTTATTGGCTCAATTTTTATTGGGTTACTGACTTCTTTTACTAAAACCTGACATGCCAGCATGTTTTCACCATTTACAACCATTGCATCGGAACCACATACACCGTGTGCACATGATTTTCTGAATGAAAGTGATCCATCTTCAAACCATTTTATTTTATGCAGTAGATCAAGAATTCTTTCTTCTGGTTCGGCATCAACCTTATAGTATTCCCAGTGGCCTTTTTTATCATTTTCAGGATCATATCTTAATATTTTTAAGTCAATTTCCATTAGTACTTTCTTTCCATTGGCTCATATTTTCCAAGTTCAACATCTTTATATTCAAGTTTTACAGAGTCCCCATCTTTAAATGCAAAGGAGTGCTTCATAAATTTTGTATCATCTCTATCAGGAAAATCTTCTCTAGAATGGGCTCCTCTTGATTCATTTCTTGCTAAGGCACTAGCTACAGTTGTATCTGCCATATCAAGTAAATAATCAAGTTCTATGGCTTCAAGAAGCTCGCTGTTAAATACTTTGCTTTTATCAGAAATAGTTACATTTTGGTATCTCTCTCTGAGATTAGATAGTATTTCAGTTTGATTTTCCAAAGTTTCTTTAGATCTAAATATTTTTGCATTCTCTTCCATTGAGTCCTGAAGTTCTGAACGAATCTTTGCAACAGAAAATTCTGTAGTGTGTTCCTTCTCCATCAATCCAGAAATCTTATTTGATAAATCATCAGCTGCTGACTCATTAAGAGGGGATGCCTTAGTACTTGATACATAGTCAACCATACTTTGACCTGCCCTTTTTCCAAAAACAACAATATCTAAGAGAGAGTTTGTTCCAAGACGGTTAGCTCCATGAACGCTAACACAAGCTGCTTCTCCAGCAGCATAAACTCCTTCAATAACTCCACCTTTGTGGTCACTAAGTACTCTACCATTTACATCTGTTGGGATTCCGCCCATTGCATAATGTGCAGTCGGCTGTACAGGAATAGGGTCATTGATTGGTTCTATCTTTACGTATGTTCTAACAAAGTCGGTGATATCGGGAAGCTTTTTCATAATTGTTTCTTCACCTAAATGAGTTAAATCAAGATAAACATAGTCACTATTAGGACCCGCACCGTTACCTGCACTTATCTCGGTGGCGATTGCACGCGATACCATATCTCTTGGCGCTAAATCTTTAATTGACGGAGCGTACCTTTCCATAAATCTTTCTCCATCCTTATTTCGAAGGATACCACCCTCACCTCTAGCTGCTTCAGATAATAGAATGCCTAATCTATATATCCCTGTTGGATGAAATTGATAAAATTCCATATCTTCAAGAGGTATACCTTTCTGATACAACATACCTGGTCCATCTCCAGTTAGAGAGTGGGCATTAGAACTTACTTTGAATATTTTACCAAAGCCACCAGTAGCAAAAGTAACGGCTCTTGCCTCAAAGACATGTAAGTCCCCAGTAGAAATCTCATATGCTACAACACCTTTGCATACTCCGTCTTCAATTTTTATGTCCAAAACCTGAAACTCATCAAAAAATTCGACACCCATAGATACACACTTCTGATACAAAGTTTGAAGTATCATATGACCAGTCCTATCAGCTGCATAACATGCCCTAAAGGCAGGTGCTTCACCTTCTTTGACTGTATGTCCACCAAATCTTCTTTGAGCAATCTTGCCACTTTCTAATCTACTAAATGGAAGTCCCCAATGTTCAAGTTCTACAACAGCGTCGATAGCTTCTTTACATAGAATATCTACAGCTGGTTGGTCAGCTAAATAATCTGATCCTTTTACGGTATCAAAAGCATGCCAATTCCAGTTATCTTCCTCAACGTTTGCAAGTGCTGCACTCATGCCACCTTGAGCTGCACCAGTGTGAGATCGTGTTGGATAAAGTTTGGTAATTACTGCAAGTTTCATTGTAGGTGCAGCCTCTATAGCAGCTCTGAGTCCAGCTCCACCGGCTCCAACTATGATGCCATCAAAAGAGTGTTTAATTATTTTCATACTTTACTCACAAAAGCCACAATAACATAAGTTCCCAAAATAAAGAAAACAAGACTGGTTCCATATAGTGCAGATAAAGAGAGTTTTCTAACAGTTTGATCAGATATGTTGTCATGAAGCACTACTCGGAGTCCATTTGTGCCATGAAGCAAACTTAGAGCTAGCAACAACCAATCAAAGGCTCTCCAATAAGGTGTATCCCATCTTGCAGCTACAAACTCATAATCAAGATTTAGAGTATCGTTAAAAACATGCATTATAAACATGTGACTAACTGCTAAAAGTACAAGTAATAGTCCACTTACTCTCATAAAAAACCATGCATACAATTCAAAACTTGATTCACTCATAGGTGGTTGTCTACGGCCCCAGTCTGCTCTATCTGTTTTCACGATAATTATTTCCAATCCGGGATAGGTCTTATAATACAATCTGTGACAGTAGTTTCCGGTGAGCTTTTTTCTAGACACAAATCAAAATATGAGACTACCATTTTGTACGTCGAAGGGACAAAGACTCCAACAAAAATAACCAAAGAAATTACATTAAGTTGTTTTTGATAATCAGAACCTTTTCTCCATAGGTCAACAGTAATAATTCTAAGACCGTTTATCGCATGAGCTAGCACAGCTCCAAATAATCCAATCTCAGCAACTCTAAAGTAAAAGTTTTTATAAATTGCCTCAGCTCCTTCATAAATTTCAGGACCTAACAAAATTAAGGCAGTTGAGATAATGTGTAGAAGTAGATAACCAAAAAGGGCTACACCAGTAACTCTATGAAATATGTAGAGCCACATACTAGTTTTACCCTTATAAATCCCTCCGGAAGATACTAATTTTTGATTTGGCATTATATAATTATCCTATATATCTCGAATTACATTGAATCAAATGAAAAATTACCCTCTTGACAATTGTCCTAAAACTATATAGATTACACACATGTAATTTAGTTTTCTATATAAGGAGCAAGGGTGGAAAATTCAAAAATGGAAGATCTAATTGGGGGGATGCCCTCATGGACTGAGGAAGCAAATTGCAAGGGTGCAGATGCTGATATTTTCTTTCCTGAAAGGGGAGCTTCAACTAGGAAAGCTAAGTCTATATGTAGAGCATGTAGTGTTCAGGAAGATTGCTTAGAATTCGCAATACAACAATCCGAAAAATTTGGTATCTGGGGTGGTCTGTCTGAAAGAGAACGTAGACGCATAAAAAGACAGAGAATACAAACTTTTGATATTAGAGAAGTTGGTTAAAAACTAAAGCTCTCTTTATACTCACTAAAGTCTCTTTCAACACCGATTTCATCACTTTTAATTATCTCTGTGATTACATTATCTTCATCAGTTATGTAAGAGTATCTTAATGAAATACCTGCTTTTTCATGAAAACATCCAAACTTTTGGGCTACTGCTCCATGCGGCCAAAAATCTGCAAGGATTGGAAACTCAATTCCATAGTGAGATGCCCAGGCTCTATTAGTCGGGCTTGCGCCCACAGTTATTAGAACTGTTTCAGTCCCATTTTCTTCGAATGATGCTTTGTTGTCCCTAAGCTCACATATTTCTTTATCACATACACTGCTGAAGGGAAATGGAAGAAAAACAAACATAGTTTTCTTACCTAAAAAATCTTTGTCTTCGTATGATTCTTTGTCGTGATTGTAAAGTTTAAACTCAGGTATTGTGTCTCCAACTTGTAAGCTCATTTAAATTTCTCCTTTTGTATACAGCTTAGTAATCTTTATTAAATAGGCGGAAGAGAAGTTCTTGCTGCCCAAGCTATGGGGTCTTCTATTTCACTCCTGCTTGGAATCAAATCTTTATCTAACAAAATATCATCAATTGAGTATTCACTTTTTGAAGATATTAGAAACTCAAAGAACAGCGATGTTGATGAATCTAATTCATTTATACCGTTTTCAATTTCATTGAGATTACTTTCACCTAAAGTGAAACTTAAGTCCATTAATAAGTCATAAGTTGTATTATCTGGAATTATATTTAAATCTTTTGCTTTTGCTTTTATGACTCCTCTATAGAAACTTAAAGGTGCAATAATTCCTTCGATCATTTTTGAAGAATCAAATCCGTCTAGTCCAGAAAAATTTTGAAGCATCTCTTGAGGATTATTCATATTCATTGGATCAATATCCAAGTCTTTAAATTCCTTAAGCATTTCTTTGCTCGCTATTTCCAAGTTTTCAACTATCTTTTCAAAAGGAGCTGTATACCTACCAAGACTTAAAGCTACAACCTCTAAAGCAAGAAGTGAAAGGGCTAGTTCATTAACATCTGCTTCAAATTGATCAATCCTTGCAAAGTATTTATTTTTATTTATTGCGAGAGTTTTTGATTGAGGAAGAATAATTCCAAAGTGACTAAGTCCCCACATATTTTTACTAATCATTCCAGCAAGATTTCCTAGTTGCATACCTATTATCGATGATTGCATGCTTCCTATCTGTAAACCGCCAGGTAAGTCACCAATACTAAATTTTGAAAAATCAAAATGCTGTATAGAATCTAAAAACCATTCACCATATAGACTTGGATCACATACCTGAATACTTGTCTGAGATACATCAAAATTATTTGAATTTGTGATATGTAATTCTAGGAATCTGAATAGTTCATTTAGATCTATTTCTTCATTTGATAGCTGAAAAACTTCTTGAGGGGCTTCTTTATTTAGATGTTTATTAATTTGTTTTGAAAGTTCCCAATTTACCTCAGAGTCGTTGTTATTAAAGAGATTAAAAAACTGGGAAAATATATCTTCAGACATTAAACGTCAGAGGGCCTTAGGTCTAGTAGGAACTCTAATGTTATAACTTGACCATCTCTTATTATCTCTATCGAAATTTCATCACCAGCTTTCTTGCTTCTCAGAAAACTAATTAATCCATCTAAAGTTTTTATATTTTTTCCATTAACTTTTTTTATAATATCCCCAGGCAGTGCCCCGGCTTTGCCAATGGCATATATGTCATTGGCAGGTCCATAAAGTTCTTGTATTTCAACACCTGAGAAAATCCTTGCTCCATCTTCCGCAACTTCAAAATGTTGAGCTCCTAATATTCCAAGAAATGAATGATAAACTTTTCCATCATCAACTAGGTCTTTGCTAATATTTAAAGCTAAATTTATTGGAACTGCAAATCCCAAACCTTCGGCACCTACGTCAGCTGTAGCAATAGCTGTTGTAATCCCGATCAGTTCACCTTTTTGATTCAATAAAGCTCCACCACTAGATCCTCGAGTTATTGGAGCGTCTGTTTGTATAAGTCCAAACAAGGTTACAGATGAGTTCATATCTTGTCCGCCAACATCGAGTCTTCTTTCCAGGGCCGAAACAATACCTGTTGTAACAGTCGGCGCGGCTCCAAGAGTAAGGGGATGACCTATTGCAACTGCAAGGTCACCAACTAAAAGAATATCACTGTTCCCAATTGCAATAGGGGTGAGGTTACTGGACTCAATTTTGACTAGTCCAATATCAGTAAGTTTGTCAGAACCTATAATTTGAGCTTCATACATCCTTCCATCTTCAAAAATTACTCTTACAGAATCAGCATCATCAATTACATGGTGATTGGTTATGATAAGTCCTTCTGCAGATATAACTACTCCTGAGCCACCACCAATAGAAATAAATTCATTATTTTCGTTAACTTGACCAACCTGAATTTGAACAATTGTTTTTGTGGCAACTTCAGCAATAGAAACAACTTCTGTCGAATCAATCCTTGGCATTATGACCTCTTTTTCAGTCACGGTTTCAGTGATTGTTATAGGTTCAGGAATAATAATTTCATCTTCATCGAAAATTCCATACACATAGAGGAAAGATAAAACAATCATGCTTGTGAGTATTGAGCTACCAAATATGGTGTTGAGAGAGGATTTATTTTTTGGAGTTTTTTGTTCTAATAAATCAGATATGTATTTCTCTTGCTTAAATAGTTCTTGTTGCTCAAAATTTTCATTATCCATATACATCATCTTATATGTAGTTCAAATGTAATGATATTTATGTAGAGAGGAGATTATTTTAATACTCTGTGATGTGACTAAATCTTACATATTAAGTTTCTATTTATCTATTCATCTTTAATTTGAATTGTGAATTCAATAAATCATCAGTTAAAGTTATATGGTACATGTTAGCTATTGAAAACCTAGAAGTAGTTTACCAAGATGTAATCCTCGTCCTTAGAGGGGTATCTTTAGAGATTAAAAAAGGAGAAATTGTTGCATTACTTGGTAGCAACGGTGCAGGAAAAACTACAGTCATTCGATCAATAACTGGCCTTTTAGATGTTCAAAATGGTGATATCACTAAAGGATCAATTTCAGTAGATGGAGAGGATATTACAAACTTAAATCCTTCAAAGATTGTTGAAAAAGGTATTGCTCAGGTTCTTGAAGGAAGAAGAATCTTTTCTGAATTAACTGTTATTGAAAACTTAAGACTTGGAGGACACACCAACAGTAATGACATTAAAGATAATATTGATAAAGTTCTTGACCTGTTCCCAATTCTTAAAGAGAGATCAAAAGGTGAAGCTGGATATCTATCTGGGGGAGAGCAGCAAATGTTGGCAATTGGACGAGCATTAATGTCTGATCCAAGCTATCTTCTCTTAGATGAGCCAAGTCTTGGTTTAGCTCCAAAACTTGTTGATGAGGTCGCAGAATTAATCAAAGAAATAAATTCTCAAGGTGTGACAGTTTTACTTGTTGAGCAGAACGCAAATATGGCTCTTAGTATTTCTGATCATGGGTACATTATGGAAACTGGCAATGTTGTTATGGATAATAAAAGCAGTATGTTATTGAATGATGCCGATGTAAGAGAGTTTTATTTAGGTTTGAATGCTGAAGGAACAAAAAGAAAATCTTTCAAGGATGTAAAGCATTACAAGAGAAAGAAAAGGTGGTTATCATAGAATCTTTAAAGTTTGAGAATGTGACATTAAAATTTGGTGGTATCACAGCATTGAATGAAATAAGTTTTGAAGTTAAGCCACAAAAGTTATATTCAATAATAGGACCAAACGGTGCAGGTAAGACCTCAATTTTTAATTGTATAAGTGGTATATATAGACCAACAACTGGAATAGTAAAATATGGAGATAATAACATCAATGAACTTAGACCAGATGAAGTTGCTTCGCTGGGGATCGCAAGAACTTTTCAAAATATAGAATTATTCGAAAATATGACTGTACTAGATAATATTCTTATTGGATGCCACAGACAATTAAATTATGGCCCTGTATCAAGTTTACTATTTAGTAAAAAGGTTAAAAAAAATGAAATCGAGGCAAGAATGAATGCTGAAGAAATTATCGATTTTCTTGAAATTGAACAATTTAGATACTCATATATCTGTCTCTTATACACATCTCCTATCACACGAGACA
>CAXHFF010000013.1:0-13733 GCA_964016255.1 uncultured Acidimicrobiaceae bacterium
GATTTATTCACACTCCCTGATACAACACAGGGCTACGAAAATAAAAATGAAACATCCTCACTCGAGGAGATATTTAAAAAATTTACTGTTTCATCTATGTCTTTAGGCGCTTTATCAGAAGAGGCTCATCAAGCTTTAGCAATAGCCATGAATAGATTAGGTGGAAAGTCTGGCTCAGGTGAAGGTGGAGAAGATCCAATTAGATACGATACAGAAAAAAATTCAAAAATTAAACAAATTGCTTCAGGTAGATTTGGAGTTACGCCGGATTATCTTGCATCTGCAGATGAGTTTCAGATCAAAATGGCTCAGGGTTCTAAACCTGGAGAAGGTGGACAGCTTCCTGGGTTTAAAGTTGATAGTCATATTGCAAAACTAAGACATACAAGTGAGGGAGTTACCCTTATTTCACCACCACCTCACCATGATATTTACTCAATTGAAGACTTAGCTCAGCTCATATACGATTTGAAAACATTTAATCCAACAAACCCAGTGAATGTTAAGTTAGTTTCAGAACCTGGTGTTGGAACGATTGCCGTTGGTGTTGCAAAAGCCGGTGCTGATATTATTACAATTGCTGGTAGTGATGGGGGTACAGGTGCAAGTCCGTGGACAAGTATTAAACACGCTGGTTCACCTTGGGAGCTAGGTCTTAGTGAAACTCATCAAGCTTTAGTAATTAATAACATGAGAGATAAAGTATTACTTGAGGTGGATGGAGGTCTTCGCTCTGCCAAAGATGTCATTATCGCAAGTACTTTAGGTGCTGACAGATTTGGCTTTGGAACACTACCTTTGTTAGCTTTAGGCTGCAAAATGGTTAGACAGTGTCATGAAAATACATGTCCAGTTGGTATTGCTACTCAAGATGAAAACCTTAGGGCTAAATTTAATGGAGCCCCAGAGCAAGTAATGCAGTTGTTTACTTTCCTTGCAGAGGATGTTCAAAATTATTTAAAGCTATTCAATGTTGATAAGTTAGATGATCTGATTGGTCATGCCGACCTTTTAGGTTTAAAAGTATTAGATAACAATCTTCCAAGTAGCTTGCACAAACTTTTAGTTAATGCTGTTTCAGAAAAAAAACATCCAGGATTCATAAGGCATGACGAAGGTAGATTATCTAGAAGAATTACTTCTGAAGTTATAAAATCATTGAATGCTAAAAAGTCCTCTTTTTTACAATATCCAATATCAAATGAAGATAGAAGTATAGGGGCAAGACTTTCTGGTGAGATTTCAATCAACAAGTTAAATAATCAAATTGAAAAATTTCCTTCTTTAATAAGTTTATCTGGATCAGCCGGTCAAAGTTTTGGTGCATTTATAAGAGATGGAATTAATTTGAAACTTACAGGAAGCGCCAACGATTATGTTGGTAAAGGAATGGGTGGTGGAAGCATTACTATTATTCCACAAGGTAAAAAAATGCAGGGTGCTTATCACGCTGCCGGAAACGCATTACTTTACGGAGCAACTGGAGGCCAGTTATTTATTTCAGGTAGGGTCGGCCAAAGATTTGGCGTTAGGAACAGCGGAGCAATAGCTGTTGTTGAAGGGTGTAGTGCTCATGCAGCTGAGTATATGACAGGAGGAACTTTGGTGATTCTTGGTGAAATAGGATTTAATTTTGGAGCTGGCATGACAGGTGGAAAAGTTATAGTCTTAAATACACAAAAAAGTTTTAATCAATATATTTCTAAATCTGCTCCAACATCTCATGCTTTAAATGAGATAGATAGTTTGGACTTAAAAACTTTACTAGAAAAACATGTTGAGCAAACTGGATCTGAATTAGCTGTAAAACTTTTAACTAAAGAAGATTCCTGGCATAAGATGTTTACTGTATTTGGAGGAATAGCTGAAATAACAGACAAGAAAGATACCTCAGTAGAAACTAAAGTTTCTGCCTTAGATTAAATTACCTCTGTTAAAAAATTAAAAATGCATTTACCATAGAACTATGTCTTTAACAAAAGAATCCAAAAACCAACTTACTTGGTCAAACACAGTTGAACTTATTGATAATTTGAGGGTTGACGAAGTTGGCCTCAAGGAAAGGGTAGCTTCTCTTTCTACACGAAGTATAAAGAAAGAGTCTAAATTACAAGCTTTAAATTACATCATATCTATGTGCGACCTAACAACTCTTGAAGGGGAAGACACTGAAGGTAAGATTGGGCAAATGACAGCTAAAGCAATCAATCCGGATCCTAGTAACAATGAAGTCCCCAGTGTTGCTGCTGTGTGTGTTTATCCATCCCTAGTAGGAAAAGCCAAGGAAATGACTAAAAACTCCAGTGTCAAAGTTGCATCAGTTTCATCATATTTCCCAAGTGGACAGGCTTCAATCGAATCTAAACTTCTTGATACACAATTTGCAATTGACCAGGGAGCAGATGAAATAGATATTGTAATAAATAGGAAAGCATTTTTTGAAGGTGACTATCGAAAAATGTTTGATGAAATTGTAGCTTTGAAACAACTGTGTAAATCAGTACACCTGAAAACAATATTAGAAGTTGGTGAACTTAGAACATATGAGAATATAAAAAAAGCAAGTTTAATATCACTGGCTGCAGGATCAGATTTTATAAAAACGTCAACAGGAAAAATTTCTAATGGATCATCCAGAGAAGCATGCTATCTAATGGCAAAAGCAGTATGGGACTATAAGGAATCTACTGGTTTCAAAGCTGGTATAAAAGTAGCAGGAGGAATACGAGATTCCAAAGATGCTATTAGGTATTTAGTTATTGTTAATGAAGAATTAGGAAGCGAGTGGTTAAGTCCTGATTATTTTCGATTTGGAGCATCAAGTCTTGTAGATGATGTTCTTAAACAAATTAAGAAATTAAAAACTAATGCTTATCAGTCAAGCTACTATTTTCCAAGAGGTTAATTTATGAACAAATGGGATTATGCTGAATCAATTGAATCAAGTTCCATCGTTAATATTCAAAAAAAATATGGAATATTTATTGATGGTAAATTTCAATCATCGAATTCTAAGAAATCACTTAAAACTATTTCTCCTTCAACAGAAGAGGTACTTTCTACTATAAGTCTTGGAAATAAGAATGACATTAACGATGCTGTTCAGTCTGCAAAAGAAGGCTTAAAGATCTGGTCAAAACTTTCAGGAACCCAACGTGCAAAATATTTATTTAAACTTGCAAGATTAATTCAAGAAAGATCAAGAGAGTTTGCTGTACTAGAAAGTTTAGATGGAGGTAAGCCAATTAAAGAATCTCGTGATTTTGATCTACCTCAAGTTGCTGCTAATTTCTTTTATTTTGCTGGGTGGGCAGATAAACTAAATTTATCTTGGAACACTAATGAAATGAAACCGTATGGTGTTGTTGGACAAATAATTCCTTGGAACTTTCCATTGTTAATGCTCTCATGGAAAGTAGCACCAGCTTTAGCCACAGGCAATGTTGTAATCTTAAAACCAGCTGAAAGTACACCCTTAACAGCCCTACTTTTTGCTGAATTGTGTGAAGAGGTTGGACTTCCTCCAGGAGTTTTTAATTTAGTAACAGGAGATGGTACTACTGGGGCAGCACTAGTACAGCATCCAGAAATATCAAAAATTGCTTTTACGGGGTCTACTGGTGTTGGAAAGTATATTCAAAAAGAAACAGCAGATAGAGATATAGGACTGACCCTCGAGCTAGGGGGGAAAGCGGCAAATATTGTATTTAATGATGCAGCTATTGACCAAGCTGTTGAGGGAGTAGTTAATGGAATATTTTTTAACCAAGGACATGTTTGTTGTGCTGGTTCGAGATTAGTTCTTCAAGAAGATATTCATGATCAGTTTGTTTCCAAATTAGAAAAGAGAATGCAATCACTTAGGGTAGGAAATCCTTTAGATAAAAATACAGATATTGGAGCAATAAATTCAAGGGAGCAATTAGATAAAATTTCAGAATTAGTTGATAACGGGGTAGATGAAGGTGGAAGTATATTTCAAACAGAATGTGAATTACCACAAAATGGTTTTTGGTTTAAACCAACTTTATTTACAAATGCTCAACCCTCATACAGAATCGCCAGAGAAGAAATTTTTGGACCTGTTTTAACGACATTGACTTTTAGAACTCCAGAGGAAGCGATTGAAATATCCAATAATACTGAATATGGACTCTCTGCTGGCATATGGACAGAAAAGGGCTCAAAAATACTATGGACTGCTGACAGACTCCAAGCTGGAGTTATATGGGCAAACACCTTTAATAAGTTTGATCCTGCCTCTCCTTTTGGAGGATATAAAGAATCCGGTTTTGGAAGAGAAGGTGGAAGACACGGCCTTCTTTCATACCTAAAGGTTCAATCATGAATGAAATTAAAAAAACGTATAAAAACTATGTAGGTGGTAAGTACATAAGATCTGAATCAGGAAAAACTTTCCGAATTGAACTTAAAAATGATTTTTATGAAGTGCCTCTTACCTCGAGAAAAGATATTAGAGATGCTGTAGTAGCTGCTAAAAAAGGTTTCACTGAATGGCAAAAGTTAACACCTTACAACAAAACACAAATCTTGTACAGATTATCTGAAATGCTTGAAGGTAATTTTGATACATATCAACAGATTCTTCAAGATTCAGGATTGACTAAAGCTAAAGCTAAAGAGGATATCAAAAATTCTCTTGATTCCTTAATTTGGTATGCAGGAATGGCCGATAAGTGGGAACAAATGACTGGGAACTTAAATCCTGTCGCAGGAGATTTCTTCAATATTTCTCACCAGGAGTCACTCGGTGTAGTTTTTACTTTAAATTCCAGCGAGCATTCACTCAACAATCTTTTATTAAATATGTTACCCGCCTTAACCACTGGCTGTTCTGTTATAAGCTTTAATGAAGAGAATTCCGTCTTGGCATTAAAGCTTGCTGAAGATATAAATAACTCTGATTTACCTTCAGGCGCCTTAAATATCATGTCAGGAAAATTTGAATTAATAATTGATGATGTTAGTAATCATGTAGAAATTACTGATATGGCGCTTTATAAAAAAGTAACAACTGAAGAAAAAACATTAATTAGAGAAAATGCATCAAAGTCGTTAAAGCGAGTCTATATAAATCCACCCACTAGTGGACTTGAAGCTCTTCTCCCTTTTATAGAAACAAAAACTGTATGGCACCCAAAAGGAACATAGAGCTTTAGCTTTCAAATTTAAGTAAAACTAAAGAGATGTTAATATTTTTCTATGTCAAATAGAACATGGGGCGATTTACCAATACCAAACATCTATAAAGAATTAAAAGGTGAGTTCATAAACTTTAATAAAGATGAGGAATTTCTTGAATGCAAATACCCCATTCAAGAAAAATACTTTAACCCAATGGATACAACTCTCGGGGGGATAGTAGATTCTTATATGGACTGCACTATGGGGCCCCTCAGCTTTCTTCTTGGTGAAATGGTTGTAACCAAAACATTTACTGCTAAATATATAAGACCTGTAAATAACAATTCTAAGTTTGTTTATGTTAAAGCCTGGAGGGATTCTGTTGATGAGCGAGGATCAGTTTATAAAGCTGAATTATTTTTAGATGATGAAAAAATAGCCGCAATATCGGAAGGCCTATTCGTCACTCCAAAAACTAATCGGTAGTCTTAGTAAAAAGATAAGCAGATAAAATAATTACAGAAACTCCTGATATTTGTGACAGAGATGTCATTTCTTGAAGAAATATATAACCAAATAAAACTGAAAATATAGGAATAATATATACAGTTATTGAGCCAAAAATAGCACCCACATCGTCAATCAATTTATAAAATGAAAGAAATGCAACTCCACTTCCACCAATACCCAAAAGAAGCATAGGGGGCATAGAGCCATTTATTGTTGGTAAGAAGAATTCACTGTTTATGCTAAAAAGAATAAAAGAGAAAAAAGTAGCATATCTAAGCGCTATTCGAAGTGTTCCTAATGCACCGTATGTACGGATTAAAGGTTGAACAAAATTAGCGGCAAATCCATAACTTACTGATGCAAGCAAGGCAAGTGCGAAACCTCTACTTAACTCAAGATTTGCTGTTTGAAAACCAAATGTGAGTATATAAATACCAACGAAGCCTGTAAAAAGATAAACTTTTTTAATATTTGAAATCTTTTGACTAAAAAATAGCACTCCAAACAGGCTAATAAAAATTGGGGTAGACCCATTGACTAGTCCTGCCAAACTTGAGGTGATAGTTTGTTCTGATTCTGCAAATAGATAAAAGGGGAGAGACATCCACAGAAATCCTACAAGTGCAGTGTAAAAGTGGTCACTAAATGATATTTTAACTTTTTTTATACGTATTAAATTAATAAATACCATTCCAATAAATATTCTGTAAAAAGATATTTGAAATGGATCAAGCTCTTCTAGAGCAAGTTTCATTAAAAGGAATGAAGATCCCCATAGGCTCGAAGTAAGAAGCATCTGGAAATAGTTTTTCAGTAACATAATGGATAAGCATAACTTATTTAAGACATATAGAGGATTATTTTAAATTGCTTGATCAGTGATGAGAATGGTTTCACTTCTATCGTTAATAAGTTTATTTGCTGGAGTCTTACCATCATTCAAGATTGTCGTGAGTATTTCTTTTTTATTTTCACCAGTCACTAAAAAGTATACAGTTGAGACTTGGGTTAACAGCTTGTATGTTGCCGTAACCCTCCATTTTGTGATTATGTTCACTTCATTTGAGACATACAAATCAGTATCATTATCAACAGCTGTTGTCCCTGGGAATAGTGACGCAATATGACCATCTTCTCCAATTCCCAAAATTACAGTGTCAAATTCCTTTATATTCTCTTGAAGTTTATTTGAGTAGTCATTGGCATCCTTGGATGAGGTTGATGAAGAGTATTCAAACTCTAGAACTTTTGCAGAACTATTAGAAAAGAAAGAGTTAATCAACTTCTGATTGGAGTTATCATCTTCTTTTGGAAGCCATCTATCGTCAACCGTCCAGAAAGTAATTTTTGATAAGTCTTTGATATCACTACCTAGCATTGAATAAGCTATTTTCGGAGTATTTCCGCCGGAAAGACCTATTGAGTAAGATTCCTTTTTACTATTGTCAATATCATTAATAACTAGATTAGAGAGACATGAAGATGCCTCAAGATGGTCATTAGCTTTATAAACAATTAGTGATTCTGACATAAATTTATTGTTACACTTAAATCTTTAAGTAGTATCAATGATAGTGGAAAAACATATAGTAATTGAAGGTAATCACCAATTAAATGGTGATATTGAAGTAAAGGGTGCAAAAAATGCTGTGCTGAAGCAGATGGTTTTGCCTATTCTTGCATCTGGTAAATATGAAATAAGCAATGTGCCTAATATCGCAGATGTTAAATATATGCAGGAAGTTTTGAATTATCTTGGAATAGAATCATCATTTAAAGATAGCACTCTGATAATAAACTCTCCAGAGGATATAGGAATTGAAACACCTTATGAGCTTGTTCAGAAAATGAGAGCATCAATTATTATTTTAGGACCACTACTAGCAAGAAAAGGCAAGGTAAAAATTGCCTTTCCAGGCGGTGATCAACTTGGTCCAAGACCTGTACAGATGCATCTTGATGCATTAGAAAAAATGGGTGCAAATTTCCACCTAGAGCACGGTGTTCTAATCGGAGAAACTGATGGGCTCAAGGGTGTTGAAATTAACTTACCTTATGCT
The DNA here is from genome assembly GCA_964016255.1 of uncultured Acidimicrobiaceae bacterium. GTDB lineage: Bacteria > Actinomycetota > Acidimicrobiia > Actinomarinales > Actinomarinaceae > Actinomarina. Next base: position 7,716 of record CAXHFF010000013.1, read on the forward strand.
TCTGTTGGAGCAACTGAGAACACTTTATTAGCAGCAGTTCTTGCGGATGGTAAAACTGTTATTGAAAATGCAGCACGCGAACCTGAGATAGTAGATATTGTTAATATGCTAAAAAATATGGGAGCTCAAATAAAAGGAGAGGGAACCAGTGAAATTACTATCGAAGGAGTTAAATCTTTAAAGCCGACAAATCATAAAGTTATTGGAGATAGAGTTGTAGCCGGTACATATATTGCCGCAATTGCATCAACTCGTGGTCATGGAACAATAATTGGAATTGACCCAAACACTCTTCCAATGGAAATTAAAAAATTTAATGAGATAGGAGTAAATATCACCCCTATGGATAATTCACTAATTATTGAATCTACTGATAAATATGGAGCAATTGAATTATCAACACTCCCATTTCCTGGAGTTGCCACAGACTTGCAACCCATATTTGGTACAGCATTGCTAAAAGCAGAAGGAACATCAATAATAACTGAAAATGTATATGACCAGCGATTTCAGTGGATACCTGAAGTCCAAAGAATGGGTTCCAATATTCAAACAGGATGGCAGCATGCAATGATTAAAGGTGTAAAAAATCTCTCTGGCGCACCTGTCAACTCAAATGATATCCGTACTGGAGCTAGTTTAATTATTGCTGCTCTTCAAGCAGATGGAAATTCTCAGATTACAGGTATAGACCATATAGAGCGAGGTTATGAAGATATAGTTTCATCATTAGACTCACTTGGTGCAGTAATAGAATATAATTAGATTATGGAAAATTCTGAAAGCATAAACTTTCCTTCTCCTAAAAAGAGAGAAGAGCAGGTAGATATCGATTTAGATATATTAAATGAAACAATTGAATACATTCGTCCAGCCGTTCAAGCTGACGGAGGAGATATTAAATTAGCTTCTGTTGACAATGGTGTTGTCAATATAGAAATGTTAGGAGCCTGTGTAGGCTGCCCTTTATCTATCGCAACACTGAAAAGTGGAATTGAGAGAATCCTTAAAGATAAAGTACCAGGCGTAGAGGAAGTTATTGCTTCCTAGGCGTTTGTTGATTCAAGAAGACTAGTATATAAATTTAAACCAAACAGCAAGTTATTTTCAATTAGTGGTTCAAGAATATATCTAACATTATTTTTAGTTACACTACCCGCTAATTGTTTAGGGTTTGATAATTCTTCATAAAGTCCAAGATTGCTAAGAATATTTTCTCTATCATCTTTATCTAATGTTTCATCAGATAGCGCAATTACTATTAGAAAAAAAAGTTTCGATTGCTGAGAGTTAACTTCGTCCTTTGATGTAGGTGCAAAAAATTCAACCTCTGAAACAGTGCTATTTTCCTTGTTGATATTTAAATTTATTACAAAGACTGTTTGAGGATTCTCAAGGTTTCCAAATTCGTAATATAGAGTATCTTTTTCAAGACTTGTCCATTTCACTTCATCTGGATTTATAGAAAAGAATGTACTTGTTTGTTCATCTTCTGAAATAGTTGCAACCAATTGATTCCAATTCGAAACGTATATTTCTGAAGTTTTACCTAAACCCTTGGAAATAGATAGATCATTCTCTACAGTACTATTTGTCATATCCTCATCACTTGATCCATCTTCTGAGAAGCATCCAATGAAAACCAAGACAAATATTAATATTTTTGATATGCTAACTCTCATCTTGAAATAGCTCCTTAAGCCCTTTTAGATTATTTCTCCAAATTAATTTTAAAACAGGAGAGCCAAAAAATTCTCCTATTGGTCCTGCTAAATAAATTGGGAATTTTAATGTTTCTTCCCACTGGAATTCTGTTTGATTTTGGGAGATTTCAGTTAAAGTAAATTTACCTTTACCTGTAACAATACCAACATGATCGACTCCTATAGATTTTTTATCAATCCATTCGGTTACTTTCATATAATCAAATAACTTAATTGGTCCAACTTTTGTTAAAACTTTCATTTCTGCACCTAATCCCTGTGTTTTTTCATTTAAAAATTCAATACTTACTGCATCTTGCATCCAGTTTGTATGATTCTTTAGGACTGAAACTTCATTCCAGACGTCATTTAGAGGCTTATCTATAATTGTTTTTACGGTAATTGTTTTACTCATTGTCTGTTAAACAATATTACTTCATAAGTAGAATAAATAAATATGAAAAAAAATGAATATCTATATCTTGACCATGCGGCAAGTACTCCAATGAGAGATGTTGCATTTGAAGCATATAAGAAAACTGAATCAGACGCATTTGCCAACTCAGCGGGAGGACATGCACTATCAAGAAAAGCAAAGAACATTCTTGAAGAGTCACGCGATAGTATCGCAAGTCACTTTGGTGCCGCGCCAAAGGAAATAACTTTTACAAGTGGTGGAACTGAGGCAGATAATTGGATAATCAAAATGCCATTCATCAATAATAAAAATAAAAATGCTGAACTCGTCACTTCTGCAATTGAACATGAAGCAGTGCTTGGTTCAGCAGAATGGGTTGAATCATTAGGCTACAAAGTAAATTTAGTACAGTGTGACAGCAACAGTCTTATTAAAACAGATGACGTTCTAGAACAAGTGAATCCAAATACTAAAATTGTATCGATAATGTTGGCTAATAATGAAACGGGTGTTGTTCAACCAATTAGAGAAATTTCGCAAGGTCTCAAATCCTTAGAGTCTGGATTGATATTCCATTCTGATGTAGTACAGGCAGTAGCAACTACAAAGATAGATTTTCATAGTTTAGGAGTACAGAGTGCAGCCATATCAGGCCATAAAATTGGAGGTCCAAAAGGAATTGGTGTAATGTTTCTTAGTTCTGAGGTAAAACTTCCTAGTTTTTTTCATGGAGGAAAGCAAGAATTAGAAAGAAGAGCAGGTACTGTAAATGTCTCAGGTGTTGCCAGTTTATCTGCAGCTTTAGATGAGCAACAAAGAAATATAACAAATCAAAACCAAAATATACTTAAAGAACGAATGGAATTTGAGGAAATGATTAAACACTCTTTAGATGTAATGGTTGTTGGTGATAGTGTTAAGCGATTAGAACACATATCTAACATTCAATTTAACAATATTCATTCTGAAACTCTTATGGTTGCACTGGACTTGCAGGGATTAGGGGTTTCACGAGGATCTGCTTGTGCCAGCGGTGCCCAACGCCCTTCTCATGTTTTACAGGCAATGAAAGTTTCAAATGACAAAATTAATAGTCACCTGAGATTTAGCTTTGGCTGGAACACGCAAATAGGTGATGGCATTAAAGCAGCCAAAATTGTACTATCTTCTGTTGAAGGAATGAAATGAGAATTCTTGTAGCAATGAGTGGAGGAGTTGACTCCTCCGTAGTAGCTGGTCTCTTGAAATCACAGGGTCACGATGTCATTGGCGTCACTATGAAATTATGGGAGGGACCTAATGGTGAAATGCCTGAGACTGGATGCTGTACCGCTTCAGATAGTGAAGATGCTCGAAAAGTTGCAGCAACACTTGATATTCCTTATTATGTTTTAGATTACACTGAATCTTTTTCTGAGAAGGTTGTCGATAACTTCATTGATATGTATGCACAAGGATTAACACCAAATCCATGTGTTGAATGTAACAGATCTGTAAAATTTGACCATTTTTTAAAGCAGGCTAAGAATCTTAATTGTGACAAAGTTGCTACAGGACACTATGCAAAAATAATAAAAAAAGAAGATAATTATGAATTACATAAAGCTGATTATTTAGACAAAGATCAATCTTATGTGTTACACATGCTTAGTTCATCAACATTGGAACATGTCATGTTTCCTCTTGGAACAATATCTAAGCCCGAAGTAAGGCAAATTGCCGCTGACTTAGGACTAAAAACTGCATTTAAAAAAGATAGTCAAGATATATGTTTTGTAGGGAAAAAGAATTATAGAAACTTTGTAGATAAAAGAATTGATATTTCTACTTCAGGAGACATAGTTAATAGTGATGGCTCCACCATGGGTCAACATGATGGTGTCCATGAATTTACTGTAGGCCAACGTAAGGGAATTCCAGGTGGTCAAGGAGCTCCGAAATATGTTACTAAAATTGACGTACAGAATAAAAAAGTTTTCGTCGGTGAGAAGCAAGATTTATTAATTTCTGACTTTTATCTCGACGACGTTACCTTTGTAAACGGCATTAAAAATGAAAAGCTTGCAATTCAAACAAGATATAACTCTGAGGATTTACCTTGTGAAATAGAACAAATTTCTGAAAATAGACTTAAAGTTACCTTATTAGAACCAACATACGGAGTAGCTCCAGGTCAGTTTGGAGTTTTGTACACGGGAACAAAACTTATTGGGGGAGGGAGAATAACTTCAAAACTTGTTGAAAAAGTAACAATATGAATCTTAAAAATATAGATAAAGTCATCAAAGAACTAACTAAAGCAGAACATGCATATTATGTACTAAATAGTCCAATCATGTCTGATGGAGAATATGATAAGTTATTTAATGAACTCAAACAATATGAAATTGATAACCCATCTGAAGTAAAAACCTATTCACCAACACAAAGAGTTACTGGAACACCAGATAATGCTTTTGACCAAATTGAACATAAACAGAGAATGTATAGCTTAGATAACGCAGAAAACAGCAATGACATAACAAAATGGTTCGAAAGACTTGAAAAAATTACAGATCAAAAACTCTACCCAATATCTTTAGAGCCAAAAATTGATGGACTAGCAATTTCTATTACATATAAGGATGGAATTTTGCAACAAGGCCTTACTCGGGGTGACGGCGTAATCGGAGAGGATGTAACTCATAATGTAAAAACCATAATGAACATACCCTTAAGATTAAATGTTTTAAAAAAGGGTGTTCTGGAGATTAGGGGTGAAGTTTACATGCCTACAGAAAGTTTTAATAATCTAAACAAGAAACGAAAAAAAGATGAAGAAACTCTTGAAAATCTTAAATCTTTAGAAACTCTTACACAAGAAGAGAAATCATTAATTGCTCAAATAAGAAATGAAGGTTTTTCGACGTTTATTAATTCTCGAAATGCTGCAGCGGGATCATTGAGACAAAAAGATTCTTCCATAACCTCTAAAAGAGATATCAGATTATTAGCGTACCAATTAATCGACCATAGTAATGCTGATACATTCTTGTCTCATGAAGAACAAATTACTTCCCTAAAAGAGTATGGCTTTGAAACAAATGAGATATATTTGATGAACTCTATTAAAGATATTCAAAATACATTATTAATAATTGAAAAAAAGAGAAACAATTATGCTTATCAGATTGATGGCGTAGTGATGAAAATTAATTCCACCAATATTCAGGACGAATTAGGATTTACTGCGAAGTCTCCAAGATGGGCGATTGCTTACAAATTTCAAGCTGAAGAACAGACAACAAAACTTATAGATATAAAATTACAAACCGGTAGGACTGGTGCAGTTACACCTGTTGCCGTTCTAAAACCAATAAATGTAGGTGGGGCTCTTGTTTCTTTTGCTTCATTGCACAATCCAGATGAAATAAGTAGAAAAGATTTGAGGATTAATGACTATGTCGTAGTTCGTCGAGCTGGTGATGTAATCCCAGAAGTTGTAAGTTCTTTAGAAAAAAGACGTGATGGTTCTCAAACAAAATGGAAAATGCCTACTTTATGTCCATGTGGTGAATTTAAAATAAATTTTCCAAAGGATGAAAAAGTACCACGATGTACTGGGGGCACTTCATGTAAAATTGCGAAAAAAGAGTCAATTATTTTTTTTGCTTCTAGAACAGGACTAGAGATAGATGGTATGGGAAAAGAAACAATTGAGTCATTGATAAAATTTGATTTAATAAGTGAACTTGAAGATATTTTTAACCTTAAATATGAAGATCTTATCAAATTACCACAATGGGAAAAAAGAAAAGCTTCTAATTTGATTACTGCTATTAAAAAATCTATCGAATCTCCACCTTCAAGACCTGTCTCTTATACACATCTGACGCTGCCGACGAGAACACACGTGTG
>CAXHFF010000014.1:0-13120 GCA_964016255.1 uncultured Acidimicrobiaceae bacterium
CGTGGGCTCGGAGATGTGTATAAGAGACAGGGGGGGTGGCGGCGGAGCTGGCGGATTACTTACTGGTTCCTTTGTGCCTGTATCGGGAACAACTTATACAGTAGCTGTTGGATTTGGCGGAACGGCCGGGTATTATAGCAGCGCTTATTATGCTGGGGGGCAGGGTTATGATTCGTCTATTTCAGGATCAGGTTTAACAACTATAACTGCTTCAGGAGGCGGCGCAGGTGGTGGTTATTCAACTGGAAATGGAGAAACCGGTGGCACTGGAGGTTCAGGTGGGGGCGCATCTGGAGCAAATCCAGGTTCTAGTGGTCAAAGCGGTGGAGTTGCCACACCAGCGGGCCAAGGTAATAATGGAGGAACCACCGCTCCTACCGCAAGCTATTATCCAGGAGGTGGTGGTGGTGGTGGTGCAGGCGCCGCAGGTAGTAATGGAAATGGCAATCAAGGAGGTGTAGGGGGGATTGGTTTACAATCTAATATTACAGGTAATAATAAATATTACGCCGGCGGCGGTGGTGGGTTTAGCTCTAGATCTGATACTGTATCAGCAGGTGGTAATGGCGGAGGAGGTGCGGGGTCTCGTTATCAAACAGCTGCAGGGAGTGTTCCGGAAATTGCTGCTATTTCTGGAACAAACGGATTAGGCGGTGGAGGTGGTGGTGGAAGTTATCCCACTAATGCGGGTACCGGGGGAGCAGGCACAGTTATAATTAAATTGCCTACTTCTTTTACAATCACCCCGACAGGATCACCAACATTAAATCCCGATGGAGCAGTATATGGAAAGTATATATATGAATTTGGCACAGGGGGTGGAACATTTACAATAAGCTAATGGCAATAACTAAAGTAATAAATGATGCGGTAGATTTAAACCAGACTAGTGATTATAGTGGACTTAGATTACCAGAAGGTACAACAGCAGACAGAACAGAATCTTTTACAGCAGATTATTTAATTGTAGCTGGTGGAGGTGGCGGCGGAACAGCTATGGGCGCTTCTACAATTGGGGCAGGGGCTGGAGGAGGCGCTGGAGGTTTACGTACTTCTTATAATAATTCTACAACAACTACAAACACTTTAGGTTTTCCATCTGGTAAAACAGCTATAGCTACATATATGCTGGATAATAATGCTGATGATATTTCTGGAAACTATAATGGTACAGAAACTAACATAACTTACAATACAGGACAATACGGCGGAGCCGCGGTGTTTAATGGAAGTAGTAGTTTTATTAATACTAACTACACGCTTACTACGGACACAACATTTGCATTTTCTTGGTGGATGAATTTAGAAACTCCATCAGGCGGAAATCAATACATAATAAATGATGGTAACGGAACAGTACACGATGGCACTTTCGGAATTTATTACAATGCTTCTAGTCAACTTGGGGTCTTTACAGGTATTAATGGAGGTATTACAGGGGGTCTTTTGACTATTAGTGGAGGTCTTTCGGGGTCTTGGATGCATTTTGCGGTTTCTATTGATGGTACAACTGCAACCATTTATAAAAATGGTTCTTCTCAAGGAACTATTACGGTTGGTTCGCATACTACCGCAGGCATTTTAACTTTAATTATTGGTAGATTAGGTCATTATAATGGGTTCTATAGTAATGGCAAGTTTGATCAAATACGCATATACGATACTGTATTAAGCGGTGGAGATGTAACTAATATTTACAATAATGAGGTACAAGTAAATTCAGGTGGAGGAACCGCTGCTGAATCAAGTTTAACATTAGTTGCGGGTACTTCTTATGATGTAACTGTAGGAGCAGGGGGCGTAAGAGGTATTTATAATACTTCAGTTTCAGCTGTTGGAAATAACTCAGTTTTTCATACTATAACTTCTGATGGTGGTGGTGCGGGCGGAAACTATAATGCAACTGCTACTGTTAATGGCGGATCAGGGGGAGGTGCCGCATACAACGGAGCCCCTGGTAATGGCACACTTGCACAAGGTTATGGTGGCGGAAGCAATATGCAATCTGGTTATGGATATGGTAACGGAGGCGGTGGAGGTGCTGCAGCAATAGGTGGTAATGCTACTACTACTAATTCAGGAAGTGGAGGTATAGGCACTATTAATTCTATATTAAATTCTACAAATGCATCAGCGTCGTATATTGGGCAAGTTTCCGGTAGTAATGTGTATTATGCCGGTGGTGGTGGAGGGGGCGTAGTCTCAGGCTATGGTACAGGCCCGGGAGGATTAGGCGGAGGCGGTGCAGGAGGAATTGGCGTAGCTAATGACGGGGAAACAGCACTTAATAATACAGGCGGAGGAGGCGGAGGTGCCGGTAAAAACGCTGCAAGCCTTTCGCCATCTGCAGACGGGGGTGGTGGTGGTGCGGGTGTAGTAATACTTCGTTACCCTACAGCCAATGTAACTAGCTTTACAACTTCAGGCACTTTAATAACTCCTTCTGCAACAGACACAGTAGCAAATACAGCTTACCCGGTGGCTAATGAAGCATATTATAAATTAGACGGTAATGTAAACGAAGCAACTGGTACACATACTGCAAATGCTTATAATATTACTTATTCGAATGGTGGTATTTATAATCAAGCAGCTGTTTTTGATGGGGGCGCATATATAGACAGCGGATATACAGCTGTATCAAGTACAAGCGCATCTATTTCTTTTTGGGTTAATATAAAAGCTTATACAGTTTATGGAGGATTTGTTGGAGACAGCACAGGTCAATCAGCAGCAGGCCGGTTTTTTATAGGACAAGGGAATGGAACAGCAGGGAATTTATGGGTTAGTATAGGAAATACAAGCACAAATTCTGCATGGTATGATGAAACAACTGTTTCTTTAACACCGTATGGTCTTAATAAATGGTTCCATTTAGTAGGAACGGTAAATGGCACAACAGTAAAAATATATATAAACGGAAGTTTAGTACATACTTATACAAGTAGCGTAAGTTATGCAGGTGCTGGTACCTTCCCTTATTATTTTGGCGGTTGGGGTAATTCTTATCGTTTAAATGGGTTTATGGACCAAATTAGATTTTATAGTACTGAATTAAGTCAAGCTTATGTAACAGACCTTTATAATGAACATTATAAAACTTTATATACTGAAGGCAGTGATACTGTATTAGTATTTAATAGAGGTACGGGAACAATAAATTTTAGTGGTGAGGATCCCATTCCGCCTCAGGGAGCTATTAGAACAAATACTTCAGAGTCAGAAGATGGGTCTGCTAGTGTTATAGAGCATTATAATGGGACAGAGTGGAAATATTTTGATGCTATCAAATATTGTACTACAAATACATTAAACTTTCCTTCAGGAGCTGGATGTATTGCTTCATATAATTTAGACAACAATGTTGCTGACATTGGAAATACCTATAATGGGGTAAACAGTAATGTAACCTTTACTGCTTCTGGTAAGTTTGGAGCAGCTGCGGTGTTTAATGGGAGTAGTAGTAAAATTACAATTTCAGGCAGCCCTTTCAATTTAACAGCTTATAGCTTATCTTTTTGGATATATGCTGCTGATTATAATCAATCAGCCACTTCAATAATTAATATAGGTTTAGATAATACAGGTGGCACTTGGGGCGGACTTGCTTTTGGAGTAAATGCTAATAAAGTATTTTATTATGGTGGAGATTCAGGATTTTTTACGCAAACAGGTACAACTAATATAACAAATGCAAATTGGGTTCATGTTGCAATGATTGTGAATGGAACATCAGTAACAGGATATGTTAATGGGGCACAAGATTCTGGGTTATCAAAAACACTTGGTTCTAATATAGCGTATAGAGGTGGTTCTATAAATACTATAGGTGTAAGACAAGGCGCATTTGGTTCTTATGGTTGGTGGAATGGTTCAATAGACCAAGTAAGAATATTCAACACTGCCCTTAGTAGTTCCCAAGTGGGCGAATTATATAATAACGAAATTGCATGCTCATAAAATATATTAAATGGCAAACACAGTAATTAATACACCAGAATTATTAAACCTTGATTCAACAACAGGAGCAACAATTTTAGCCAAAGGAACAATTAGCGAACGACCCGCTACACCAACTTTTAGTTTAGATTATCTTGTAGTAGCCGGCGGGGGAGGAGGTGGCGGTGGGGTTACCAGTGAATCTCCTGGCGCTGGTGGCGCAGGGACCGTTATATATCAAACTGCTGGTTTAAATGTAATTCCCTCAAGCGAATACACTTTGTATATTGCAGATGGAGGAACAGGTGGCGGAAATAATTCTCAAGGAACAAATGGTCAAGATTCATATATATCATTTAATGGCTCTAATGTAGTTCTTGCAAAAGGCGGAGGAGGAGGTGGTAGTTATGACGGCCCGGGATTAGACGGTGGATCAGGTGGTGGTGGTACTCGAGATGGAGATACAAATAGTTCACAATCAGGTGGAAATGCTGTAACTACTAATATAGCGCCAGCAGGAGCTTCTATTTATGGTAATAATGGGGCAAGCGGAGACGGAAGCTGTTCAGGAGGTGGTGGTGGTGCCGGAGCTGTTGGTACAGCACCAAGTGGAGGTGATGGTGTACAGATAAATATTGATGGTAATAACTACTTCTGGGGTGGTGGAGGTGGTGCATGCGGATCAAGTGGCACAGGTGGCCAAGGAGGCGGCGGCGGTGGGCCAAGAGGTGGTCAAGGCGGCACCGGAGGTATAAATCCAGGTGCAAGTACAAGTAGCTCAGCAGACGGTGGAGGTAATGCAGGCGTTAATACTGGTGGTGGTGGCGGTGGTGCTACTAACCCTACAGGTTACCCCGGTGGCACGGGTGGATCGGGTATTATAATATTGCGTTATCCAAATAACTTAACACTTGTAGTGGGATCAGGTTCATTAACCACGGGACAATTAAATACGGCAATTGGTACAAATGAAAAATATACTTCATTTACAGACGGAACAGGAACAATAAGCTTTTCAGGAACGGTAGTAGGTGGTGATAATGATGCTACAGACGGTGCATTAAGATTTAATACTGATACTAATAAAACAGAATATTTTGATGGTACGGGATGGTATGAAATAGTCGATGAATATGCTAGTGGCTTTGTAGGGCCTGGAACTAATTACTTTGATACAAAATTATATACAGGTAATGGTACTAATAAATCTATAAGCACTTTAAATTTTGCGCCAGGGTTAACTTGGGTTAAAGCAAGAGACGCAGCTCATGACCATGTATTAGTAGATAGTGTTAATGGCGCTGGTAGTAATAAAGGATTATCCAGTAATGCTACTTATTATGAAGGACAATATACTGCAACATACGGATATATTTCAAGTTTAGATTCTAATGGCTTTACAGTATCTGCTGGCAGTAGTTATGCAAATTATACTAATGTAAATAATGAAGATTATGTATCATGGAACTGGAAAGCCGGGGGCACTGCGGTTGCAGGAACAGGAAGCGGAGTTACAAACGTATTAATTTCAGCTAATCGAGACGCAGGGTTTAGTATTGTTAAATACACAGGGGGTAACAGTGCATCAGACACAGTAAATCACGGACTTACAGACGCTGAAATGATTATTTTAAAAGACCTAAGTGATGGCACTCATAATTGGAGGGTTTGGCAAAAAGATTTAACTGCAAATAATTGGTTGTACTTAAATTTAACTAATGCACAATCCTCAGCGGCTGTTGATGGAGGTATAAGAAATGTTGATTCTAATAGCTTTGGGTTTATAAATGGAACTACACAAGGAGTACAAGGAGTAAATAATAGTAGTAATAATTACATAGCTTACGTTTGGAAAAGTATCGCGGGATATAGTTCTATAGGGAGTTATAGTGGCACTTCAGGAAACAAAATAGTTTATACAACAGATGATGGAACTTCAGGTGGTAGTAATCCTTTTCAACCTTCTTTTGTTATGATAAAAAAGACTAACAGTTCATCTAACGCAAATTGGGTCATACTTGATGCTGCAAGAGGCAGCAATACTTTATTTCCAGATTTAGCATCTAGTGAAGATGTAAGAAGTGGATTAATTACTTACAATTCTGATAACTTTACGCTCACTCAAGCTGGATCAGTAAGTCAAGTTAATAATAATGGCGATTCATATTTATATATGGCATTTGCATAAACACTAATAATAAACAATACATGAAATTACCTAAAAATGGCATTGCGCGTGAAATAAGACATTATATTGGCAGTTTATTTGTATTCTTATTAATTATAGGAATAGTGGTATGGCTTGTAATGTTCCCAGTATTAGAAACAAACAAAGAGGTTGTAATGATGCTTATTGGAACTATAAGTGCTTCAATTGGTATTGTTATTAGCACAATCACAGGTGCTAAACCTGATGACGTAAACGCGCTAAAAGGTGATGTAGAAAAAAAGCAATTACAAATAGATTATTTAACTAAAGCAAAAGATGATTTAGAATCTATGGTAATTAACCTTCAAAAAGAAATGTTGAAAAACCAAGATGATGTAATGGACAAGATTATATTAAAAGCAGCATTAGATTATGATGACAGAGCCGGAGCACATAAACAACTATCGTCACAAAAAAAATGCATATGTGGTGAAGACAGCTGCTCTTGTAAAGGTGAGTAATTACAAGTAATAATAAACTATAAACCTAACTAATTTTAAACCAATACCAATGACACTATTTTACCAGACTCAATCGTGGTCTAGTCAACCACAAGTATCCGAAGAAACCAAGAAAATTTGGAAGCGTTATTCAAAGAAAAAAAATTGGAGAATAACACAACTTCCAAACGGCTATTACCAAGCTGAATGGATCGATTTCAACGAAAACTGGAACGGAATTACAAGGCGTGAAACAATTGAAGGAGCTGAAAAAGCAATTGAATCTTCAATTGAACATTACAATAAAAAATTAAAACTTTCTGAAGGTCCAGTTGTTGTAAAAACCTTTTAAATAAAATACTTAAATTAAATTTAATTAAATTATGTCAGACGCAATTGTCAAAAACCTCAGCTTTGGTAACGAAGCTAAGGATAAACTATTTGAAGGTATAAACAAACTCACAAAAGCCGTTAGTTCTACATTAGGCGCTAGCGGTAAACGTGTAATATTAGAAGATGGTGCAGGAAAACCCGTTATTACTAAAGACGGTGTTACTGTAGCAGATTCAATTGTATTATTAGATCCTATTGAAAATATGGGTGCTACGCTTTTAAAAGAAGCTGCTAGGAAAACTGTAAGAGAAGCTGGCGACGGAACGACAACGGCTACAGTGCTAGCGCACTCTATTTTAACTAGAGCATATCCTCAGTTAAAAGAATTAGGAAGTAGAAGTTTAAAAGAAGGTATTGATAGTGCTGTAAAAAAAGTTGTACAATATTTAGAAAAAACTTCTGTTAAAGTTACAGGTGATATGATTGATCAAGTAGCGGGTATATCTACTAATAATGATATAAAGCTTGGCAAAACTATTGCAAATGCTTTTAGATCAGTAGATGAAACTGGTGTAGTTATGATGGAAACAACAGAGTTATCTGAAACTACATCTGAATTAATCGACGGATTGCAATACGAAAAGGGATTAACAAATTCACATTTTATTACTAAACAAGATACAAAAGTTGCGGAACTTGATAATCCTCATGTATTATTAATTGAATCTCCTGTAGAAAATATACGTAAAATACAATCTGTATTAGAATACATTATAAAGAAAAATAAACCCTTACTTATTATAGCTGATTTAGATCCTAAAGTTATTTCTACATTAGCAATGAATAAAATAAAAGGTAATGTAAAGATTAATGTTATAAATGCCCCAACTTATGGAGTAGCCAAAAAAGATATGCTAAATGATTTAGCATTATTAACAGGGGCTACTATTATAAATGAAGATTTGGGTGATGACATGGATTTAATACAACCAGAACATTTAGGTAAATGTTTGAAGTCGGTTACTAATGATACTGAAACTATTATAAAAGTTGAAAGTATTACTGATGAAGTATTAGAAGTAATTAATAAAATTAAAAAAGATCTATCTGGCAAAAATAATGCTGCTGAAACTATAAGACTTGAAAAAAGATTAGCAAGATTATCAGCTAAAATTGCTACAGTTAAAGTAGGTGCGGATTCAGATATTGAACTTAAAGAAAAAGCAGATAGGGTTGAAGATGCAATTTGTGCAACTAAAGCAGCAATTAAAGAAGGTATTGTCGCAGGAGGCGGAGTAGCTTTATTAAATGCATCAAAGTATGTTAAAGCTGCAAATGAATCTGAACAAATTTTGTTAGATGCAATTGAACAACCATTTAATGAAATATTAGAAAACGCTAATATTCAAATTATTTGGAATGATAAACCCGGATGGGGAATAGATGTTATTACTAATAAAAGTAAAAATATGATTAAATCCGGTATTATTGATCCTTTGCTAGTAACCAAAACAGCGTTAAAAAATGCTGCATCAGTTGCAACTACTATATTATCTACTGATTGTATAATTAATAATTTACGTATTAATGAAGGCAATAGGTAGAAATTTAATAATTAAAAAAGAAAAACAAGGTACTTCTGAAACAAAAGGAGGTTTATTGTTAACTGAAAGTCAAAGAGAAGATTTAAGATACAATGAAGCTAAAGTAATATCGGTAGGTTCGGAAGTTGTTGGAGTTGAAAAAAACGATAATATTTATTATGACAAACATGCGGGACATGGAGTTGAAATAAATAAAGAAGTTTTTCAAGTAATTAAACTTCAAGACGTTGTAATTGTTTTATGAAAAGACTAGAAGCAAGAGATTTAAAAGATCTTAACTTGCTTAAGCATTACAGAATTATAAGGAAATGGGCTGCTAAAAATAATAGTATGACCGATGCTGACTTAGAACTTTTAATATATTTAGACTGTGTTGATTTATTTAGTAAAATAGATTTTAAAATGGGTGCATATTCTTACAGCTGGAATAATAGAAGATGGAATACATTATTAAAAGAAGGTTGGATAATTGTTTGGCGTAAAAGAAATCACACAACACAAAAATATAATATATATAAAACTTCTTTTAAGTGTAAGCAGCTTATAAATAAAATGTATAAAATAATGCTAGGCGAGGAAGATATTCCTACAAGTGAGCGTAGGAATGTAATAATGAAAGGCGAAACTTATACAAATAAAGTTTTAAAAGTTTCAATAAATAATATTAATAAAGATAAGTACAGATAATTATGGACAAAAGTAAAGCAATTATTTCAAACCCTATTCTTAAGGGGCAAGTAGGGGAATCTCATGTTTGGGATGGTCCTTTAAGTACAGCAGGATTTCCAATGGATGGCGGTTCTAGTTCAGGTATTACGGGTATGCAAGTTAAAAAAGCACCAACGTTTTATAAAGCAGGCCCTATTACACAAATTGCCAAAGCTGCTAGAGGAGAATAGCAATGGATATTGGGCATATAAAGTTACTAGCTATCAACGGATCAGTTGGGGTAGTGACTATGATGGAAATAGAAGTATGGCTTAAAATAATACTTTTAGTAGTTACTATAGGTTATACTGTAGTAAAATGGTTTAAACTCATAAAATAATGGCATATATACAAAACTCTTCACCTTTTTTAAACAAAGGAGATGCTCCTTCTAGGAAAAAATCTAAGGGGTATTATAATAAAGCAAACAAAACCGGCACTGGAGCGGCCGCAGGTGGAGGTATGTCAGAAAAAGGTGTTAAAAAATATAAAGCAGATAATCCTGGTAGTAAGTTACAAACCGCGGTAACCACACCACCTTCAAAATTAAAAAAAGGTAGTAAAGCTGCAAAACGCAGAAAATCTTTTTGTGCTCGATCTAAAAGCTGGACAAGCGAAAGAGGCAGGGCCGCAAGAAGAAGATGGAATTGCTAATAATTAAACAACAACAATAACAAACACAAACCAAAACACAAAAATTATGAAAAATAAATCAAGAAAAAGAATAGCTCAAGATTATTCAAGAAATGCAATTGCTGATAAAAAACGTGGGGACATGAAAGATTCTAGGTATGAAGCTAAGCAAGCTATAAAAGAAGCAGCCGGAGAAGGCCCATCTATGAGAGACAAAGGCATGATGATGAAAGACGAAGGCATGATGATGATGGGCCAGGTTAAAAAAGGATCTATGGCAATGGGCCGAGCAGGTCATGTTGGAAGCTACACAGGCAACAATATGAAACTTACTGCAGCTGCAATGATGGGGGAATCTGTAGGCCAAGAAAGAAAAAATCTTTTAACAGATATGCCAATTGATACAAGAGGAGCTTCTATGAAAATGTCTCCAATGGATCGACAAAAATACGGCGGTAATAAAGGAGATGAAAGTATGTCAGATAGAGACTATAGCTCTCCTGCCGGAATGTATGGCGGAAAAAAAGGTGACATGAGTAAATCTAGAAAAGACTACTAATATGGGATTTAAAATGAAACAAGGGCCTATTTCTATGAAAGGCTCACCGGTTTTGGTAGATTTACCAGACCCTAAAAAATTAAAAGTTGTAGATTTAGTTGCTAAAGGTAAAGCCGATAGGAGCGCTAGAAATATGCAAGCAAGAACTAATTATGCTAATCAATCGGATCCATTTAAAAATCCAGGTAATTTATCTTACAAAGATCGAATGGATGTTATTGCGGGTAAAAGAATGGAAATGCAAGGAAGAGGTAGATCGAAAGCATTTGATAAATTTGCTAAAGTAGAAAAACCAACTTTAACTTTCCCTGAACAACCTAAAATAAAAATTGATCCTGTTACACAGTCTAATTCTACAGATACGCCAAAAGCTAAGTCAAATACGCCTTCTAGGCCTCCTAAAAACAACAAAAAAGTAGTTAAAAAGAAAGTAAACAAAGGTACGGTGTCAACTAGTTCTGGATTTTCTTCTTTAACCAAAGCTCCAAAGGTAGGAGATAATATGGTTAAACAATCTAGTAAAAAAATAGATTTAGTCAGTTCTTCAAGACCTCAAACTAGAGAAGAAATTAAGGTTAATAAGAAAAAAGACAAAGCTAAATCAGGTGTTTCTAGACAACAAGTAAGATTAGCTAAAACAAAAGCTAAAGCGGCTTCTGCAAAAGCTAAAACAAATCGAACTGTAAAAAGCATTGATACTAGTAAGCCTAAGTCTGCAAATACAGGAGCAAAACAAATTAGTGCTAGAAGTTCAAGAACTAAAGCTAAAAGATTAGAAAATAGAGCTTCAAGAATAGAAGGACGTATTGAAAGAAAAGCTAGTAGGCAAGCACAACGTAAAAAAATTAAAAAAAACAGATAGGACTGTATAAACCTAGCAAAACATAAACAATAACAATAACAAAAACAACAACAAAATGGCAAGATTTATTTCTATCAAAGTCGTTGGAGGCGCGGATGCTTTCGAAGACGGACAACACTTAATTAACACAGATACAATTGTTTCGGTTACATCAGGAGATGCAGCTGGAGCAAATGAAGGAACTAAAACAACAATTCATAGTATAGCTCCTACATTAGACACAGTTACTTTAACTCATTCAACCGAAACAACTCCTTCCGTAAGAGATGCAATTAATGCCGCTCTTACTGCTAATCCGGGTGGCGTAAAATCTACAGTTGGATTACCTGCTGGAATTACTGTAACTGAATTTTT
This sequence comes from uncultured Acidimicrobiaceae bacterium, assembly GCA_964016255.1. Lineage (GTDB taxonomy): Bacteria > Actinomycetota > Acidimicrobiia > Actinomarinales > Actinomarinaceae > Actinomarina. The sequence continues at coordinate 11,642 of CAXHFF010000014.1, forward strand.
AGTTGTATAATGAGTAACTCTAAAGGACTTGGTGATTCAATTGAAAAAATTACCAAAGTTACTGGAATAAAAAGTGTAGTAGACAGGGTCGCAGAGGGTTTAAATATTCCCTGCGGCTGTTCTGCTCGCAAAGATAAATTAAATAAAATGTTTCCTTATAGATAATGGCTTTTAAACTTAATACACCTCCATATAATTTAGATAATACACCTATTTATAATGTAGATTTAGGAGAAGATATATTGGGCAAAGCTAATAATAATGGAACTATATTATTAAATAAAAATTTAAATCCTTCTAAAACAAAAAAAGTTATTGATCATGAAATGGTTCATATTGACCAATTTAAAAGAGGTGACTTAGATTACGATGATAATAACGTTTATTGGAAAGGTAAAACATATTCTAGGAATAAAATGCAAGAAGGTGCTAAAAATCTTCCTTGGGAACAAGAAGCTTATAACAAAGCTTAAATTATGTTAAAATTATTATTAGGCCTACTAAAAGGCGGTGATGGCAGGAAGTCAGTAGCGGGCAATTTAGCGTGGGAAATAAGAGAAGCAATTAAGGGTAAAGAATTAGACCCAAATGAAATAATAGAATTGCAAACTAAAATAAATGAAATTGAGGCCGGACATAGAACAGTATTTGTTGCCGGCTGGAGACCATTCATAGGATGGGTTTGTGGGGTAGCATTAGCATATAACTTCGTAATAAGAGATTTATTTATTTGGATAACAAAAACAACCGACGCTCCTCCGGCATTACAAATGGAGCATTTAATGACAGTCTTATTAGGTATGCTTGGTCTTGGCGGATTAAGAACCTTTGAGAAAATAAAAGATAAAGTAAAATAATTTAATTAAATTTAATCAAATGAGTACAAAAGAAAAAAAAGTAACAGAGGAGCAATTAGCTAAAATCAAAGAGCAACAAGTAACAATGAACAATAAATTACGTGACATTGGGCTTGTTGAAAACCAAAAACACGTTTTATTACATGAGTACGCTGGACTTGAGCAAGACATGGAAGCTTATAAAAAAGACCTTGAAAAAGAGTATGGAGCGATTAGTATTGATTTGGAAACGGGCGTTTACAAAGAAATAGAAAAGCAAGAAGAAAAATAAGATGAGCAGCATTATAAGAAAAATCAGCATCGGTTCTGATTATAAAAATGATGCTATGCATTACTCCGTAAGCCAAGAAGTATATGGAGGACACAAAATAGCTTATATCATATTTGAAGATACTGATAGCTCTTATAATATTTTCATTAAAAAAAATAATGAAGTATTGCCATGGAAAAAATTTAATTCTAACATGGCCATCTCTGTTGAATATAATTTAGAATATGAATAGTATCTACGATTTCATCGTTGAGCCTATTGGAAAAAGATATAATAATACAACTAAAATAAACAATAACTGTCTCTTATACAAATCTCCGAGCCCACGAGACAACAACCGATCGCGTATGC
>CAXHFF010000015.1:0-12795 GCA_964016255.1 uncultured Acidimicrobiaceae bacterium
ATTTAGGAGCTTATATCCTATTGATGAAATGGCAATGTCGCTCACAGTGCCTATTGTTTTTTTAAGTATGTTATTTTTAGAAATGGCTATGGTTATTAAGAGAAAAGACACAGATTTAGATTGGGCAAATGATAACAGCAGCTGAAACATGTGATTTTATAAACGAAGTGGTTTGTAAACCTGAAAACGTTAAAGAATTATTCGAGTTCGCTAATTTTGGCGCATCTCAAATTTCCAGAACAGAAATTCTTATACTTCTTGCAGGCTTAATTCCTGTGGCTGTAATGTACTTCGGCCTTAGAAAGAAATCGACTGTACCAGGCAAGCTTCAATCTGTAGTGGAATCAATCTTTTCATTCGTAAAAGATGAGATTGCTGTTGGGGTAATCGGAAGAGGTGGAGAGAAGTTTACACCTTATTTAATATCTATATTTATGTTCGTATTAGTAGGAAACCTCTTTGAGGTAACTCCACTTGTAAACTTTCCTGTGACTTCTCGTATGGCGCTTCCTTTGTTTTTAAGTTTGTTGACTTATGTAATTTTCTTAGTAGTTGGAGTTCAAAAACAAGGAATTGGTTATTTTACTCACTTGATTTGGCCACCGGGTGTTCCAATAGCTTTAAAACCATTAGTCGGAATCATTGAATTAGTTTCTGTGCTTTTAGTAAGGCCCTTCAGTCTTGCTGTTCGACTCTTTGCAAACTTAGTTGCTGGTCACGTCATGCTGAGCCTCCTTTTGGCCTCGGCTTACTTCTTCATTGTTCAACCCGGCGGAGTAGAATACTTGATCGCTAGAGCTCCAATAGGAGCGGCTTGGTTTACATTAGGTTTAGCAATATATGGTTTTGAATTAATAGTTTCAATTTTGCAGGCATACATATTTACTTTGTTGTCTGCAGTGTATATACAAACGTCTCTGCACCCAGAGCATTAATAATAATAAGGAGGAAAATGGAAGCTGCATACGCGTTAATAGGATACGGACTAGCCGCAATTGGTCCCGGTATAGGAATCGGGTTAATTGCTGGTAATGCTGTACAAGCGATGGCTAGACAACCAGAAGCTGCAGGTATGGTAAGAACAACAATGTTCTTAGGTATCGCCTTTACAGAGGCATTAGCACTTATTGGGTTCGTTCTATTCTTCTTAGTATAGGATTTACAAATGACTTTAAATTTAAACGTATTTTATGCAGAAGCTGAAGAGGCAGGTTCAGGAGTAGATTTACTTCTTCCTGCTACATCAGAGTTGGTTGCAGGTATTGCTGCCTTTGCAATTGTCTTTTTCTTTGTTTGGAAATGGGCATTACCAGCTTTGAATACAACTCTTGAAGAAAGAGCTGCATCAATTGAAGGACAAATAGAAGCTGCAGAAGCAACTAAAGCTGATGCAGAAGCAACTAAAGCTGAATATGCAAAATTAGTTTCAGATGCTAACTCTGAAGTTCAAAAAATAATTGATGAGGGCAAAGCTGCTGCAGAAAAAGTAAAAGAAGAAATTATTGATCAAGCTAGACAGGATGCTGAAGCAATTGTTGAAAAAGCTAAGTCTGACTCTGAAGCTGAAAAGGAGAGATTATCATCAGAGATAAGTTCCCAAGTCGCAGATTTGTCATTAGCAATCTCACAAAAAGTTGCTGCATCAATGTCAGAAAAAGATCAACAAAATTTAATTGATAAATTCATTAAAGACATGGAGACCTCAAGCTAAATGGGAACAGAATCTTTTTCTAAAGGGTTAGTTGAAATTATTTCTTCATCTAATGAAAGTGCAAAAATTGAAGGGGAATTCCTCCAAGTACTTCAAGCACTAAACACTAACAGTGAAGCATTAGATGTATTTAGAAATTTTGGTATCCCTGCTGATAAAAAAATTGAAGCAATAAGTAATATCTTTTCAAAAAGAGTTACTTCAATGACTCTTGATTTAGTAACACTTACTATTTCTCAAGGTTATGCAGACAACTTATCAGACATAGAACAGCAAGTATCTAACTATATTGCTGAAAAGAGAGGTGCTGCATTAGCAAAGGTTGTTTCCGCTGTTGAATTAAATGAATCAACGCAAAAAAATCTTAAGGCTGCACTCAAAAATAAATTAGGAAGAGATGTTGAACTTAGTCTTAAAGTTGATTCCTCTGTAATAGGTGGAATTAAAGTAAGTATCGGTGAAAGAACTTTTGATGGTTTGCTCTCATCAAAGTTTTCAGATATCCAAACAGTATTAGAAGGAAGGTAATGTGAGCGATTTAAATATAGATCCAAAACAAATTTCAGATTCCCTAAAAGAGACTCTAGGGAACTGGTCAGAGGAAGTAAAAGACGACTTAGTCGGTTATGTTGCTTCTATTGCTGACGGCGTAGCAAGAGTTAAAGGATTAGAAAACGCCATGTCTTCTGAACTTCTCGAATTCCCTGGTGGACTTTTAGGTGTTGCTCTTAACTTAGATGAGGACTCTATAGGTGTTGTGTTGATGGGTGACTCAGATCATATTCAAGAAGGTATGCCCGTAAAACAAACAGGTGAAGTTTTATCTATAGGTGTTGGGGATGGTTTTCTTGGAAGAGTTATTGATACTCTTGGAAACCCAATAGACGGTAAGGGACCAATCGAATTTACAGAGAGAAGATTAATGGAAACTCAAGCACCAAGTGTCGTTGAAAGACAGCCTGTTGGAGAGCCACTTCAAACTGGTATAAAAGCTATTGACTCTATGATTCCAATTGGAAGAGGTCAAAGAGAATTAATAATTGGTGATAGAGGTATTGGTAAAACTGCAGTAGCAATTGACACAATTATTAATCAAAAAGACACAGATGTTAAATGTATTTATGTTGCTATTGGTCAGAAATCTTCCACTGTTGCTGAAGTAGTTGCAAGACTTGAAAGTGAAGGAGTGCTTGATAAGACAGTAATAGTTAATGCTCCCGCATCTGCAGCTGCAGCACTTCAAATGTATGCTCCTTATGCTGGATCAGCAATCGGGCAACACTGGATGTACAATGGCGAACACGCTTTAATTGTCTTTGACGACCTTTCAAAACAAGCTATTGCTTACAGGCAAATATCATTATTGCTTAGAAGACCTCCTGGAAGAGAAGCTTATCCAGGTGATGTATTCTATTTGCATTCACGACTTCTTGAACGCTGTGCAAAGGTATCTGAAGATCTAGGTGGAGGATCTATGACAGGTTTACCTATCATAGAAACAAAAGCTGGCGATGTTTCTGCTTTCATTCCTACAAACGTAATCTCAATTACTGATGGACAAATATATCTAGAAAGTGAATTATTCTACTCTGGTGTTAGACCTGCAGTAAACCCTGGTACTTCAGTTTCACGTGTTGGTGGTGCAGCTCAAACAAAAGCTATGAAAAAAGTTTCTGGACCATTAAGAATCAATCTAGCTCAGTTTAGAGAGCTCGAAGCTTTCGCAGAATTTGGATCAGATTTAGATGCAGCATCACAATCACAGTTGGACAGAGGTATTCGAGTTGTTGAAATGTTAAAACAGCCTCAATACGAACCAGTAGCAACAGAAGATCAAGTTATTGCACTTTACGCTGTTACAGAAGGTTATTTTGATAAAGTACCAGTCGATGGAATATATGAAGCAGAAAAGAATTTACTTGAATTCGTGAAAACACGTTATTCAGACATGGTTAATACATTAAAAGAAACAGGAGAGCTTCCGGGGGATGAATTAAAAGACGCCGTTATTGCTTTCGTTGCAACCTTGGAAACACCAGAAGAGGACTAGAAGTGGCAAGTGCTGAACTACGTATAATTAATAGAAGAATAAAGAGCGTTCGCTCGACTAAAAAAATTACACGTGCAATGGAACTCATAGCTTCATCTAGGATTGTTAAAGCACAAAATAGAATGAAATCTTCTGAGTCATATTTTGGACTTCTAAGTGAAATAGTTCAAGACTTGATAAACAATGGCGCAGTACCAAAAATCGACGCCAAGGAGGGAAAAGAAAAAGTCCTCTTAATTGTATTAACATCTGATCGAGGATTAGCTGGAGCATACAATACAAATATATTAAAAATAGCTGATAATAGAAGAAAAGAAATAGAACAATCAGGTAAAGATGTTGAAATTGTAACTGTTGGCAAAAAAGCAACTAGGTATTTTACGTATAGGAAAATTAATGTCTCCTCAGGTTATGAAGGGATTACAGACAGTCCAGAGTTTGATAATGCATTAGAGGTAATGACCCCTATTACAGAAAAATACTACAAAGGTGACGTATCCTCTATAGAAATTGTGTATACAAGTTATAAGTCAGCCTTAACTCAAGATGCAGTTATCAAAAAAATACTTCCTCTAGACCCCCAAGAAGTTGAAAGTAAATCCTCTGTAACTTTTGAACCTAGTGGAGAAGAAGTTCTAAATAGCATTCTTCCAAAGTATGCAAATGCCTCATTTTTTAATGCATTACTAAATGGTTCAACGTCTGAACATGCTGCAAGAATGAGAGCCATGAAAGCCGCAACTGACAATGCAGAAGAATTAATTAAATTATTAGCAATGAAAAGTAATCAAGCTAGACAAGCAGAAATTACGACAGAGATTTCAGAAATTGTTGGTGGGTCTGAAGCACTTTCAGATGCCAGTTAGAAAGGAAAAGAATGAGTGAAGAAATAGGTAGAGTAGTAAAGGTTGCAGGTCCAGTTGTTGACGTGGCATTTCCACAAGACAATCTTCCTGAACTTAACTTTGCATTAGAGGTAGATATAACTATTGGAGATTCAAAAAATACAATTACCCTCGAAGTAGCACAGCATATTGGAGAAAATAAAGTTCGTGCAGTCTCAATGCAAGCTACAGATGGTTTGAAGAGAGGAACAGAAGTAAGAAATACAAATGCGCCAATTTCTGTACCTGTAGGACAAGAAACTCTTGGACATATTTTTAACGTTGCTGGTGAAACTCTAGATGTTCCTATTGAGTCAATTAATGTTAAAGAACGTTGGCCAATACATAGAACTCCACCTGCATATGAAGACGTAACATCACAAAGCGAAATGTTTGAAACTGGAATTAAAGTTGTTGATCTATTAGCACCATATGTAGAAGGTGGAAAAATTGGTCTCTTCGGAGGTGCAGGTGTAGGAAAAACTGTTTTGATTCAGGAGATGATTAATCGTGTTGCAACTCAGCACGGAGGTGTTTCTGTTTTTGCTGGCGTTGGTGAAAGAACAAGAGAAGGTAATGACTTGTTCGGAGAAATGCAGGAATCTGGAGTTATTGATAAGACAGCTTTAGTATTCGGTCAAATGGACGAACCACCTGGAGTGAGATTAAGAGTGGCACTTTCAGCACTCACAATGGCAGAGTACTTTAGAGATGTAGAAAAACAGGATGTTCTTTTGTTCATTGATAATATTTTTAGATTTAGCCAGGCAGGATCTGAGGTATCAACATTACTAGGACGTATGCCTTCAGCTGTGGGCTATCAGCCAACATTAGCTGATGAAATGGGATTCCTTCAAGAGAGGATTACTTCACTTAAAGGAAGATCTATTACATCACTTCAGGCAGTATATGTTCCAGCTGATGACATTACTGACCCTGCACCACACACTGCTTTTGCTCACTTAGATGCTAGAACAGTTCTTGATAGGAAAGTTGCAGACTTAGGTATTTATCCAGCTGTTGACCCTCTTGACTCTTCAAGTAGAATATTAGATCCAAAAATTGTTGGAGATGATCACTATTCAACTGCTCGAGAAGTACAACGAGTTCTTCAGAGATACAATGACTTACAAGACATTATTGCAATTCTTGGACTTGATGAGCTATCTGAAGAAGACAAGTTGTTGGTAGGTAGAGCAAGAAGAATTCAAAGATTCCTTTCTCAACCGATGTATGTTGCTGAGCAGTTTACAGGTATTGAAGGTAAATTCGTATCCATCAAGGACAGTGTTGAGGCATTTAAGACTATTTTGAGTGGAGAGCTAGATGCAACTCCTGAACAGGCCTTCTATATGGTTGGTGGAATTGATGAAGTACTTGAAAAAGCAAAAGAGATTGAGGCATCTGCCTAGTCATGATTGTTAATGTAGTTAGTCCAGAGGAAGAATACTTTAGTGGCGAGTCAACAATGGTCGTCACCAGGACTCCAAATGGTGAAATCGGAATCTATAGTGGCCACGAAGCTACTGTAGCTACAATTTTGCCTGGTGGATTAACAATTGAACACTCTGGAGGTAAGGACAGCTACGCAGTATCTGGTGGCCTCCTTCAAATTACACCAGAAAAAGTAACTGTACTTGGGGAGATCATTGAAAAGATTGATGGAGACCACGAAGCAGCAATTTTACGTGGCAAAGAATTAGTAGAAGACATCACGGAACAAGATAGTTAATAATGAAAAGCATACTCGCTTTTCATGCACACCCTGACGATGAATCAGTATCAACAGGTGTCACTTTAGCAAAATATGCAGCTGAAGGTCATAGAGTAGTTGTAGCTACCGCAACCGATGGCTCTGCCGGAGAAATTCATAACTACGATAATCCAGAAGAACTCTTTCCAAAACTCGCTGAAATGAGAAGAAAAGAACTAGAAGCAAGCCTTGAAGCACTTGGTGTTAAAGAATATGAATGGATGGGCTTTAAAGATTCTGGCATGATGGGCACTAGTGAAAATGAAGATCCAGAATGTTTCTGGAGGCAGAATTATTTTGACCCTGTTGGAAAACTAGTCGACATAATCAGAAAATATAAACCCGATGCTTTAATAACATACGATCCTTTTGGTGGTTACGGTCATCCAGATCACATTCAGACACACAGAATAGGAACAGCAGCGTTCTTTGCAGCTAGTGACCTCGACAAGTTCCCACTTAAAGAAAATCAAGAAGTATGGATTCCAGAGCGTCTGTATTACAGTGCCTGGTCTAAGACAAGAATGCAATCAAGAAGACAACAGATGTTTGATGCTGGAATTATTTCTGAAGAAGAATTTAATAGATTTAACCCAATCGGCAGTGAACATGACGATATAGATGTTGAAGTCGATGGCACAAAGTATGTAGAACATAAAATTAATTCGATGAAAGCTCACCGAAGTCAGTTTAAAGATGACTGGTGGGGTTTTAATATTCCAAATGAATTTAAAGAGGACTTTTTAGGATATGAAAATTATATTTTAGCCTTTAATCGAGGTGAATGGTCCTCTCCGTCTGAACTAATTTAGTTAATGTCAGTTAAAGTTTTACTCGTAGAAGATGAAAAAAGTATCGCAGATGGAATTATTTATAACCTTAAAAATGAAGGTTTAAAAGTTACCCATGTTGATGATGGAAAAATTGCTCTTGATATTTTTGATGAAGAACATTTTGATCTAATCATATTAGATATTATGCTTCCGGAAGTTTCTGGTCTTGAAATTTGTAAAGCAATAAGAAAATCTTCAAACATACCAATAATTATGTTGACTGCCAAAGATGACGAAAACGATAAAATCAGTGGCTTAGAAATGGGTGCAGATGACTATATAACTAAACCATTTTCAGTTAAAGAGCTAATAAGTAGAGTAAAAGCTGTTTTGAGAAGGACAAAAAACTCAGAATTATTGCACGGTGTAGAAGACTTAAATTTTGCCAAAGAAATAACTATAGGAAATATTGCCATGAATCCTTTAAGGTATGAAACAAAAATAGATAATGAAATAATTGAATTGAGACCTAGGGAATTTGAATTACTTTATTATCTTTGTGAAAATGCCGGAAATATAGTTTCTAGAGACAAACTCTTTAGTAAAGTTTGGGGATACAGTTTTGCTGGAAATTCTAAAACTCTTGATGTACACATCCAAAGAATACGTGAAAGAATAGAAGTAAATCCAAAGTCACCAAAAAGATTGGTAACCATAAGAGGTGTAGGATATAAATTAAATGACTGAAAACAATAAAGATGAATTTATAGAAATTGCAAGAATTAAAGAAGAGTTTATAGCAAACGCTTCTCATGAGTTAAAAACTCCAATTGCATCGGTAAGACTAGCTGCCGAATCGGCACTTACATCTCTTGAGCGTGATGACGGAATGACTAAAACTTTTTTAGAGCAAATTTTAAGAGATTCTGACAGGATGAATGAACTTATTTCAGATTTATTAGATTTATCAGCTATGGAGTCCTCAGATGTATTTATGGAAACATTTGATTTGCATGATGTAGTAGCAAATGAAATTTCTTACTTATCTAAACAAAATAAAAAACGAATTCGTTATAAAAAGAAGAAAGTTGAAATAAATGCAAATTTTGATGATATTTCACTGGCCGTGAAAAATCTAATAAAGAACGCTTTAAAATACTCTCCACCAGAAGAGAATATTTTGATTCAACTAGAAGAAAATGATAATTCAGTGAGATGTTCATTTCAAGACTTTGGTTCTGGAATTTCTCAATCAGATCAAGAAAAAATCTTTGAGAGATTTTATAGAGTTGATAAAGGAAGATCAAGAAAAGTAGGCGGCACAGGACTAGGTCTCGCAATCGTTAAACATGCACTTGATCGAAACAATGCTGTTATTGAGATTGTTAGTGAATTGGAATATGGTTCTACTTTTACGATTGTTTTTGAAAAGTAAACTTAAAGTAAACAACAGGCAAATTAGAAAATTATTTAATTAAAAATCTTATATAATTCAAACGGAATATGAATTTAAAATCTTTTAAAAATTTAAGCTTCGCAATATTTTTCTTATATTTCTTCCTTGTATCAATCAAACTTCTTGAAAAAGGAATTAAAACTTTAGGTGCAGAGTACACAGATTCACTTTTTGAGTCAGTCTCCAATCCTTTTGCTGGTTTATTGGTTGGAATTTTATGTACAGTATTAGTGCAATCTTCCTCTGTTACTACTGCAACAATTGTTGGTTTAGTTGGAAGTGGAGTCCTCAGCTTGGAATACGCAATACCAATGGTTATGGGAGCAAATATAGGAACAACAGTAACTAATACCTTAGTTTCTTTTGGTCACGTAAGAAGAGAACAGGAATTTAAAAGAGCTTTTGCAGCCTCAACGATGCATGACTTCTTTAACTTATTAGTGGTGATAATACTTTTTCCTCTTGACCTATATACGGGGTTTATAACAAGGATGGCTGAAAATGGAACAGATTTCGTTCTTGCCACAGGCTTCACGGCAACAAAACCAAATAGCCCAATTAAGGCAGGAATTAAGTGGGGTTCAAATAATATCCTAGACGGACTATCTTCTATTCCATTTATAAACAATCTCAGTGAGAATTCTTACAGAGCCTACGCTGTTCTTTTGATTATTATTGCAATAGCATTTATTTTCTTGAGCCTAAAAAATGTAGTATCGAATATGAAATCTCTTATGCTTAACCAAATTGAATTCGGGTTAGATAAAGCCCTTGCAAAAGGTGGGGGACTTCTCGCAATATTGATCGGAATCTTAATTACCTTTTCAGTACAAAGCTCAAGTATCACAACTTCAATACTCGTACCGATTGTTGGTTCAGGAATTCTATCTATTGAGAATGCATTTCCAATAACATTAGGGGCAAATATTGGTACAACAATCACAGCTGTTCTAGCTAGCTTTGCTGTAGATGATCCAGCAGGATTAACTATTGCACTACACCATGTATTTTTCAATTTAATTGGTGTGATTATTGTTTATCCAGTAAAAGCAGTAAGAAATATACCAGTTAATTTGGCAAAGAGACTCAGTGTCATAACTGCTAAAAGAAGATACATTGCAATATTGTATGTATTAGTAACATTCTTATTACTTCCACTATTGGGCGTAGTACTATTTAATTAAGGAGAAAAATGAGTAAAGAATCACTAGACAATATAGATGCTAAATTAAGCGAGATGCTCACAAATAGTATGCACATCTATGATATTTCAATGAATTGCCTTCTTGGCGACACCAATCTTGACAGCGTTAGGGATGATTTATACGCTACAGACAAGACTATTAATGAACTCCATCGTGAAGTTCGTAGAGAGATGATTATTCACTCTGCTGTTAATTCAAGAAATTTAGATATTCCATTACTTCTTTCATACATGACGATGTCAAAAGATATTGAGAGGATTGGGGATTATTGTAAGAATCTTTTCGAAATTGCAGAAACGGGGAACACCTTTACTAAAGGTGAAGATTTAGATAGCTATATTGGGTTAAGAAATGATATAGGGAAACTAATTGTTTATTTGCAGTCATGTCTCAATCTTGAAGATGAAACGAAAGTACATGATTTAATCACTCTTGGTTCGTCTATGTCTACAGACTTAGACGATAAAATCACAGCTCTTCTAGAAAACAAAGAAACAATTGAATACCCAGTTTCAACTACCTTATTTTTTAGATACTTGAAGAGAATTGTTTCACACATTGTTAATGCAAGTACAGCACTGATAATGCCTACAGATCAAATAGATTATTTAGACGAGTAAAACTTAATTAGAGTTATTTAACATCCCAAGTTCCAAGGGATCTTACTAATTTATCTAACTCGCCATCACCCTTTGAATCTTTTGCAAAATCTATTTGTTTCATAACGTCTTCATTATAAGTTTCTCTTTGAACTTTTCTGAAAACTCCCATCGGGGTCGGGCCATAAGGACCATGTGACAACCTTGAGAGTGAGAATGCAACTGATGGATTTTCTCTTGTAATATCGTGTACATAGATTTGTGAATCATCAATATCTGTTCGTTTTACAATTTTAGCTTCCCCATTTTCAATGGTTACAGCAAATTCGTCTTCAGCACCAAAAATAACCTTCTCGCCATGTACTAAATTTATTCTATTTGCTACACGTCCTTCTTTAGAAGTTAGTTGCTCAAATGCTTTGTCATTAAAGACATTACAATTCTGGTAGATCTCTACAAAAGCAGATCCTTTATGGGTTGATGCTTCTTGTAACACCTGTGTAGTCAAATCTCTGTCCATATCAACAGAACGAGCCACAAAAGATGCTTCAGCACCTAGGGCAACGCTCATTGGATTAAAAGGAAGTTCTACAGAACCAAATGGTGAAGATTTAGTTTTTTTACCCTCTTCACTAGTAGGAGAGTATTGACCCTTGGTAAGTCCATAAATCTGGTTATTGAACATGAGTATTTTTATATTTACGTTTTTTCTTAAGGCGTGAATTAAATGATTTCCACCTATAGAAAGTGAATCTCCGTCTCCGGATACAACCCAAACTGATAAGTCAGGATTTGATAGGGTCACTCCAGTTGCTACAGCAGGTGCACGTCCATGTATTGTGTGTAATCCGTATGTATTCATGTAGTAAGGGAACCTTGCTGCACATCCAATACCTGATACAAAGACCATTTTTTCTTTACTTATACCTAGTTCAGCCATAAAGCTCTGAACAGAGGCTAATATCGTATAATCCCCACAACCAGGACACCATTTGACTTCTTGGTCACTTTGCATGTCTGTTCTCTTGTAATTAACTGGAACTTTACTCATTTATTTTTTCCTCTATTTTTTCTTCTAATTCTTGTGCAGTGAAAGGTTCGCCTGCAACTTTATTAATCCCTTTTGCGTCAATCAGGAATCTTTCTCTAATGAGTTTTATTAACTGTCCTGTGTTTAATTCTGGAATTATAATTCTTTCAAATTTAGATATGATTTCACCTAAGTTATCTGGAAATGGATTTATAAATGTCAAATGAGCACTTGCTACTTTAACACCTTTTTTATTCAGCCTATTTACTGCTTGTGTTATTCCTCCATAGGTAGAGCCCCACCCTAAAACAAGTGTGTCAGCGCTTTCATCACCATTGAGTTCTAAAGGTTCAATATCATTAGCAATATTAGCAATTTTCCATGCCCTCATATCTGTCATGTATTGATGGTTAGCACTATCATATGAAACATTTCCAGTACCTTCTTCTTTTTCTAGTCCACCAATTCGATGCTCTAAACCTGGAACTCCAGGAACAGCCCAAGGTCGTGCAAAAGTAGTCATATCTCTGTGGAAAGGTAGGAAGCCATCTTTTGAGTTATTTTTTGTTGTTAAGTTGTTAGTAAGAGAAGGTAAGTCAGAAATATCTGGTAGCTTCCAAGGCTCAGAGCCAGTAGCAACATAGTTGTCTGATAGGAGTATTACTGGTGTCATGTATTTCAAAGCTATTCTACTTGCCTCTATAGCAGTGTAAAAAGCATGGGAAGGTGATCGTGAAGCAAGTACTGGTAGGGGGGATTCGCCGTGCCTTCCATAAAGGGCAAATAATAAATCGGATTGTTCAGGTTTTGTGGGAAGACCAGTTGAAGGACCTCCACGTTGTACGTTCACAATAACCATAGGTAGCTCTGCAGAAAGGGCTAGTGAAATAGTTTCACTTTTAAGGGCTAATCCAGGACCACTTGTGCCTGTCACGGCAAGCTTTCCAGTAAATGATGCACCAACAGTCGCAGCGGCTGCTGCGATCTCGTCTTCTGCTTGGAAAGTTATTACATTGAAATTTTTATGCTTTGATAATTCATGAAGTATGTCTGATGCCGGCGTGATGGGATAACTTCCATAAAACAATTCAAGATTGGATAGTTTTGCTCCTGCGATAAGACCCCAACTTAATCCGATATTCCCATTTATATTTGTGTATTCTCCAGTCGGAAGTGCTGCTTTCTCAACAACGTATGTGTGATGAAATGCTTCAACGGTAATACCAAAGTTGTAACCAACTTTTAAAGTCTTTATATTTGCTTCTGCAACTTCAGGAAGCTGTCTCTTATACACATCTCCTATCCCACGAGACAACAACCGATCTAGTATGCCG